>CAXTUZ010000039.1:0-10269 GCA_964247525.1 uncultured bacterium
GCATCGTGATGCCGCAGATGTCGGCTTCCTGGAAGGCATCGGTTCCGATTGCCGGCCGCGGCACCTGCCCCGTGACCGCGACGAGCGGCACCGAATCCATGTACGCGTCGGCGATCGGGGTGACGAGGTTGGTCGCGCCCGGGCCGGACGTCGCCATGCAGACACCGACCCGTCCCGTCGCCTGCGCGTAGCCGGTCGCGGCATGCCCCGCGCCCTGCTCGTGCCGGACGAGGATGTGGCGCAGCGACTCGGCATCGAGCAGTGGGTCGTACGCCGGCAGGATCGCACCGCCGGGAAGGCCGAAGACGATCTCGGCCCCCGCCTGCTCCAGCGAGCGGATGAGGCTCTGGGCGCCGGTGAGGGGTGTGGACTGCGGGTCACTCATGGCCAGACTTTCCGATTGAACGGGACAGCACGAACGGGGCAGGTACTGCTACGCCGCAACAAAAAACCCCTCGTACCCAGGGTACGGAGGGGTCGGCGCGTCGCGGGCGTTTGCTCAGGCGACGCGCCTGTCGATTACTACGAGAAGGGTACGCACCCGCTCACTGTGCCCCATCGCGAGCCAAAGGTCAATCAGCCGCCGAGGTCGCCCAGGAACCGCGCGACGGCCGGGGCAGCGGTATCGGCTCCGAATCCGCCGCTGGCGCCGTCGTCACCGACCTGACACGCGAAGGCGATGCTCCCCCGATAGCCCACGAACCAGGCCACGGTGTCCGGTTTCGGTTTGGTTCCCACCTCTGCCGTCCCGGTCTTGCCGAACGTCCCGGCGGGCAGCCCCGAGTCTTTCGCCGTACCCGACGAAACGACCAGAGCCATGAACTGGCGGAGGTTCGCGGCGATCGCCGGCGGAAGGACGTGCGCGGGGTTTCCGGCGGGGGGCGCCGCGGAGACGTACGCCTGATGCCACGTGCCCGACGCCACCGCGGCCGCGACGCTCGCCATGTGCAGCGGACTCGCGACGATCCGGCCCTGGCCGATAGCTTCCGCGGCGCGATCGGCGAGGTCCGCCGGGGCAGGTACGTTGCCACCGAAGGACGTGAGTGGCAGCGGGCCGCTCGTCGGCGTGTCCGGACCCGTTGTGTCCTTCGTGCTGAACCCGAACAACGCCGCGGCTCGGCCGAGCTGGCCCGACGGGAATCGCGTGCTCAGGTTGACGAAGGCGGTGTTGCACGATTTCGCGAATGCCTCCGCCAGCGAGATCGTGCCGTACGACTCGTTCTCGGCGTTCTGGAAGACCCGGCCGTCGACCGTCGCGGTCGGCGTGCAAGCGGTCGGTGTCGTCGCGCTGCTGCCGCTCAGCAATGCGGCCGTGGTCGTGACGATCTTGAACGTCGAACCGGGCGGATAGTGGCCGCGGATAGCCCTGCCGAACCCGTTCAGCGGCTGGTTGACGAGGGCGAGCACCCTGCCGGTTGACGCATCCAGCGCGACGAACGAAGCGGGAAGTCCGGCGGGCACGGCGGCAAGCGCCGCCTCCGCGGCGCGCTGGACGCGGAGGTCGAGCGACACCCGGACGTCGTTGCCGTTGCGCACCGGCACGCTGATGAGCGTCTGCCGGACGGCGCCGGTGCCGGCCCGGATCGTCAGCGATCCGCCGGGGGTACCCGAGAGCGTCGTGTTGTAGCCGCGTTCGAGTCCGTTCAGACCCCCGAGGTCGCCCGCGAGGTAGTACGGGCCGGCCGCTTGCGCCTGGGCGGCGGTGTATGCCCCCACCGTGCCGAGCAAGTTGCCGGTCAGCTCGGCGTCCTGGCCACGGAGCGGCAGCCCGTCGGCGAGTCGAATCACACCGCGCGAACCGAGTTCGCGCTCACGGACGAGGGTGTCGCCGGTGTGAAGCTGCGGGTAGATCGCCTCAGGCGAGAACGCCACTTGCCAGTGTCCGCTCGCCCTCGTCAGAGGGAGGGCACCTTCATAGGTCCACGCACCAAGCCCCTGCAACGTGACGACGGCGTGGAACCGCCCGACTGCCGGACCGCCTCGGGTGGTGACGGCGTCCGCCGTGTACGTCTGGGACGAGATGTGCAAGCTCTCCCGTAACGCCGGGATTCGTTCGGCCAATGACGCGACGGTACTGGGGGCTGCGTACGCGGCCATGCCCGTCACGTCGCCCTTGCTCCACGCGGCGAGATAGCCGCGGGTCACGCTCACCGCCTCGGCCTGCGAACGCTTTCGCGCTCGCGCGCGGTCATCTCGCACGTGGGCGACACCGAGGGTGATCGCGGCTGCGAGCAGAACGACCGCCAGCCCGGACAACCACGGCCAGACCCGCCTCCGGTGGCGGTAGCCCCCTCCGTACGCCACTGCTCGAGACTAGAGAACGAGACGTCCTCGTCGGGGACGCACGCGGGTGAATCCGCTAGTCGCAGACGGCGCCGTACGCGGCACTGCCGACGAGGCGGACGTATTTGCCCAGTGCGCCGGTCGTGTACCTGGGAGCCAGCGGCTTGAAGTCGGCTCGGCGAGCATCGAGTTCCGCCTCGTCGACCAGCAGATCGAGCCGACGGCCGGGAATGTCGAGGCGGATCCGGTCCCCTTCGCGGACGAGTGCGATGGGGCCGACATCGGCCGCCTCCGGGGCCACGTGCCCGATGCACAACCCGAAGGTCGCGCCGGAAAACCGTCCGTCGGTGAGGAGCACGACGTCCTTGCCGAGTCCGGCGCCTTTGATCGCCGCGGTGACCGCGAGCATCTCCCGCATGCCCGGGCCGCCCTTCGGACCCTCCCACCGGATGACGACGACGTCGCCAGCAGATATTTCATCGGAGGTCACCGCGTGCATCGCGGCCGGCTCGCCGTCGAACACGCGGGCCGTCCCCTCCATGACGAGCGATGCGAGCCCGGCCGTTTTGACGACCGACCCGTCCGGCGCGAGCGAGCCCCGAAGGATGGCGAGCCCCCCCTCGGTGGCGAGCGGCGTGTCGAGTCCGTACACGACGAGCCCGTCGGGGTGCGGCGGACTCAACTCCTCGAGTTCCTCCCCGAGTGTTCGGCCGGAGACCGTGAGGCAGTCTCCGTGCAGCAGTCCTGCCTCGAGCAGCGCTCGCAGCACCACCGGCACGCCGCCGACCCGGTCGAGGTCATTCATGACATAGCTGCCGAACGGCTTGACGTCGGTGATGTGCGGCGTCCGCCGGCCGATCGCGTCGAAGTCGTCGAGGCTGAGCTCGACGCGAGCCTCGTGGGCGATCGCGAGCAGGTGCAGCACCGCATTGGTCGAGCCGCCGAGCGCCATGACGACGGTGATCGCGTTCTCGAACGCCTCTCGGGTCATGATCTGGCGCGCCCGGGTTCCGCTACGCAGAAGGCCGACCACGGCCTCGCCGGACTTGCGCGCCCACTCATCGCGCCGTCCGTCGGGCGCCGGTGCACTCGCCGACCCGAGCAGCGACATGCCCAGCGCTTCGGCGGCGGCCGCCATCGTGTTCGCGGTGAACATTCCGCCGCAAGAACCCTCCGACGGGCAGGCCGCGCGCTCGTACTCGCCGAGCCGGGCGTCGTCGATGAGACCCCGAGCCCGGGCGCCGACCTGCTCGAAGACGTCCCCGATCGTGACAGGCGTCCCGTCGGCGAGGGTTCCGGGCAGGATCGATCCGCCGTACAGGAACACGCTGGCGAGGTCGAGCCGGGCGGCGGCCATCAGCATTCCGGGCAGCGACTTGTCGCAGCCGGCGAGCAGCACCGTCCCGTCGAGCCGTTCGGCGTGCACCACCAGCTCGACGGAGTCGGCAATGACCTCCCGGGACACGAGCGAGGCGCGCATCCCCTCGTGCCCCATCGAGATGCCGTCAGACACCGCGATCGTCCCGAACTCCAGCCCGATCGCGCCCGCGTCCCGTACTCCCTGCTTCGCGCTGGCGGCAAGGCGCTGCAGGGGCAAGTTGCACGGCGTGACCTCGTTCCAGGACGAGGCAATGCCGACCTGGTACTTGCCCCAGTCGTCATCGGTGAGCCCGACGGCGCGCAGCATCGCTCGCGCGGGAGCTCGTTCGTACCCGAGAGTCACCTCTCCACTGCGTGGTTTTGGGGCCTGCGTCTGCATGCCTGCGAGCGTACGGCGTCGCTGTTCGCCTTTTCACCGCGCACCGGGGTAGACATGTGGTGTGACGGAGACCGGTGTACGCGAACAGACGCCGAACCAGCCCGAGGCCGAGCTGGTCGAGTTCGAGGGAGAGGGCGTACGCCTGCGGGGGGATCGCTGGCCGGTCCCGGACGCGAAAGGCGTGGCGATCCTGCTGCACGGCGGGGGCCAGACCCGCCACTCCTGGCACCGCGCGGGGCCGCGGCTCGCCGCTGCGGGCTGGGACACGATCAGCCTCGACCAGCGGGGACACGGCGACAGCGACTGGGCACCGGACGGGAAGTACGGTCTTGGCACCATGGCGCGCGACCTGTACCGGGTCGTGGACTCGCTCGATGCCGGACCGCCGGTCCTGGTAGGCGCATCGATGGGCGGGTCGGTGAGCCTGCTTGCCACCGGTGACCGCCCCGGCTTCGCCCGCGCGCTGGTGCTGGTCGACATCGCCCCGCGCATCGAACCGGCCGGGGTTGCCCGGATCACCGGCTTCATGCGCTCCCGCGCAGACGGTTTCGCCTCGCTCGAGGAGGTGGCCGAGGCAATTCGCGCGTACAACCCGCATCGTTCGCGGCCACCGAGTGTGGACGGCCTCCGCAAGAACGTCCGGCTCCGCGACGGCCGGTGGTACTGGCACTGGGACCCGGCCTTCATGAACATGAGCAGCGAGCCCATGCGCGACCACGGCTACGACCGTCAGCGCGACGCGGCGAGCGCCGTCACCGTCCCGACCCTGCTCGTCCGCGGCGCGCAGTCCGACGTCGTCAGCGACGCGGGCGCGCAAGAACTCCTCGAACTGATCCCCGGATCCCGGTACGTCGACGTGTCCGGGTCGGGCCACATGGTCGCGGGCGATGACAACGACGTCTTCGCCGGTGCGGTGCTGGACTTCCTCGCCGAGCTCTGATCGGCGGGACGTCACCCGAATGCGCTTCAAGGGGTCCGGACCGGACGCCGATCCTCCGGTCATGTGGCGCCCCGACCTCACCGGCCGACCCCAGGGGACGGCGCTCGTCGCGTGCGTCTCGTCCGCAGTCGTGAGCAGCGCCGGACTCATCGCCGCGGTCGCGCTTCTCGTCCCGGGCTACGCGGGCCACACCCTGATAATGCTTCCGCTCGGTCTGGTTCTTCCGATCTACCCCACCTACCTCCTCGAGTCGAGCCTGCGGCGGCACGCGGCCGCGGCCGGGGCGTCGAGCGTGGCGCCGAGCCCGATCGCGTCCGGGCACTGAGTCGCGTCAGTCGCCGGCGCCGTCCGCACCGGACCCGTCCCCCGAACCGCCGGGCCCGAACGCCTTCAGCATCTCGAGCATCTCCGCGCAGGCGGGACACACCGGCGAACCCGGCTTCGGCGTGCGCGTGACCGGGAACACGACTCCGCACAGCGCCTGCACGACGTTACCCGTGACCGCCGACTCGGCGATCTTGTCCTTGCGCACGTAGTGGAACACCTCGTCGTCGGCGTCGCTCTCACGTAGCCGCGGATCGAGCAGTGTCGTCGTGCCGCCGGTTTCCTGCGGCGCGGCCGGCAGTACCGGCTGGCCCATCACCACGCTCCTCACAAAGTCACTCATCCTTCCCCAACTCGGCGAGCAGCAGCTCGCGCACCCGAGCGGCATCCGCCTTGCCTCCGGTCGCTTTCATCACCGCACCGATCAGCGGTCCGAGAGCGCCGGCATTGCCGCCGCGCACCTTCGCGGCAATGTCCGGCTGTCCGTCGATCGCGGCGGCGACCGCCTCGGCCAGCGCTCCACCGTCCGACACCACCGCGAGCCCGCGCCCCGCCACGACCTCGTCGACGTCACCCTCGCCGGCAAGCACGCCGTCCAGTGCCTGCCGGGCCAAAGCGGAAGTGAGGATTCCCTCCGCGGTCAGTGCGATCAGCCGCGCGACGTGCGCCGGGCTCACCGGCAGGCTCGTGGCGGCGACGCCGAGACCGTTTGCGCGTGCCGCGATCTCGTTGAGCCACAGCGAACGCGCCGCGGCCGCCGCCGCGCCCAAAGCGATCGTATCGAGCACGGCGTCGAGGACGCCCGCGTTGCCCATCTGTTCCTGCTCGAGATCGGAGAACCCGTACTCCTCCCGGAGCCGGGCCCGGAGGGCGACCGGCGTCTCGGGGATCTGCGCCCGCACCGCCGCGACATACGCCTCGTCCAACGCGATCGGCACGAGGTCGGGTTCGGGGAAGTAGCGATAGTCGGTGGCCTCCTCCTTCGAGCGTCCTGACGACGACGAACCACTCTCCTCGTGGAAGTGGCGGGTCTCCTGCACCACCCGGCCGCCCCCGTCGAGCAACCCCGCCTGCCGGCAGACCTCGAAGCGCACCGCACGTTCGACCGAGCGGAACGAGTTGACGTTCTTGGTCTCGCTACGGGTGCCGTACGGAACGGTGCCCCGCACCCGGAGGGAGGTGTTGACGTCGCATCGCAGCGACCCCTGCTCCATGCGAACGTCGGAGACGCCCAGACTGCGCAGCAATTCGGCCAGCGCCGTGACGTACGCACGGGCTACCGCGGGCGCGTCCGCGTCGGCCTCGATCGGCCGGGTGACGATCTCGACGAGCGGTATTCCGGCGCGGTTGTAGTCGACCAGCGAGTGCGTTGCACCGTGGATCCGTCCGGTCGAGCCACCGACGTGCAGGGACTTACCGGTGTCCTCCTCCATGTGGACGCGCTCGATGTCCACCCGCACCGTGCGCCCCGCGACCTCGATCTCGAGCCAGCCGTCGACGCACAGCGGCTCGTCGTACTGCGAGATCTGGAAATTCTTCGGCATGTCGGGGTAGAAGTAGTTCTTGCGCGCGAAGCGGCACCACGGGGAGATCGAGCAGTGCAACGCCAGACCGATCAGTACGGTCGAGCGCACCGCTGCGGAGTTGACCACCGGCAGCGCGCCGGGCAACCCGAGGCAGGTCGGGCACACCTGTGTGTTGGGGTCGGCACCGAACGTCGTCGAGCAGCCACAGAACATCTTCGACGCGGTGCCCAGCTCGACGTGCGTCTCGAGCCCGATCACCGGCTCGTAGCGGACGACCGCGTCGGCGTAGTCGACCAGAACCGCGTCGACGCCGGCGGTCCGGATCACGGACGTCTGACCCACAGCGGTCCGACTCACAGCACCATCGCCTCGTCGAGCAGCGGATGCCCGCGTTCCGCGTCCAGGCTCGCCTCGAGCGCCGCGCCGACGCGGTAGAGGCGATCGTCGGCCAGCGGCGGGGCGATCAGCTGGAGCCCGACCGGCAGGCCCTGGGACAGCCCGATCGGCAACGACATCGACGCGTTCCCGGCCAGGTTCGACGGGATCGAGGCGATGTCCTGCCGGTACATCGCGAGCGGATCGTTGAGCTTCTCGCCGAGACGGAAGGCGACCCCCGGGGTCGTCGGTGTGGCCAGCACGTCCGCACGCTCGAACGCTGCGGCGAAATCGGCGGTGATGAGCGTACGGACCTTCTGCGCCTGTCCGTAGTACGCCTCGTAGTAACCGCTCGACAGAGCGTAGGTGCCCAGAATGATCCGGCGTTTCACCTCGGGTCCGAAACCGGCCTCACGGGTCGCCGCCATCACCTCCTCGGCGTTCGCGCTCCCGTCGTCCCCCACCCGGAGCCCGAACCGCATCGCATCGAACCTGGCCAGATTGGAGGAGCACTCGCTGGGCGCGAGCAAGTAGTACGCGGACAGGGCAAGTTCGAAGTGCGGGCACGAGACGTCCACGAGGTCGGCGCCGAGCCCCTGCAGGGCGGCAAGGGACTCCTCGAAGCGCTCCCGTACGCCCGGGTCGAAGCCCTCTCCCGCGAGCTCGCGTACGACCCCGACCCGGACACCGCGGAGATCGCGTGTTCGGCAGGCACCCACGACATCCGGCACGGGACCGTCGATCGAGGTGGAGTCGCGTGGGTCGTGGCCGGCGATCGCGGCGTGCAGGAGCGCCGCATCGAGCACAGTACGGGCGAGCGGCCCGGCCTGGTCGAGCGAGGAGGAGAACGCGATCAAGCCGTAGCGCGACACTCCCCCGTACGTCGGTTTGACGCCAACCAGCCCGCACACCGCCGCGGGCTGGCGGATCGATCCGCCGGTGTCGGTGCCCACCGACAGAGGCACCTCGTACGCGGCGACCGACGCCGCGCTCCCGCCGGACGACCCGCCGGGGATTCGGTCGAGGTCCCAGGGGTTCGCGGTCGGGCCGTACGCGGAGTTCTCCGTGGAGGAGCCCATCGCGAACTCGTCCATGTTGGTCTTGCCCACGATGACCGCGCCGGCGGCGCGCAGCTTCGTCACCACGGTCGCGTCGTACGGTGGAAGCCACCCCTCGAGGATCCTCGATCCACACGTCGTGGGCACGCCGCGCTGCGCGAAGACGTCCTTGAGCCCGACCGGTACTCCTTCGAGCGGGCCGAGCCGCTCTCCGTCGGCCACTTTTGCGTCGACGTGCGCTGCCGCGGCAAGCGCACCGCGGGTGTCGACGTGGAGGAACGCGTGGATCCGATCCTCGACCTCACCTATACGACCGAGCGCGGCACGGGTCACCTCGGTCGCCGAGACGGCTCCCGCCTCGATCGCGGCAGCCGTCCGCGCCGCCGTGAGCCGGATCAACTCGTCCTGGAGCGTCGAGGTCATCAGACCGGTTCGTCCAGCATCCGCGGGACCCGGAACCTGCCACCCTCCGCCGCGGGAGCCTGGGCGAGAACCTCGGCCCGCTCGACGCCGGGCACCACGACGTCGGGGCGGAAGACGTTCGTCAGGGGCAGGCTGTGGCTCGTCGGTGCGACGCCGTCCGTGCCGGCCTCCGCGACCCGAGCCACAGCGGTCAGGATCTGTTCGAGCTGGCCGGCGAACAGGTCGAGCTCGGCGTCGGTGACTTCGAGCCGCGCGAGGTGGGCGAGGTGGGCGACCTCCGCCCGGGTGATCATGCCCTCACTCTACGGGGCGCGTCGCAG
This sequence comes from uncultured bacterium, assembly GCA_964247525.1. Classification (GTDB taxonomy): domain Bacteria; phylum Actinomycetota; class Actinomycetes; order Mycobacteriales; family CAJCIY01; genus DASYGP01. Next base: position 9,009 of record CAXTUZ010000039.1, read on the forward strand.
CGGTACCCCGATGTCACAGTCAGGACACCCATCCGAAACACTCACGCTATGACCCTGCGCGAGGATCCGCCGGTGACCTACCTGCTCCGCGTCCTGCTGCCCGATCGGCCCGGATCGCTCGGTGCGGTGGCTACGGCGATCGGGGACGCCGGCGGGGACATCGTGAGTCTTGACGTCGTCGAGCGCGGCCCGGAGGGCGCGGTCGACGACATTCTCGTCGAACTTGCGAACGGTCTCGCGGACGTCCTGATCACGGCCGCGCAGTCGGTTCCGGGCGTCGTCGTGGAATCGCTGCGTCCCTACCTGGGCGGACGGGACATCCACCGAGACCTCGAACTCGTCGACGCGCTCGCCGCGAGCCCGGCCTCAGCGCTCGCGTCGTTCACGGTGCACGCACCTGGAGTGTTCCGGGCCGGCTGGGCCCTCCTCCTCCGCCAGATCTCTGATCCGGCCGAGGCCGACGGCTCCCGGCCGGTGCGGGTGGAGCAGACCTCGGCGGGCGCGCCGGACACCGCGGCCCTGCGGTTCCCGTGGCTGCCGCTCACGAACGCACGCCGCCTCGATCGCAGCGAGCCATGGGTGCCGAGCAGGTGGGAGGTACTTGGCATGGAGATGGCCGCCGCACCCGTGGGTCACCCCGAGCTCGCGATCCTCATCGGCAGGCCGGGCGGCCCACGGTTCCGCAGTTCGGAGGTGCTCCGGCTGGCGCACCTCGCCGGGGTCGCCGCGACCGTGTCCGCCGCGCCGTCGATGGCAAGCACCTGAGCGCGAGAAGCGCACCAGACGGCGGCCCGGTTACGGCGCAGGAATCTGCGCGTGCGGTGCCGCCGCCTCGGGACCACCGGCGAGCAGTGCGGCAAATCCGGCGTCGTCGAGCATCGGGCGGCCGAGCTTGATCGCCCGGTCGTACTTCGAGCGTCCCGGGTCCGCGCCGGCAACCACGAAGTCCGTGTTCTTTGAGACCGAGCCGGCCACCTTGCCGCCTCGCTCGGTGACCGCTTCTGCAGCGGTCTCGCGGGAGAAGTCCGCCAGCGTGCCGGTGATCACGACGGTGGTCCCGGCCAGGACCTGTGGCACGTCACTCGCGGCCGCCTCGTCGTCAGCCATCCGGACGCCCGCGGCCGCCCATCGGTCGACGACCGCCGCGTGCCAGTCGACCGCGAACCAGTCGATGAGCGCCGCGCCGATCACCGGGCCGACCCCCTCGACCTCGGCGAGCTCGGCCGCGTCGGCGGCGCGCAGCGCCGGCATCGACGCGAAG
>CAXTUZ010000039.1:10279-12405 GCA_964247525.1 uncultured bacterium
CCGGATGGACAGCGCGACCAGCACCCGCCACAACGGCTGGGACTTGGCCCGCTCGAGTCCGCTGAGCAGGCTGGTCCCGTTCGCGGAGAGCTCACCGTTCTTCTTGGTGAAGAACGGTGATCGCGTCAGCATCTCGGCGGTCAGGTCGAAGACGTCGCCCTCGTCGGTGACGAGGGCGTCGGCGAGCAGGGCGATCGCGGTTTCGTACCCGAACCTGTCGATGTCGAAGGCGCCCCGGCCGGCCAGGTGGAACAGCCGCTCACGAAGCTGCGCCGGACATGACCGCGCGTTCGGGCAGCGGATGTCGACATCGGCAGCGCTCTCGTGGCGCAGCTCGGTCCCGCACTCGGGGCAGTGCGTCGGCATGACGAACGCCCGTTCCTGACCGTCCCGCAACTCGACCACCGGCCCGACGATCTCCGGGATGACGTCGCCCGCCTTCCGGAGCACGACGGTGTCACCGATCAGCACGCCCTTGCGGACGACCTCGTCAGCGTTGTGCAGCGTGGCGAGCGACACCGTCGAGCCCGAGACGACGACCGGCGACATGAAACCGAACGGGGTCACGCGCCCGGTCCGGCCGACGTTGACGCGGATGTCGTTCAGCTTCGTGGTCACCTCCTCGGGCGGGTACTTGTACGCCATCGCCCACCGCGGCGCCTTGCTGGTGCTGCCGAGCCGGCGCTGAACCGCCAGCCGGTCCACCTTGACGACGACCCCGTCGATGTCGTGCTCCAGGTCGTGGCGGTGCTCGCCCCAGTGCTCGACGTACGCCTGGACGCGGGTCAGCTCCTCGACGACCTCGTAACGCGACGACACCGGCAGTCCCATCTCGGCGAACGCCTCGTACGCCGAGGACTGGCTGGCAGGGTCGAACCCCTCGCTCGCGCCGAGGCCGTGCAGGGTGAGCCGCAGCGGCCGGGACGCGGTGATCCGTGGATCCTTCTGGCGCAGCGAGCCTGCCGCCGCGTTCCGCGGGTTCGCGAACGGCGCCTTCCCCGCTTCGACGAGACCCGCGTTCAGGGCCTCGAACCCGGCAGCCGGGAAGAACACCTCCCCGCGCACCTCGAGCAGCGCGGGCGCTGTACCGCGAAGCCGGCCCGGAACGGAGTCCAGCGTCCGGACGTTGGGAGTCACGTCCTCGCCGGTACGGCCGTCCCCGCGGGTGGCCGCGCGGACCAACCGGCCCTCCTCGTACACGAGATCCACCGCAAGGCCGTCGATCTTCAGCTCACAGAGCCACGGCGAGTCGTCGGCGCCGAAGCCGCGCCGAGCCCGTTCGGACCAGGCGGCGAGCTCCTCGGGCGAAAAGACGTTGTCCAGCGACAACAAGCGCTGGAGGTGGGTGACGGGAGCGAAGAGGGTGGAGATCGCGCCCCCGACCGTCTGGGTCGGACTTTGCGGAGTACGAAGTTCCGGGTAGGCCCGCTCGAGCGCTTCGAGCCGACGCATCAGGGCGTCGTACGCGCCGTCGGCCTCCGTCGGCCTGTCGAGGACGTAGTACCGGAAGCGGTGCTCCTCGACCTCGCGCGCCAGGTCGGCGTGCAGCCGAGCGGCCTCATGGGCCCGGGGTGGGACCTCTGCGGACACGTCGGCGGCGCTCATCGACCGATCCGCTCGTACACCTGCTCCGCGCGGGAGGGCAGCGCCCGCAACAGTTCCCACGCGGCCGGTTCCGCTCGTCCGGCGAGGCCACACGGCGGCGAGAACAGGGTGCGGCCCGACCACACCTCGGCACCGAAGCCGAGCCGGTGGGCCAACGCCACGACAGCCGCGTCCCCCTCGCCGGCTTCGGCGCCCAGGATCAGACCGAGGCCCGCGTCGAGCGCCTCCCCGACGCGCTCGTCGTCGGACGCGCGCAACTGCCCGGTGTCGAGCGCAACCCAGCCGGCGCCTGACTCGCGGAGCAGACCGAGCGGGACCGCCGGCGCGCAGCAGTGCACCCCCGGGTAGGGAAGCGCATCGAGAACTTTTGAGAGCTCCGCACGGATCTCGCTGTCCTCGGGCACCCGGAGCGCGCCGAAGCCGCTCGCGGTCCGCACGTGGCCGGAGCGGATCGCCGGCAGTGCCGGCTCGTCCAGCTGGACGATGAGCTCCGCGCCCGGAATCAATCCCCGGACGCGGGC
>CAXTUZ010000039.1:12415-13898 GCA_964247525.1 uncultured bacterium
GATTCCGGGCGCGGGCGACGTGCGCAGCCATGCCGTCCGCGAGCGAGGCGGCAAGATCGGCGACCGCTCCGGTATCACGAAGAGCCTTGTCGCCGCGAGTGAGCTCGAGGGTTGCGGCGAGCGTCCAGGGCCCGGCCGCGGCGAGTTTGAGCGCACCGGTCCATCCGTCCGCAGCCTCGGCGAGCGCGTCGAGATCCGCGTCGAGCAGAGCCAGTGCGCGGCGCGCGTCGCGCCCCGGGCGGTCGACCAGCCGCCATCCGGACGGCTGGAGGTCGATGGGCATCTCGGTGAGCATGCAGGCACCGCGGCCGATCAGATCGGCACCGGGCCCCCGGTCGGGGAGCTCGACCAGATGCGGCAAACCCGGCAGCAGGTCGAAGATGCGCTGTTGGGCCAGGAGCGGATCCCCGCCGGGCATGCTGCCCAGCCCGGTGACCGACATCGGCGGCACTCCCACCGGCCACGGACCCGCCGCGGCCGGTGTCGGTCGGTTCGGTGTCGTCGCACTCATGCCGTGACCCGCGCCGCGCCGAGCACCTGCTCGTCGGCGTCGTCGTACACGACCGCCAGCTGCCCGGGTGCGACCCGGGAGACCGGTTCGTCGAGGCTGATCACCGCGGATCCGGCCAGCTCCTTCAGCGAGCACGGGTGGCTCTGTCCGTGCGCCCGCAGCTGTACGCGACCCCGGCCGCCGGCCGGTGGCGTCCGGGTGAGCCACGCGACGGAGCCGGTACGGACCTCGCGGACATCGAGCGCACTCCGCGGACCCACCAGCACCGTGTTCGTGGCCGGCTCGATCCCCAGGACATACCGGGGAGCGCTACCCGCTGCCGGCGCGTGCACGCGCAGACCCCGGCGCTGGCCCACCGTGAACGCGTACGTCCCGTCGTGGCGGCCGAGTTCCTCGCCGCTGCCGGCATCCCGGATCGCCCCGTCCGCGGAGCCGCTCCGGGCTCCCAGGAAGCCCGCCGTGTCACCGCTGGGGATGAAGCAGATGTCGTGGCTGTCCGGCGTGTCCGCAACGGCGAGTCCGCGCTCGGAAGCCTCGACCCGTACCGCGGCCTTGGTGCTGTCCCCGAGCGGGAACACGGCGCCGGCGAGCTGATCGGGACGAAGGCTCGCCAGGACGTAGGACTGGTCCTTGGCCGGATCCGCGCTCCGCCGCAGTTCCCCGTCCTGCAGGCGCGCGTGGTGACCGGTGACGACGCCGTCGAAGCCGAGCGCGAGGGCGCGGTCGAGGACCGCCGCGAACTTTATCCGCTCGTTGCAGCGCACGCAGGGGTTGGGGGTCCGCCCCGCCGCGTACTCCGCGACGAAGTCGTCGATGACCTCCTCGCCGAATCGGTCGGCGAGGTCCCACACGTAGTACGGAACGCCGAGCGCGTCGGCAACCCGGCGCGCGTCGCGTGCGTCGTCGATGTGGTTGCCGCGCTTGAGGACCTTGCCGTAGTTGCTCTTGGGAAGCTCCTGGAGGAAGCGATAG
>CAXTUZ010000040.1:0-13348 GCA_964247525.1 uncultured bacterium
GCGATATCCGGGCTCCGGGTGGCCGAGCTGCTCGACGGGCTGCGTGCCGCCGGCTACGCCCCGGCGGCCGAACGTGCCGACGGGGCGGTGGTGATCGGGCGGCCGGAGCGAATCCGCGCTGCGCGGGCCTTGCCGGCGGCGCCCTCCGCCGAGCGCACGCTCTCGGACACCGACGTGACGCGCATCGTCGCAAGCATCCGTACCGGCGACATCGTGGCGACCCGGACAGTGGCGTCGTCGCCGGCCCGGCACGGCGTTCAGGCGACGCTCGCCCTGCTCGACCAAGCCATCGGCGAGGGCCGCCCGGTCGTTCTGGGCTACATCAACGCGCAAGGACAAGACAGCAGGCGGCTCGTCGAACCGCAAGGTTTGTCGGGCGGTCTGCTCACCGCGTACGACCACAAGACCCAGGAGCGGCGGAGCTTCGCCCTCCATCGGATCACCGAACTCGACTTCGCCGATGAGGGCGGCGCGTGAGCTTCGCGTCGTGCCCCGGCGGTATTCTCTGAAGGTGAGCCAGCCTGACATCGCCGAAGAATCCGACGTCGTCGTCGTGGGGGCCGGCCTCGTCGGGTTGGCGACCGCGAAAGCCCTGCTCACCCGCCGGCCCGAGCTGCGCGTCACCGTCGTAGAGAAGGAAACCTCGGTCGCCGCGCACCAGAGCAGTCACAATTCCGGCGTCGTCCACGCCGGGGTCTATTACGCGCCGGGCTCGCAGAAAGCCCAGTTCTGCACCGAGGGCCGCCGCTCTCTCGAGGCGTACACCGCCGAGCGCGGCATTCCGCTCCAACGCATCGGAAAGCTCGTCGTCGCGGTGCGCCCGGACGAGCTCGCCCGTCTCGAGCAGCTGTTCGAGCGGGCCACTGCCAACGGACTGAAAGGTCTGGAGATGCTGCCGCCCGAGGGTTTTCGGGAGCACGAGCCGCACATCCGTGGCCTGCGGGCGCTGTGGGTGCCGGAGTCCGGCGTCGTCGACTTCGCGGCCGTGGCCCGGGCGTACGCCGCGGATGTCGAGAGCGCGGGAGGATCCATCCTGCTCGGCAGTGCACTCACCGGTGTTGACCGGGTCCAAGGCGGACTCGCGGTCACCGCGGGAGGCAACCGGCTGCGGACCCGTTTCCTCATCACGTGCGCCGGTCTGCAATCCGATCGCGTCGCCCGGCTCGCGGGAGCCTCGCCATCGGTCAGCATCGTGCCGTTCCGCGGAGATTGGTGGACGTTGGCTCCCCGCGCGGCCGGCCTCGTTCGCGGCCTGGTCTACCCAGTGCCCGACCCCGCGTTGCCGTTCCTCGGCGTGCATCTCACCCGCCGGATCGACGGCGCGGTGTGGGCCGGCCCGAACGCCGTGCTGGCACTGGCACGTGAAGGGTACGGACGCCGTGACGTCAACCGGGCCGATGCCCGGGATGTGCTGCAGGACAAGGGATTTCGTCGTCTCGCCCGGACCATGTGGCGGACCGGAGCGGCGGAGATGTGGCGCACGGCGAGCCGCCGCGCCTACCTCGCGACGGTCGTCCCCTACCTGCCCGACCTTACGGCCGCGGACTTGGTGGACCGAACCTCGGGCATCCGGGCACAGGCGGTGGCCGGCGACGGCCAGATGGTCGACGACTTCCAGCTCGCCGACGGGCCGAACGCACTTCACGTCTTGAACGCTCCTTCGCCGGCGGCGACTGCATCGCTGGCCATCGGTTCGAGACTCGCGGAACGGGCTTTGCACCGCCTTAAGGACGCGGCGTGAGCGAGCCGGTCACCGGCCCGCTCATCGTCCAATCCGACAAGACGGTCCTGCTCGAGGTCGACCATCCGTTGGCCTCCGAGGCGCGCCAGGCGATTGCGCCCTTTGCCGAACTCGAGCGCTCGCCCGAACACGTCCACACCTACCGCCTGACACCGCTCGGGCTGTGGAACGCGCGGGCCGCGGGCCATGACGCCGAGCAGGTCGTCGATGCCCTCGTACGGTATGCGCGGTTCGCGGTCCCGCACGCGCTGCTCGTCGACATCGCCGACACCATGGATCGCTACGGCCGCCTGCGCCTGGAGAACGACCCGGCGCACGGCCTCGTGCTGAAGTCCACCGACCGGGCGGTTCTCGCCGAGGTCGTCCGGAACAAGAAGGCCGTACCGCTGCTCGGGGCGCGCGTCGACGACGACACGCTCATCGTCCACCCCTCCGAACGGGGGCGGCTCAAGCAAATCCTGCTGAAGCTCGGGTGGCCGGCCGAGGATCTCGCCGGGTATGTCGACGGCGAAGCGCATCCGATCTCGCTCCGCGACCACGACGGATGGGACCTGCGTCCCTACCAGCGCGAGGCCGTCGAAGGATTCTTCTACGGCGGCTCGGGTGTGGTCGTCCTTCCCTGCGGCGCGGGGAAAACCATCGTCGGCGCGGCAGCAATGGCGCGCGCGTCGGCAACAACGCTGATCCTCGTCACGAACACGGTCAGCGTGCGGCAGTGGAAGCACGAGCTCATCAGACGAACGTCGTTGACTGAAGAAGAGATCGGCGAATACTCGGGCGAACGGAAGGAGATTCGGCCGATCACCATCGCGACGTATCAGGTGATGACCGCCAAGAAGAACGGCACCTTCCGGCACCTCGATCTGTTCGACGCCCGCGACTGGGGCCTCATCGTCTACGACGAGGTCCACCTGCTGCCCGCACCGGTGTTCCGCATGACGGCGGACATCCAGTCGCGCCGACGCCTCGGTCTGACCGCCACCCTCATCCGCGAGGACGGTCGGGAGGGCGACGTGTTCTCGCTGATCGGACCGAAGCGTTACGACGCACCCTGGAAGGACATCGAGGCGCAGGGGTACATCGCCCCCGCGACGTGCACGGAGGTCCGCGTCACACTCACCGACGCGGAGCGCATGACCTACGCAACAGCAGAACCCGAAGAGCGCTATCGCGTCGGAGCGACCGCTCGCTCGAAGCTCGCGGTGATCCGGCGGCTCGTCGACCGGCACGCGCAGGATCGGACGTTGGTCATCGGCGCCTACCTCGACCAGCTTGATGAGCTGGGTGAGGTGCTGGACGCACCGATCATCCAGGGATCGACGAGAACCGCTGAGCGAGAACGCCTTTACGAGCTCTTCCGGTCCGGGGAGATTCGGCTGCTCGTTGTGAGCAAGGTCGCGAACTTCTCGGTCGACCTGCCCGAGGCGACGGTGGCCATCCAGGTGAGCGGGACCTTCGGGTCTCGTCAGGAAGAGGCCCAACGCCTCGGCCGGATCCTGCGGCCCAAGGAGGACGGGCACTCCGCCCATTTCTACACGGTGGTCTCGCGCGACACCCTCGATCAGGAATACGCCGCGCACCGCCAGCGATTCCTCGCCGAGCAGGGCTACGCCTACACGATCGTCGACGCTGATGAGCTCTCAGCCTGAGGCATCCTGGGTCGTCGGCCGTCCCGAGCGAGTTCATCTCGACGCAAGCTGTTGGGTAGACCTCATCCGCGGCTGGGTGCGCGACGCCGATCAGGTGTACGCCGATCTGCTCGAACAGGTCCCCTGGCGGCGAGCACGTTCGTGGCGCTTCGACCATTACGAGTACGAGAACCGATTGAGCGCGATGGCGAGCCCCACCACGCATCCAGCTCTTCGGGAGGCGAGCCGAGCGCTGCGGCGCGGTTACGGCGTAGAGTTCGACGGGCCGGCGCTGTGCTTCTACGAACACGGCGGCCACGCGATGGGAATGCACCGCGACCGCGAGATGCGCTGGCTCTCGGAGACGATTATCGGAGTGCTCAGCCTCGGCACGCAGCGGCCGTTCCTGCTGTGCCCGAGGGGATCTCGTCCCGGTGACCTGTCGAAGGCAATCGATCTCGCCCCCGGCTCGGGCGACCTCATCGTGATGGGCGGGCGCGCTCAAGCCGACTGGCTGCATGCCGTGCCCCCGGCGGCGACCCGACGCGGCCGGATCTCCGCCCAATGGCGGTGGACCTCGCAGCGCGGCCGACCGGAGCAGGGCCCAGGATTTTTTGCACCTAGGCGGTACGGCCGCTGATCGTCCTGTGGACAACGTCAGCACGTTGCGGCGGCGTCGCTCTAGGTTCGGGTCGTCATCGCTCGTGCTCTCGACCGAAGGGATCACCGTGAGTCTGGGAATCCGCGTCACCCCCCAACAACTGCAGGAGCTTTCCACCCGGGTGAACGGAGGGAGCGCGAATATCGAAACCGAACTGAGGATGCTTGCCGGAGCTCTGGCTCCGCTCGGCGGAGACTGGGCCGGCGCGGCGCAGGCACAGTTCATCACGCTGTGGGACGAATGGCAACGGTCGGCGGAGCAGTTGCACGTCGCGCTCACGGGCATCAGCAGCCTGCTGGGGCAAGCCGGAAACGCCTACGCCGAGGCCGAATCGCAGATCGCCTCGAGTTTCGCGAGGTAAGCGCGGCCCCGGTGTCAGTTCAGCCCGCGGCTGTCTTGCTTGAGTGCGGTGTCGACGGTCAGCGCGCTCGCGATGACCAAGCAGGACAACGGGCCTTCGAGCGGCCGGTGGATGCGCACGACGTAGTTGTCCGCGTTCGTGAAGACCGTCTTCGCCAGCCCCTCCCACGTCTTCTTGATACGAGCAAGCTCCGTGCCGGTCTCGTCGACGACGGCGAAGTCCCACGCACGCCAGTTCTCCGCCCGGAGCTCGGCGATCTGACGCCCGCCGGTGAGCATCGCGAAGCGGATCTTCCCGAGACTGTTCTGCTGGACGATACGTCCCACTTCGCTGCCCGCGGGATCTTCGACGATCACCTTGCTCCGTACGAACTTCGCGGGCCTCGTCAGCCGAAGCACGACCTCACCCTCCGGCGACCGGATCTCCAGTCGGTGGGTGAAGTACTGATCCCACGAGGTGAGAAGCCGCACAGCCTTCCTGAGGCCGGTCTGCCCAACCTCGACGACAGCCGCGAGCGGCTTGCCCTCCTCATCGCTGACCGCGTATTCGTTCGTCACCTCGACGATCTTGACTTTCTGGCTGACGACGAGAACGGGGGCACTGAGAACACGCGGGAGTTCGGTCACCCCGCAATGGTGCCGTACCGCGGCTCTGCATCCGGACTTCGACGAGACGCTCAAGTCGGTCACGCCCGGCGTCCGACACTCCCGCCGTGAGCCAGTGCCCGAACTGTCGCGGGCACGTTCTCGATACTGCGCAGTGGTGCGGACAGTGCCTGGCGCCGCTCATGACCTCCGCCGCGCCGGCGCGGGCGACAGCGACGAGTCGCACGCGCTACGGCGGTCTCGGGGATGTCGTCGAACTCGCCGCCCCGCCAGAGTCTGAAGGGCCCGAGCCGGGCGCTCCCCCGATCACCGAGCGGCCGTACGGATGGCGACCTCCGGTGGACCACTCGCCGCCGACGGCGAGGGAGACGAGTTCGGTCGTCTCGGCCGGTCGGTCGACGCTCCTGGTCGTTCTCGCGATCTGCGCGGGGGCCGCGGCGCAGTGGTTCATCACGAAGGTCGCCAAGCACGGCGACGCCGACAACAACGACCTGATCAACGACGGCATCACGCTGACGGTGCTGTTGTACGTGGTCGTCGGTGTCGCACTCGTCGCCTTCCTCCGACGCACCGCCTCGGTGCTGCGTTGGCACGACGGTGACCCGCTGACCTCCGCCGGGACAGGCATCCTTCGCGGGTTGCTGATGGGCGGCGTGGTAACAGGGCTGGTCACGGCGGCAGTCGGTCACCCGCAGGGCGACTCGCGCTTCACCGACCTGATCAGCGAAGACAACCCGATCCGGATCCTGTTCACGTTCGTCATCGCACTGATCGCCGCACCGCTGATCGAGGAGACACTCTTCCGCGGCGTGCTGCTCGAATCGTGGCGGCAGCACATGTACGCCGCAATACTCGTCTCCGGGTTCGCGTTCGCAGCGTGGCACCTCAACGGGTCGGCAATCTTCTACTACTGGGTGATGGGAATCGTCCTCGGCCGGGTGTACCTGCGTCGAGGACTCGTCGGCTCGATGGCGGCGCACGCGACGTTCAACGCGGTAGTGCTCGGGGTGACCGTCGCAAGCGTCTCCGGAGGTGGTCACACGTTCCACGCCCGGGATCTCACCATCCGGACCCCGGCAAGCTGGCACGAGGTCAGCGCGGCGCGAATCAACGATCTTGCGGCGTTCGAGGGTCCTTCGGGGTCGGCCTTCGAGGTGTCCAGGGAATACGACCATCCGGCCATGTCGACGGAGCGGGCTAAGTTGAGCGCCGCCGCGTCGATGCGCGCCTTCGTCGCCAACGTGACTCGCACCGGCGCGGTGGCCGACGGCTCGCCGTACCAGGTGGATCTGCCGATCGGCGCGGCCGAGGCGATCCGGGTGCGGGCCGGCAACCAACTCGTCGTCATCTACTACGTCGTCACTGTGAACCACACATACGTCCTCGCCAGCAACGCGGCGTCGAGCCGAACCGCAGCCAGGCAGTTGCCCACGATCCTGGCCGGCCTGCGCGAGGAATGAACCCGCCCACGCAGAAGGGCGGTCCCGGATTCGGGACCGCCCTTCGCGAGGTCTGCACCCCGTTCGATGCTTCACCTCACTACGAACTCAGAAGTCCACATCTAACCTGACTTCCTCGCTCTCCGTTCGGCGCTGCGCACCTCACTACGAACTCAGAAGTCCACATCTAACCTGACTTCTTCGCTCTCCGTTCGGCGCTTCGCACCTCACTACGAACTCAGAAGTCCATATCCCCCATGCCACCGCCGCCCGGCATCGCCGGCGGCCCGGACTTCTCCGGCTTGTCGGCGATGACGGCCTCGGTCGTCAGGAACAGCGCCGCGATGGACGCCGCGTTCTGCAGCGCCGACCGCGTGACCTTGGCCGGGTCGATGATCCCGGTCTTGATCATGTCGACGTACTCGCCGGTGGCGGCGTTCAGGCCCTCACCGGTCTTGAGGTTACGGACCTTCTCCGCCACGACGCCGCCCTCGAGGCCGGCGTTGATCGCGATCTGCTTGAGCGGAGCCTCGAGCGCGAGCTTGACGATGAGCGCACCGGTCGCTTCGTCGCCCGACAGGTCCAGCTTGTCGAACGCGGTGACCGAGGCCTGCAGCAGCGCGACGCCGCCCCCGGCGACGATGCCCTCCTCGACAGCGGCCTTCGCGTTGCGGACGGCATCTTCGATGCGGTGCTTGCGCTCCTTGAGCTCGACCTCGGTGGCTGCACCGACCTTGATCACCGCAACACCACCGGCCAGCTTGGCCAGGCGCTCCTGCAACTTCTCGCGGTCGTAGTCCGAATCGCTCTTCTCGATCTCGGCACGGATCTGGTTGACCCGACCCTGGATCTGGTCGGGGTCGCCCGCGCCCTCGACGATCGTGGTCTCGTCCTTGGTGACGACGACCTTGCGGGCACGGCCCAGCAGTTCGATCCCGGCCGACTCGAGCTTGAGCCCGACGGTCTCGCTGATGACCTCGCCGCCGGTCAGGATGGCCATGTCGCCGAGCATCGCCTTGCGCCGGTCGCCGAAGCCGGGCGCCTTGACGGCAACCGACTTGAAGGTGCCGCGGATCTTGTTGACCACGAGGGTTGCCAGGGCTTCGCCCTCGACGTCCTCGGCGATGATCGCGAGCGACTTGCCGCCCTGCATGACCTTCTCCAGGAGCGGAAGCAGGTCCTTCACGGTCGAGATCTTCGAGTCGACGATGAGCACGTAGGGATCGTCCAGCACGGCCTCCATGCGCTCGGAGTCGGTGACGAAGTACGGGCTGATGTAGCCCTTGTCGAAGCGCATGCCCTCGGTCAGCTCGAGTTCGAGACCGAAGGTGTTCGACTCCTCGACGGTGATGACGCCTTCCTTGCCGACCTTGTCCATCGCCTCGGCGATGATCTCGCCGACAGATGTGTCGGCCGCGGAGATCGACGCCGTCGACGCGATCTGCTCCTTGGTCTCGACATCTTTCGCGGCCTTCGAGATCTGCTCGACGACGCTCACGACTGCGGCCTCGATGCCGCGCTTCAGGGCCATCGGGTTGGCGCCTGCCGCAACGTTGCGAAGACCCTCGCGGACAAGCGCCTGCGCAAGCACGGTGGCAGTGGTGGTGCCGTCACCGGCGACGTCGTCGGTCTTCTTGGCGACCTCTTTGACGAGTTCGGCGCCGATCTTCTCGTACGGGTCCTCGAGCTCGATCTCCTTCGCGATGGACACACCATCGTTGGTGATCGTCGGGGCACCCCACTTCTTGTCCAGGACGACGTTCCGGCCCTTGGGGCCGAGGGTGACCTTGACGGCGTCGGCGAGCTGGTTCATGCCCCGCTCGAGCCCGCGCCGGGCCTCCTCGTCGAAAGCAATGATCTTGGCCATAAGTGAATGGATCCCTTTCGCGGGTGGATGCGTGTGCCCCAAGTGCCGGGCTGTGGCCACGTGCCCGCGACGGACGGTCAACGCCGGCGGGCCGGCGTGGCCTCACTGCCACAACCTGGCACTCGGAGTGTGAGAGTGCTAAGTCGTTCTTAGCACTCTGCGGAGGAGAGTGCAAGAAGACGCGGTGCTCTCAGCTCGACCCGAGGTTCGCGGCCTCGAACGCGCGATACGACGGTTTGATCGTCACGGTCGGCTTGGCGCCGGCGGCGACCGCATCCAGCGTCTTCAGTCCGTCTCCCGTGTTCAGGATGACCGTTTCCGCCGCGGGATCGAGCGCCCCGGAGCTGATCAACATCTGGAGCACCGCGACGGTGACCCCTCCCGCGGTCTCGGCGAAGATGCCCTCCGTCCGTGCTATCAGCCGCATCCCCTCCACGATCTGCGGGTCCGAGACGCTGATCGCTGCGCCACCGGTACGCCGGACGACCTGCAACGCGTACGGACCGTCGGCCGGGTTTCCGATCGCCAGAGACTTCGCGATCGTCGACGGCTTGACCGGGGTGATGTCGTCCTCGCCTGCGCCGAACGCCGTCGCGATCGGAGAGCATCCGTCCGCCTGCGCTCCGAAGATCCGGTAGGGCGATGCCGCGACGAGCCCGAGACGGCTCAACTCGCCGAAGGCCTTGTCGACCTTGGTGAGCAGCGATCCGGATGCCATCGGGATCACGACCTGCTCGGGCAGGCGCCAGCCGAGCTGCTCGGCGATCTCGAAGCCCAGCGTCTTGGACCCTTCGGCGTAGAACGGGCGCACGTTGACGTTGACGAAAGCCCAGTCCTCCTCGCCCGCGATCTCGCTGCACAACCGGTTCACGTCGTCGTAGGACCCCTCGATCGCTACGAGCGTGCCGCCGTACACGGCGGTCGAGACCGTCTTCCCGGCTTCCAGGTCGTGCGGAATGAGAACCACCGAGCGGAGTCCTACGGCTGCCGCATGTGCCGCCACCGACTGCGCCAGGTTTCCCGTCGATGCACAGGCGACGGTCGTGTAGCCGAACTCGCGGGCGGCGGACAGGGCAACGGAGACGACGCGGTCCTTGAACGAGTGCGTCGGGTTACCGCTCTCGTCCTTGATCCAGAGCTTCGCCATGCCGAGCTCAGCGGCGAGACGATCCGCTTTCACCAGCCGGGACATCCCGGTTCCGATGTCGACGCGGGTGACCGGATCGTGTCCGGCGGGCAGCCAGCCGGCGTACCGCCACAACGTCTGCGGGCCGGCCTCGACGTCCGCGCGGGTCCAGCGCGCAAGGGCCGCGTCGTCGTACACCACCTCGACCGGACCCCAACACTCGGGACAGACGTGCACCGGGGCGAGCGGCTGGCGGTGGTGACAGTTCTTGCACTCGAGCGCAATCGCGGGGTTCGCGATCGGCGTCGCGGCGGGTGCGTCCAGCACGGACGTCATGGAGCCCTCCTCATCTTCCCCACCGGATGGCGGGCCGGAGTTGGCACCTGCCGCACAGCGGTGGTTGCCGGGGCTTCATCGGGCCGGATCCCTCTGCCCCTCGGGATGAGATGGCGAGCGGGTTCGGCCCACTCGCCGCATGAGAGTCTAAGCCAATGCGTCCTGACGTACAGCGCTGGTTCGAGCGGCGTACGTACACCCGGACCGACATTCCCGACATCGCTACGGTCGCCGCCCGCAAGGAGGGCAGGACGGTCAGCGTGGTGCTCCCCGCTCGGGACGAGGCGGAGACGGTCGGCGGGGTCGTGAGCGCTCTGATCCCGCTGCTGAACGAGGGTGTCGCGGACGAACTTCTCGTCCTCGACGACGCGTCCCGCGACGACACGGCTCGTGTCGCCACCGATGCCGGGGCCCAGGTCGTGTCGCTCGCCGAGGTGCTGCCGGGATACGGCACGCGGACCGGCAAGGGAAACGCGCTCTGGAAGGGCCTGGCCGCGAGTTCCGGCGAGGTGATCGTCTATCTCGATTCCGATCTCGTCGGCGTGACGCCGGCATGGGTCACCGGACTGCTCTGGCCGCTGCTCACCGAACCCGACGTCGCGCTGGTGAAGGCGACCTATGCACGGCCGCTCATCACCGGCGGTGCGGAGGTTCTCACCGGTGGCGGCCGCGTCACCGAGCTCACCGCGCGGCCCCTGCTCGACCTGTTGTGGCCACAGCTCGCCGGGGTCGCCCAACCCCTGGGCGGGGAGTACGCCGGCCGGCGGACACTGCTCGAACGCCTGCAGTACGACGCCGGGTACGCGGTGGAGCTCGGACTGCTCGTCGACACGCTGGCCGCGATCGGTCTGGACGGCATCGCGCAGGTTCACCTCGGTACGCGACGGCACCGCCATCAGAACATCGAGGCTCTCGGCAGGATGGCGGCCGCGGTGACGGCGGCAGCTCTGCACCGGGCCGGCGTCCACCTCCCCGGCGCCGAGCTCGTCCAGTTCGCGGCAGGACCGGACGCCGCGGAACCCGTCGGGTGGCCGATCGTCGAGCAGGCGCGGCCGCCGATGATCACCGTGCCCGAATACGCGGCACGGCGGGCCCGCGCGTCATGATCCTGTACACCGACCTCGACGGAACGATGCTCGGCCCCCGGGGCTGCTTCTTCCGGAGCCGGGACCACACCATCACGCTGGCACCCGCCGAGGCGCTCGCCGCCTGGCTCCAGGCCGGACACGATCTGGTGCTCGTATCCGGACGCACCTCGGCGCAACTGGTCGAAGCCAGCCTTCTGTTCGGGGCGGAGGGGTACATCGGCGAGCTGGGCTCGATCGTCAGCTGGGGGCACTGCGCCGCACGCGCCGAGCTTCCCGGCGCCGGGCCTCCCGCGGACGAGGCGCTGGTTGCGAAGCTGCTCGCCGACTTCCCCGGCCGCCTCGAATTTCACGAGCCCTGGCACCTGGGACACGAGGTCGACGTGATGCTCCGAGGGAACGTTCCCGGGCCGCAGGCCCGCGCCTGGCTCGACGTCCACGACGCGAAACACCTCGAACTGCGCGACAACGGCGTGCTGCCACCCGGGCGTCCGACGGGTCTCGATCCGGCCCTGCTGCCGGTGCACGTCTATCACCTGATTCCACGGGGGATCTCCAAGGGCACCGCAGTGGCGTGGGACCTGCGGCGGCGTGGCCTGAGCGCCGCCGACGCGATCGGCATCGGCGATTCCCGCAGCGACCTCGAGATGGCCGAGGAGCTGGGGTCGTTCTTCCTCGTCGCGAACGGAGCCGCTCATATCGGCTCCGAACTCGCCGCGAACGTCACCGTGACAGGCGAGTCCCAGGGTCTCGGGTGGGCGCAGGCAATTCGGGCGACCCTGGGCCGCCGATAGAGTCGAGCGGATGTCCGCAGAGCTGCTCGTCGCCTCGAACCGAGGTCCGGTGGCCTTCGGCTACGACGAGAACGGGGAACTGACGTCACGCCGTGGCGGCGGCGGGCTGGTGAGTGGCCTGTCCTCCGCCGCCAGCTCGGGCGATCTGCTGTGGATATGTGCCGCGCTGTCAGATGCCGACCGGGACGCCTGCACCCGGGCGGGCGGAACGATCGACGATGCCTTCGATGCGCCGCTGCACATGCTCGATATCGACCCCGACGTTCACGACGACGCCTACAACGGGATCGCGAACTCGGTCCTGTGGTTCGTCAATCACCTGCTGTACGACACCCCGACGGCGCCGATCTTCGACGCCGCGTTCCGCTCGAAATGGGCGGCGTACGTCTCGTACAACGAGGCCTTCGCCGAAGCCCTTGCGGAACAGGCCGGACGTGGCGCGCGGGTGCTCATCCAGGACTACCACCTTCTCCTCGCACCGGCGATGCTCCGCGCGCGGAGGGCCGACCTGCGCATCGGGCACTTCCTGCACACCCCGTGGGCGCCGCCCGACTACTTCGGCATGCTGCCCGACGACGTCGCGAAGGCCATCGTGGACGGGGTCCTGGGCGCCGACCAGGCCGGCTTCCTCACCGAGCGATGGGCGCGTGCTTTCGCCGCCTGCGCGGCGGTTACCGACGGCGTGTCCGCGTCGGATCTCACCCTGCACCGGGGCGGCCGAACGACCCGGCTCGGGGTCTATCCGCTCGGCGTCGACGCCGAAGAACTGCGGGCACAGAGCCGCACGCAGGACGTGGCGGACAGCCTCACCGAACTGAGGACCTGGGCCGGCGGGCGCCAGGTCGTCCTGCGAATCGACCGGACCGAGCTCTCGAAGAACATCGTTCGAGGTCTGCTCGCCTTCCGGGACCTGCTGCGCGAGCACCCTGAGCTGATCGAGCAGGTCCAGCACCTCGTGATCGCCTATCCCAGTCGCGGTGATCTCACCGAGTATCAGGACTACATGGTGCTCGTGAAACGGACGATCCGCGCCATCAACGACGAGTTCTCGACAATCCTGTGGGAACCGATCCGCGCCCACTTCACCGACGACTACCCGCGCGCTCTCGCGGCGATGCGGCTTGCCGATGTGCTGGTGGTGAACCCGATCCGGGACGGGATGAACCTCGTCGCCAAGGAGGGGCCCATCGTGTCCGAGGACGGGATTGCACTGGTGCTCTCCCGAGAGGCGGGAGCGGCGGCCGAACTCGGCGCGGATGCCTTCGTCATCAATCCGTACGACACCGAAGCGACCGCCGCGGCCATGTTGACCGGCCTGAGCCTGACCTCGGCGAAGCGGAAGTGGCGCAGCGACCGGCTCGCGCGGGCCGCGGCAGCGTACTCTCCGCAACGCTGGTTCGAAGCCCAGCTCGCGGATCTCCGCTGAACTCGGCCGGCCCCTGGACCCACCTCACAGCAGCGTCGACAGCAACGAGACGAGCGCGTCCGGGCCCTCCACCGCGAGATCGGCGGCCGCGGCCACCTCCGGGGCGGACCCCGCGCTGCGCACCGCGATGCGCAGCGCCAGGACGCCGAAGTCCGATGCTGCGGCGAAGAGCGGAAGGTCCCCGACGTCGTCGCCCGCCACCAGCACCGCCTCCGGCATGACCTCCTGCGCGAGCGCGCGGAGGGCCCCGCCCTTGTCGGTCCCGGGGGGGCGCAACTC
>CAXTUZ010000041.1:0-7298 GCA_964247525.1 uncultured bacterium
CCGGGGCGACAGCATCCTGACCACCGACGAGATCCAGACTCTGGTCGGAGCGGGTGCGGCCGAGGGCGCGATCGACGCGGCGAGCATCCTCAAGCCGATGCTGGCGCGCGGCGAACTGCAGACCATCGGCGCGACCACGATCGACGAGTACCGCAAGTACCTCGAGAAGGACGCCGCTCTCGAGCGTCGCTTCCAGCCCGTGCAGGTCGGTGAGCCGTCCGTGGCCCACACGATCGAGATCCTCAAGGGCCTCCGCGACCGTTACGAGGCGCACCACCGCGTCTCGATCACCGACGCGGCGCTCGTCGCGGCGGCGAATCTCGCCGACCGATACATCTCGGACCGTTTCCTGCCCGACAAGGCGATCGACCTGATCGACGAGGCCGGGTCCCGGATGCGTATCCGCCGCATGACCGCACCACCGGATCTGCGGGAGTTCGACGAGCGCATCGCCGAGGTGAGCCGCGAGAAGGAGAGCGCCATCGACGCGCAGGACTTCGAAAAGGCAGCGTCGCTGCGTGACCGTGAGAAGACCTTGATCGGCGAAAAGGCTCAGCGGGAGAAGGAGTGGAAGGCGGGGAACCTCGACGTCGTGTCCGAGGTCGACGACGAGCAGATCGCCGAGGTTCTCGCGATCTGGACGGGAATCCCGGTCTTCAAACTGACCGAGGAGGAAACGGCGCGGCTACTGCGGATGGAGGACGAGCTGCATCGTCGCATCATCGGTCAGGACGAAGCGATCAAGGCGGTCAGCCAGGCTATCCGCCGTACCCGCGCCGGACTGAAGGATCCGAAGCGCCCTGGCGGCTCGTTCATCTTCGCCGGCCCCACCGGGGTGGGAAAGACCGAGCTGTCGAAGACCCTCGCCGAGTTCCTCTTCGGTGACGAGGATGCGCTGATCCAGCTCGACATGAGCGAGTACATGGAAAAGCACACCGTGTCCCGTCTCGTCGGCTCCCCGCCCGGATATGTCGGGTACGAGGAAGGCGGCCAGCTGACCGAACGGGTCCGGCGCAAGCCGTTCAGCGTCGTGCTGTTCGACGAGGTCGAGAAGGCGCACCCCGACGTGTTCAACACGTTGCTGCAGATTCTCGAGGACGGCCGTCTCACCGACGCTCAAGGGCGTCAGGTCGACTTCAAGAACACGGTCCTGATCATGACCTCGAACCTCGGTACGCGGGACATCGCCAAGGGTCCCGGGCTGGGCTTCTCGACGAGCAACGCCGCCATCGACTACGACCGCATGAAGTCGAAGGTCAACGATGAGCTCAAGCAGCACTTCCGGCCCGAGTTCCTGAACCGGATCGACGACATCATCGTCTTCCACCAGCTGTCGGAGCCCGAGATCGTCCGCATGGTCGATCTGATGCTTGCTCGGGTGGACACCGCGATGAAGAACAAGGACATGGGCCTCGAGCTCACGCCCGCCGCCAAGAGGCTGCTGGCCCACAAGGGTTACGACCCGGTGCTCGGTGCCCGTCCGCTGCGTCGCACGATCCAGCGGGAGATCGAGGACTCGCTGTCCGAGAAGATCCTGTTCGGCGAACTCACGGCCGGCGAGATCGTGGTCGTCGATGTCGAGCCGGATCCGGACGGACCGCCCGACGCGCAGCGGTTCACCTTCCGCGGCGAGGTCAAGCCCGGTCCGGTGCCCGACCTCCCGCTCGTCGAAGCGGTCACGGGCGAGGACTAGGTGGGCAGGGCGTAACCGCCCGGCACCTTCGCGAGCAGCCCGTCCGCGAGCAGCGAGGCGAGCGCGCGGTCTCGCTGCTCGGGTTCGTCCCAGACCGCGTCGAGTTCAGCCGCGCTCGCCACCGGCCGGCCGGTACGCAACACGTCGACAAGGCGGCCGCGCACCTGCCGGTCGGTGCCGGCGTATCCCTGTGGCGGGCGGCTCGGGCCGTCCCACGTGGGCGCGCCGGACGCGAGCCAGGCGCAGTCGGCGCGGATCGGGCACGCTGCCCAATTCGGGGCCCGCGCCGTGCAGAGCAGCGCGCCGAGTTCCATCAGGGCGACCGACCAGAGCGCCGGATCGTCGGCGGGAAGGAACGCCGACAGCTCCTTGGCGTCTGCGGCTGTGGTCGGACGGCGGTCGTCGTGGCCGCGCACTGCGCGTGCGAGCACGCGCTTGACGTTGACGTCGACCACGGGCACAGCCTGCCGGTAGGCGAACGCGGCGATCGCCGCGGCCGTGTATGTCCCCACTCCCGGCAGCATGAGCAGGTCCTCCACGTCACGCGGCACCTCTCCGTCATGACGTTGCTCGCAGGCGATCGCCGCTTCTCGTAGCCGCAGTGCTCGGCGCGGATAGCCGAGCCGCCCCCAGGCGAGGAGCACCTCGGCGGGACTTGCCGTGGCACACGCGCGCGGTGACGGCCATCGTTCGAGCCACGCCGAGTAGACCGGCAAGACCCTCGACACGGGAGTTTGTTGGAGCATCACCTCACTCACCAGGACCGCCCAGGCGCCCGCGTCGGGTGCGCGCCAGGGGAGAGACCGAGCTGACTTCCGGTACCAGCCGGCGAGGGCCGCAGCGTCAAGCGGTGAACGGGAACGGATGGACGGCACGGCACGATCGTGGCATCCGAACCGGGTCGGCCCGCCGTGCCCGGTGTCGCTGGCTACGATTCGCACGCGATGGAGGGCTTCCGGTGGGACTCGCTGCGACATCCCCGTGGCTCGCTTCCGGCGGCGACGTACTGGTGGCGGCGCGCGGCGGTCGGTGCCGCTGTGCTGGCCCTGATCGGCTTGGGCGCGGCGCTCGGTTACGGCGTCCTCCGACACGGCGGTAACGCGAACGTGGCGGCCCGACCACCTTCCGCGGTAGGCCGCCCTGGGGTGTCCGGCGTGCCCGGCCCGTCGCCCGCTGGTCCCACGCGTCCGACGGTGTCCTTCGCCATCTCACCGACCGCAACGGTCCGGCCGCCCGCGACGACCCCACCGCCGGTCGCCTGCGACGCCACCGTGCAACTGACGCTGGCAGCCAGCGCGGTGAGCTACCCGGCGGGCTCGGCACCGGCGTTCAGCGCGACCCTCGCGAACACCGGGCCGGCGTGCAGCGTCGCGGGCGGGTTGAGCATCGTGGTGTTCTCCGGCACGGACCGCATCTGGTCGAGCACCGACTGCCCGGCCGTCAACTCGACCGGTGGGCCGAACGTCCAACTGCCGGCGCGGGGCGCGACGCTGGCCTCCCGGTCCTGGCAGCGAACCCGTAGCAACCCAGGATGTGCGCCGGTGAACGGCTCGACGCAGACCGTGCCCGGGACATACCGGGCGACGGCGACGTGGGGCCCGGCGACGAGCCCGGAGGTCGTCTTCCATCTGGATTAGCCAGCGCCTGAGTCAGACGTACCGCTCCAGGATGCTCGACTCGGCCAGTCGCGCGAGCCCGTCACGGATCGCGCGCGCACGGCTCTCGCCGATCCCCTCGACGAACTGAAGGTCGTCGATCCCGGCGCCGAGCAGCTTCTGCAGAGAGCCGAAGTGGTCGACGAGGCGATCCACGAGCGGGCCCGGGAGCCGGGGCACGCGCGCGAGCAGCCGATACCCGCGCGGTGCGATCGCAGCTTCCTGGCCTTCGACCGTTCCGGATACCCCGAGAGACTTTGCCAGCGTGCCGAGGTCGAGAAGGTCGGTAGGCGAGATCTGATCGAGTTCGGCCAGCACCAGATCTGCCCGGCGGGCTCGTTTGCCGCTCGGAAGATAGTCCCGTACGAGTAATTCGCGTTCCTGCTCGACGCCCGCCATGAGTTCCTCCAGCTGCAGGGACAGGAGGCGGCCATCGGTGCCGAGCTCGGTGACGTATCCCTCGATCTCGTGAGCGATCCGCCGGACCATCTCCATCCGCTGGACGGTGGCAAGCGCGTCGCGGACGGTGACGAGATCTTCGGTCTCTAGCGCGGAGAGGGTGCCGCTGATCTCGTCGAGGCGTTGCTTGTAACGCTCCAGGGTGGCCAGCGCCTGATTCGCCCGGGAGAGGATCGCCGCGGAGTCGTCAAGCACATACCGGCGGCCGGAGAGATAGAGGCCCACGATCTTCATCGACTGGCTGACGCTGATCACCGGAAGGCCGGTCTGTCGGGCGACGCGGTCGGCGGTCCGATGCCTGGTGCCCGACTCCTCGGTAGGGAGCGTGGGATCGGGCATGAGGTGAACGGCCGCTCGGACGATCCGGGACAGGTCATCGGAGAGGACGACGGCACCGTCCATTTTCGCCAGCTCCCGCAGGCCCGTCGACGAGAACGGGATGTCGAGCGGGAAACCGCCTGAGCAGAGCCCCTCGACGGTCTTGTTGTAGCCGAACACGATCAGCGCACCGGTGTTGCCGCGCAGAATCCGTTCGAGGCTGTCGCGCATGGCGGTGCCCGGAGCGATCGCCGCGAGGACCGTCAGCAGGCGTTCGTCGCCGCTCGGGCCTGAGCTGGTCGTGGGCACCTGCGCCTCTCGGACTCACCGGAATGAAGCACTCAGTTTAGGTGCCGTCCAGGCGTTCCGAGGCCGCACATGAGCATCGCTTCGGACACATCTGCGGCGGCGATCACCTCGATCCCACCGGCGGCCGAATTAGAAACAGGAACTCCCCGGTCCTGCTTCGGCACAACCGCACGGGTGAATCCGAGCCGCGCGGCCTCGGCGATGCGCCGGGACAGCCCGGATACCGGGCGCAGCCCGCCGGACAGGGCCACCTCTCCGAACGCGACGGTGCCCGCCGGTATCGGCTGTTCGGCTCGCGAACTGGCGATCGACAGCGCGACCGCCAGATCTATTGCCGGCTCGGCGAGTGTCACTCCGCCGACCGTCGACGCGTAGAGCTCGGCAGCGGCGAGGTGCACGCGGGCATGCTTCTCGAGGACCGCCGCGACCATCGCGACCCGCGCGGACTCGAGCCCGGTCACCGCTCGGCGCGGGAACTTCACCTCGCTCGGGGAGACCAGCGCCTGCAGCTCGGCGACGAGCGGACGACGGCCCTCGAGGGCCACCGTTACGCACGTGCCGAACACCGGCGTGCGGTCAGGCCCGGACAGGAACAGCCCGGACGGATCGGCGAGTCCGACGATCCCGTCCTCGGTGAGGGCGAAGCACCCAACCTCGTCGGTCGCGCCGAAACGATTCTTCACGGCTCTGACCAGGCGCAGCGAGCTGTGCCGTTCCCCGTCGAAGGACAGCACGACATCCACGAGATGCTCGAGCGTTCGCGGTCCGGCGATCGATCCGTCTTTCGTCACGTGACCAACCAGGAAGATGGGCAGTCCGCGTTCCTTCGCTACGCGGATCAGGGCGACGGCGACCTCGCGGATTTGCGTCACTCCGCCTTGAGATCCCGCGACGTCGGTGCGCGTGAAGGTCTGAACCGAATCCACGACCAGCATCCCCGGATTGACCGCGTCGACATGTCCGAGCAGCGCGGCCACGTCGTTCTCGGCGGCGAGGAACAGATACGGCGACAGAGCGCCCATTCGCCCTGCCCGTAACCGGACCTGGGCGGTGCTCTCCTCCCCGGACACGATCAGGGCGGGCGAGGAGGCCGTCGCGACGCGGTGCGCCACCTCGAGCAGGAGCGTCGACTTCCCAACGCCCGGCTCGCCGGCGAGCAGGATCACCGCGCCCGGCACGAGACCGCCGCCGAGCACCCGGTCGAGTTCGTCGACACCGGTGGGACGAGCGGTCGACTGCACGACGTCGATCTCCGTGACCGAGCGTGCCGCGACGCTCACAAGCCCCGGGGCGAGGGCTCGAGACCCTGCGCCGACCTCGATGAGGGAACCCCACGCCTGACATTCCGGGCATCGCCCGACCCAACGCGTTGCCTCGAGACCGCACTCGTCGCACCGGTACGCCGGCTTCGGGGGGCGGGCCGCGGCGGCACCGGGTTTGATGGGCACTCGATGACCGTACGGGCTCGTTCGGACAGTTCCGCCCGGGCGCTACCCGGCTGGGGACGAGCCGGACTCCGCGGGGCCCGAAGCGGTCGAGCCGGGAGCGGTCGACGAGCTCGACGCCGGGAGGGTGCTCGAGACGACGGGCACCTGCAACGTCACCGGACCCGCCAGCGAGAAGGTGAACGTGACCGGGATCGACACGCCGACGAGCGTCGACGCGGCCAGACCGGACACCGCGATCCGGGCCGGTGATCGGTTGAGGAACACGCCGGAGGCTGTCGGGAGCGAGACGGGCGAGTTGGACCGGGTGCTCGGCTCCGACACCGCCGACGGGGACGAGGTAGCGGCGCTGGTCGAGTCGCTGGATCCCTCGAGGGGCGATGCTCCGGCGGCGTCGCCCGCCGCGATCACATCGCTCGGCCGCGGGAGGGTCGCGGTGAACGTAGGTGCGCCGGCCGGGGACACGCTGGTCAGCTCATCGACGGTCTGCCCCTGATTGAAGATCACCAGCTCGAGCTGACCCGTGAGGGTGCCGGTGCCGCCGCCGTCGGTGCCGGTCACCGTGATCAGGGCGTCGCGGATCGCGATGTCGCCGACGGTCGCACTGACGCCCCGAATGCTCGCGTGTTCCTTGGCCTGGGTGTTCGTCTGACCGCCACCGCAGCCGGCCAAGACCGGTGTGACGAGCGCAACGGTGGCCACGAGGCCGGCGACGGGCCGGCCGGGAAACCGCCGGACCACCGTCGTGCGGAACGTCGTCATGCGCGACACCAGTGAACTCCAAGACGTCGGGGAGGGGACCCAGCGTAGCGAGCGCCCGACCGCCTGACTCGCTGGCACGGTCGTGCGGGCACGCCCGTCAGGAAGCGCTGATCGGGGCGAGCGAAGGACTGCCGGCCCTGTCGAAGAGCTCGTTGAGCGCGCTGTCGGGTTTGAGGTCCGTACGAGTCTCGCTGATCGTTCCGTCGCTGGCCACGAGCACGAGTGCCGGGCCCGGCTCGACATCTGCCAGTCCCCTTCGTAGCACCGCGTCAGCGTCGACCAGGCCCTGGACCGGACGCGGTGAGGCCGATTCGTAGTCGCGCACCTCGCCCGGGGTTCCGCCGACGACGTAGCGGGGCAGCCCGTACGGCTCGGAGACGGCGAGCGCGTGCCGCACCGCCGGCGCGCATCCTGCGCATCCCGGCGGTAGCAGCACGATCGTGGCGGGGCGCTGCAAATCGCGCACGCGCACCGGGACACCGGTCGAGCCCGTGACGGTGACGTCGGGAAGGAGGCCTCCACGTCGCCCGACCGGAACGGTCGTGGTCGCCAGCGGCGCCGCGGTGGGCGCCGGTACCGCGTGCCCACGGGGCCCGAAGAGCACGAGACACGCGCTCAGGCCTCCGAGCCGCAGCATGGACACGATCAACAGCGGCG
>CAXTUZ010000041.1:7308-13348 GCA_964247525.1 uncultured bacterium
GTCGGGGACCGCCAGGTCGGCGCTCGACCCGTCGGGCCACATCAGCGAGTGCTCCGGGACCCCCGGCTGATCGTCGCCGGGCGGCGGGTTGATCATCACTGCTGCTGCTGGCTCTGGGCGAGCCGTTCGGCCTCGCGGCGTTGCTCCGCAGAGGTCACCGGTTCTGCCTGCCGGCGGTGGGGGAACCGCGCCGGGATCAGCGGGGCGAACGGCGTCGAGGGGGCCACCATGGTCACCGCGACCTCCAGATCCTGCCCTGCCCCACCTTGCAACGTGCCGCGAATCGGTGGTACGTCCTGGTAGTCGCGACCGATCGCTACCGTCACGTGCCGTTCGTCCGCCGGGCAGTCGTTGGTCGGGTCCATCGCAACCCAGCCGTACCCGGGGATCAGGGCCTCCACCCACGCATGGCTCTCCACATCGAGGGCCGCCGACGGATCGGGTTCGCCACCCCCGGCATAGAAATAGCCGCTGACGTAGCGCGCCGGTACGCCGAGGTCTCGCAGGGTGGCGATCATCAGATGCGCGAAGTCCTGGCAGACACCGGTGCCGCGTTCGAGCAGGTCATCCACGGTCGAAGAGACGTACGACGTGCCGGTGATGTAGTCGAATCGCCGCTGCACCTCGCGGTTGACCCCGAGGACCAGGTCCAGGACCGAGGTCGGACGCACGACCTGCCGCACGTGCTGCGCGAACGCGGTCAACGGGTCACCGCCACCGGCCAGCGACGAGGTGTGCAGCCACTCGGCGTGTAGGTCGATCAGGTCGGGTTGGTCGAGCGCGTCCAGCGCGCCTGCTCGCGGTTCGTCCGGTGCGGGCAGTGGTGGCCGCGGGTACGTCACGACGGCGGACTCGCCGGTGACTGTCAGGTGATCGTGGGGCGCCCATACGTTGAAGGCCTGCACGACGGTGCCGAAGTGGTCGCGGTAGGAGGTCGTGCGCACGGGCGGGTCGACGGTGAGCCGGAAGCTGATCAGGTTCTGCTGCTCGTCGTGCCGCGGCGCCAGGCGCGCCTCGTTGAACGAGGCCCGTGCCGGTTCGGCGTACGTGAACCGGGTGGTGTGCCGGATGCTGACCCTCATACGAACGCTCCCCGCGCGAAGGACTCGTCGACGAGCGCCTCGTGCAGCCCGAAACAGCGATCCAACAGCCGCGCGATGATGCCGCTCTGATCGGTCAGAACGTCGTCGATCTCGCGAAATTCCAGATCTCCGCGCAGCCGTCCGGCCTCGCGACGCGCAGCGGCTCCGTAGTACTGGTCGGTCACTCTCGCGGCCGCCTCGTCGAGCCGCTGGATGGCGTACAGGGCCGACCTGGGGAACGCCTGGTCGAGCAGGAGGAATTCGAGGACGCGCCGGCCGTCGATCTCGGCCCGGTACCGGGTCCGGAAGGCCTCTTCGGCGCCGAGTGCCCGCAGCAGCACCGCGTAGCCGTAGGTCTCCGTGGCGCCGCCGATGCCCGACAGTTGCGGGGCGCGAACCGAGAGCACGCGGGAGGTGAACACGACCCGCTCGAGGTAGCGACCGATCGTCAGCCAGTCCCAGCCCTCGTCGCGAGCCATCGTGCCCTCGGCGATCCCGGTGAGCTGATAGGCCCGCGCGACGTAGTCCCGGAGGACGACGTGCGCCCCGCCTCCGAGCAGATCGGACCGTCCTCCGGCGGCAACCTGAAGATGCCAGGTGTTGAGCGCCTCCCACATCTCGCTGGGCAGCGCCTCCCGGATGGTGCGGGCGTTCTCGCGGGCGGCGCGCACGCTGTACGCCACGGACTCGGGCAGGTATCGGTCCAGGCTGTACGCGACCAGCACCTCGGCTCTCGTGCCAGGAAGCGTCGTGCCCCCGAACACGCTCGCGAGGACAGCCGGTGATCCGAGGTCGGCCCCCTCGAGCGCGGCACGCTGGCCGACGTCCAGCATCCGGGCGGTGTTCTCCGCGCGCTCGGTGTAACGCCCGAGCCAGTAGAGGGACTCGGCGATACGACTCAGCATGCGCCCCTCACCCGCCCTCGAGTACCCAGGTGTCCTTGGAGCCACCACCCTGGCTCGAATTCACGACCAGCGAGCCCTCGACGAGCGCAACCCGGGTCAGGCCACCAGGAATGCAGGTGACCTGGTTGTCCGCGCCCATCAGGACGAACGGACGCAGATCGACATGTCGTGGACGGATGCCGCCGTCCACGAGTGTCGGATGCACGGAGAAATTGATGGTGTCCTGGGCGATGTACGCACGGGGCTTGGCGAGCAGTCTGCGGCGGCAGTCCACGAGCTCGGCCTTGGTCGCGGTCGGGCCGATCGTCATCCCGTACCCGCCCGAGTCGCTCACCGACTTCACGACCATCTCGGCCAGGTGATCAAGGACGAACGTGAGCTGATCCGGTTCGCTGCACAGGTACGTGGGCACCTGAGCCAGCTGCATCTTCTCTCCGAGGTAGTACTCGATGAGCTTCGGGACGTAGGCGTAAACAGCTTTGTCGTCAGCAATTCCGGTCCCCATCGCGTTCGCGATCGCGACGTTGCCGGCCCGGGCCGCCACCACGAGACCGGTTACCCCGATCACCGAATCGGACCGATACGCGAGCGGGTCGAGATAGTCGTCGTCGACCCGCCGGTAGATGACGTCGACCCGACGGCGCCCACGGGTCGTCTTCATGTAGACGACCGCATCGTCCACGAAGAGATCGTTTCCTTCGACGATCTCGACGCCCATCTGCCGGGCGAGAAAGGTGTGCTCGTAGTAGGCCGAGTTGAACGGTCCGGGGGTGAGGACGACGACCGTAGGGTTCGAGTCACCTCGAGGAGCCATCGCGCGGAGCACCTCGAGCAGCGCTTGCGGGTACGCGTCCACAGGACGCACCCGATGCCGGGCGAAGAGCTCCGGGAACCCGCGCACCATGGAGGCGCGGTTCTCGAGCATGTAGCTCACACCCGAGGGGGTGCGGCAGTTGTCCTCGAGGACCATCCAGGTGCCGTCCTCGCCGCGAATGAGGTCGGTTCCCGAGACGTGTGTGTAAACACCTTGCGGCACAGGCAATCCGGTCGCCTGCCGCGTGAAATGCCGGCCGGTCACGATGAGTTCGTTCGGCACGACCCCATCACCCAGGACCTCGCGGGCGGAGTAGATGTCGGCGAGGAACGCGTTCAATGTGCGGACCCGCTGGGAGAGGCCTGTGACGAGTTGATCCCACTGCGCGGCCGCGATGAGGCGAGGGACGATGTCGAGCGGGAAGGTTCGTTCGACGTCGCCGCTGCCGTCCGGGGCACTCGAGTAGGTCGTAAAGGTGATGCCCTGTGCGCGCAGCGACAGCTCGATTCCGCCGGTCGTGCGGGCCAGCTCCGTGGGGCTCAGGGAGGACAGGACGGAGATGACCCGGCGGTAGTCACCACGCACCCGCCCCGCGCCGTCGAAACACTCGTCGAACGCTGCGGAAACGCCGGGATAACCGGCGAAAGCACCACCGGCTTCGACGCCGTCGCGTCCCGATGCGGCCTGCACTCCGCGAGTATGCCCGCCGCGGCCGCGAGCGTGACAGTGAAAGCGCGGGAGGGGCCCTCGTCGAGCGTCCAGCACCCATCAGGAGGCTCAGCACAGCCGGATCGCGCCGGCCGCCGGTGCTATTCTGGGGTCCACCGGAAGGAAACCCTGCACATGACCTTCGCTGTCGGCGAGACCGTTGTCTACCCGCACCACGGGGCCGCGTTGATCGAATCCATCGAGACGCGTGTGATCAAAGGCGAAGAGAAGATCTACCTGGTGCTCAAGGTTGCCCAGGGCGACCTGACCGTTCGCGTTCCCGCCGAGAACGCCGAGATCGTCGGTGTGCGTGACGTCGTCGGGCAGGACGGCCTCGACAAAGTGTTCTCTGTCCTGCGCGCTCCGCACACGGAGGAGCCCACGAACTGGTCCCGGCGTTACAAGGCGAATCGCGACAAGCTCGCCTCCGGCGACGTGAACAAGGTGGCCGAGGTGGTGCGTGACCTGTGGCGCCGCGACAAGGAGCGGGGGCTTTCGGCCGGCGAGAAGCGAATGCTCGCCCAGGCCCGCCAAATCTTGATCAGCGAGCTCGCCCTCGCCGAGGGTACGAATGAGGACAAGGCCGAGGTGCTGCTCGACGAGGTGCTCGCCTCCTGAGTGTCCGCCCGATCAGCGGCGCGATGCGCGTCGCGGGCGTGGTCCCCGCGGCCGGTAAGGGCGAGCGACTGGGCGGCGCCGTCCCGAAGAGCTTGCGTGTCCTCGGCCATCAGCCCCTGCTGCGGTGGGCGGCGGACGCTCTCGTACCGACGTGCGCCCTGGTCGTGATCGCGGGTCCCCCGGATTCCCTCGATCTGGTGCAGGCGGCTGTGCCGTACGCCCGGGTTGTCGCCGGCGGACGTACGCGGTCGGAATCCGTCCGCGCCTGCCTCGCTGACCTCCCCGACGATGTCGAGTTCGTCCTGGTCCACGACGCGGCGCGGCCTCTTGCGCCGACCCCGCTCGGCGAGCGGGTGCTCACGGCTCTGCGCGGCGGCGCCGACGCGGTGGTTCCGGTGCTCCCGATCGCAGACACGATCAAGCGGGTCGACGCGCATGGCCGGGTGGTCGGAACCGTCGATCGCGCCGAGCTGCGGCTCGTGCAGACGCCGCAGGGCTTCCGTCGTCACGTACTCGAAGAGGCACACCGCTCGGGAAGTGACGCGACGGACGACGCCGGGCTGGTCGAACAGCTCGGAGTGCAGGTTCACACGGTGGCAGGAGATCGCGCTGCCGAGAAGATCACCGTCGAGGCTGATCTGATCGCGCTGGCCCGGTTGCTCGTGGAGGTGTCCGATGCCTGAGGCGCCGACGTTCCGTACCGGTGTGGGTGTCGACGTCCATCCGATCGACGCGGACCGGCCCTGCTGGCTTGCCGGTCTGCTCTTCGCCGGCGTGGGCGGATGTGCCGGGCATTCGGACGGAGACGTTGCCGCGCACGCGATCTGCGACGCCTTGCTGTCCGCGGCCGGGCTCGGCGATCTGGGCGAGGTTTTCGGGATCGACCGTCCGGAGTGGTCAGGAGCGTCGGGTTCGGCGTTGCTCGCCGAGGTCGCTGAGCGGGTACGGACAGCGGGGTGGGACATCGCCAACGTGGCGGTCCAGGTTGTAGCGGCGTCCCCTCGGCTCGCGGCGCGCAGGTCGCAAGCACAGACGGTCCTGTCGGCTGCGCTCGGCGGCGCGGCGGTGTCCGTCGCCGGAACGACGAGCGACGGTCTCGGTCTCACGGGTCGTGGCGAGGGCCGGGCCGCCTTCGCGTCAGCCCTCCTGCGTTCGGTGGCCAGGTAACCGTCCGGCCTCTCCTCGCTTTCTGCCCTAGGGTGACGCTATGAGCGAGACGATCCCCGATGGTGCGAAGAAATGGCTCGTTGGCGGCGAGTTCGTGACAGTGGCAACGGTGCTGCCGAGCGGACAGCCGCAGCTCACGGTGATGTGGGTCGACCACGATGGCGAGGACATCGTGTTGTCAACCGTCGAAGGACGGCAGAAGCACAAGAATCTGGTTGCTGATCGGCGTATCACCGTATTGTGTTCGCCGCGCGAGGCCCCCTACAGCTACCTGGAAGTCCGTGGCACCGCGTCCCTGACCCGAGAGGGCGGCAGGGAGCTGATCGAGAAGCTCTCGCAGCGGTACACCGGCGGTCCGTACACCCACGACGGCCCTGATGATGTCCGCGTCGTCATCAGAGTGAACGCGGACAAGGTCGTTTTTCAAGGCTGAGTCCTGCCGCCGGCTCTAGGCTGTGCGCATGGCGGCTACGGGCGGGCGAGGCGGCCCCCGCCGCGGGGGCGCGGCCGGTCTTCCCAAGGCCCGCGGCAAAGGCGCCGGAAAGGACGGCCGGAGCGCGCCGAGCGGGTCAGGGGGATACGGCCGTAAGCGGCTGGCAGGAAAGGGGCCTACCCCGCGCGCGGAGGAGCGAACAGGCCATCCCGCGGCGCGCCGGGCCGGGGCCGGTACCCCGACCAGAACGGTTACGGCGGGGCGCTCGCCGACCCGGGGCTCGGCCACCGAGCACGTGGCGGGCCGCAATTCC
>CAXTUZ010000042.1:0-11522 GCA_964247525.1 uncultured bacterium
GTCACCTTCATCGACGTCGCGAGCGGCCGGACGTCGTTCGCGGCGGCGTCGGAGCGCGGCGCCGTGCGCGCGTCCGGCCTGCGCGCCGACCTCGCGCCGTACGTACCGGTGCTGGCGTAGCTGCCTCCCGCGCTCCGGCGGGTACGATCGAGGCGTGCCGTTGCCCGCGCAGGACGACCGTCAGGGCGCTGTCACGGTCGACCCGGAGGTACGCGAGGAGTGCGGCGTCTTCGGGGTCTGGGCGCCGGACGAGGACGTCGCGAAGCTGACGTTCTACGGGCTGTTCGCCCTCCAGCACCGCGGCCAGGAGGCGGCGGGAATCGCGGTGAGCGACGCCAGCGCGATGGTGGTCTACAAGGACCTCGGCCTGGTCTCCCAGGTGTTCGACGAGTCGACCCTGGACACGCTCAGCGGGCATCTTGCGATCGGTCACACCCGCTACTCGACGACCGGCGGCGATCGGTGGGAGAACGCCCAGCCGTCGTTCCGCTCGACCCCCTCGGGGGGCAACATCGCGCTCGGGCACAACGGAAACCTGACCAACACCGCGGAGCTCGCCCGCCGCGTCGCGCGGCTCGAAGGGGCACCCGACGCGATGGGGGCCACGACCGACTCGGACCTGGTCACCAGCTTGCTCGCGAGCAGCCCGGACCGCGCGCTCGAGGTCACCGCGCTCGAGGTCCTGCCGACACTGCGCGGTGCGTTCTCGCTGGTGTTCATGGACGAGCACACGCTGTACGCGGCACGTGACGCGCACGGCGTCCGGCCGTTGGTGCTCGGCCGGCTGGACCGGGGGTGGGTCGTCGCGAGCGAGACCGCGGCGCTGGACATCGTCGGAGCGGGACTCGTCCGTGAGATCGAACCCGGTGAGCTGCTCGCCATCGACGAGCACGGGGTCCGTAGCCACCGCTTCGCCGAGGCCACCCCGCACGGCTGCCTGTTCGAGTACGTCTACCTGGCCCGGCCGGACACGACGATCGCCGACCGCAACGTGTACGAGACCCGCGCCGAGGTCGGCCGGCGCCTCGCCCGCGAGGCGCCCGTCGACGCCGATCTGGTTATCGGCGTGCCCGAATCGGGCACGCCGGCCGCCGTCGGGTACGCCGAGGCGAGCGGCATTCCGTACGGCATCGGTCTGGTGAAGAACTCCTACGTCGGACGGACGTTCATCGAGCCCTCGCAGACGATCCGCCAACTCGGGATCCGGCTCAAGCTGAATCCGTTGCGGACCGTGCTCAAGGGCAGACGGATCATCGTCGTCGACGACTCGATCGTGCGCGGGAACACGCAACGCGCGCTGGTGCGAATGCTGCGGGAGGCGGGGGCGACCGAGGTCCACGTCAGGATCAGCTCACCACCGGTGACCTGGCCGTGTTTCTACGGGATCGACTTCGCCTCGAAGGCCGAGCTCGTCGCCAGCGGGCTCGCGGTCGACGAGATCCGGCAGTCGATCGGTGCGGACAGCCTGGCGTACGTGTCGCTCGACGGACTCATCGGTGCCTCCGAGCAACCGCGCGACCAGCTGTGCACCGCCTGTTTCACGGGCCATTATCCGATCGAGCTGCCCACCGCGGACCCGATCGGCAAGCACGTCCTCGAGGGCATCGAACGAGGCGTGCTCCTTGGGGGCACGCTGCTCCAGGACGAGCTCCCGCTCGAGGAGCCGCTGCCCGAGCCCGACGTCGTCACGGTTCCGTGACCGGCGGCGGCACCAGCTACGCCGCGGCCGGTGTCTCGATCGAGGCCGGCGACCACGCGGTGGAGCTCATGAGAGCCTCGGTTGCGCGCGCCACCCGCCCCGAAGTGGTCGGCGGACTCGGTGGCTTCGCCGGTCTCATGCGGCTGGACCTGCAACGGTGGCGGCGGCCGCTGCTCGCGGCGTCCACTGATGGGGCCGGTACGAAGACCGCACTCGCGCAACTGCTCGGTCGGCACGACACCATCGGCCTGGATCTGGTCGCGATGGTCGTGGACGACCTCGTCGTGTGCGGCGCCGAGCCGCTGCTCGTGCAGGACTACATAGCGATCGGCTCGCTCGATCCGGAGCTGGTCGCGACGATCGTCGGCGGGGTGGCCGACGGGTGCCGGCTCGCGGGCGCCGCGCTGCTCGGTGGAGAGACCGCCGAGCATCCCGGGTTAGTGGAGCCGGGCGAGTACGACGTCGCCGCCAGCGCGGTCGGGATCGTCGAACAGGAACAGGTGCTGGGACCCGAGCGGGTCCGGTCCGGGGATGCGGTCGTCGCG
This sequence comes from uncultured bacterium, assembly GCA_964247525.1. Classification (GTDB taxonomy): domain Bacteria; phylum Actinomycetota; class Actinomycetes; order Mycobacteriales; family CAJCIY01; genus DASYGP01. Next base: position 2,245 of record CAXTUZ010000042.1, read on the forward strand.
CTCGCCTCGAGCGGACTGCACTGCAACGGGTACTCGCTGGTCCGGCACGTGCTGCGTACGAGCGGGTCAGACCTCGCCGAGCCGTTCGGCACGTGGACGCTCGGGGACGAGCTGCTCACGGCGACGCGCATCTACGCGCTGGACTGCCTCGCCGCGGCGGCGGCCTTCCCGGTACGGACATGGGCGCACATCACCGGCGGCGGGCTCGCCGGCAACGTGGCGCGGGTGATCCCGCCCGGACTGACAGCGGTCCTCGACCGGGCAACGTGGTCTCCCGCTCCCGTCTTCGGCTGGGTGGCTGACACGGGGGCGGTGCCCCCCGCCGAGATGGAGCGGACGTTCAACCAGGGCGTCGGGATGGTCGCGGTGGTCGACGCGGGTGCGGCGACCGAGCTCGCGCAGTTTCTGAGCGCGCGCGGCGTCGAGTCCTGGATCGCGGGCGACGTACGGGAGACGAACGGCGCTGCCCGGGCAGACCTCGTCGGCGAGCACGAATCGCGCTACGACGCGGCGGAATCCTCGTCGTCGTCGTCGACGTAGCGGGCGTATCCGTCGTCGGAACTCTCGTCGTCCGCCCACTGGGCGACCGGTTCGTCCGAATGCAGATCTCGCTGGAGACGGCTCAGATCCATCGTCGGCGCGGAGTTGTATTTCAGGTCGCGGGCGACTTTGGTCTGCTTGGCTTTCGCGCGGCCGCGCCCCATGGCTCGACCCCCTCGGCGTTCGTGAGGCGGGGCGGGGCCCCGGTGGCGGTTATCTCGTACTCCGAACAATACAGGAGCAGCGCGCGGTCAGCCGCGCCCGTCAACACGGTCGGGTCCGGGGCCCGCCGGTGGGAGACTTCTCCGGTGCCGCTGCCGCCGTACCAGGCCAGTCTGCGGGTCTTCTCGCCCCTGTCGACCTTCCCCTCTGGCGAGCGCCGTCGTTGGGAGCGCTATGTCGCCGCGGCGAAGGCGCCCGATCGGCTCGCGTTGCAGGCGCGGGAGCACGAGCAGGCGCTGGTCGCCTTGGTGGCGCCGACCCTGGACGTCGACGAGGAACACGCGCTGGTGGAAGGCATCGACGGGGTCACCTACGTCTGCCCCGCCCGTACCCAGCTTCGGGTGTGGCAGGCCGCGTCGGACTTCCGGCAAGGGCTGGCGGCGCTGCTCGCGGACACGTTCGTGCCCCGGGGGCTTGCCGATGAGGCCGCGGATCAGCTCGCCGGGTGGCGGGAGGTCTCCCCGGACCTGCGCGCACACGTTCGGACCGCGCCGTGGTCCGTCCCGCTGAGCTGGTTTCTCATCTTCGAGCCGGCGGAGGCGATACGGGAAGAAGGCACGCTGCGCTACGCGACGAGCATCTCGGCCGCGAAACGGAGAGCGACCGAGGCGCTTGCCGTGCTGGAGCAGACCATTCCGCAGACCCCGACGACCCCGCAGCTCGCCGAGTTGGTGACCTGGCTGTCGGGATTTCACGGTTACAGCCGAGTTGAACTCGACTACGGACTCCTGGCGGTGCTGCTAGGGGCACGCCTGAAGGAGGAGGTGTCTGTCGACGACCTCGCGGAAGGTCTCGCCGCCCTCATTCGGGGCGACCCGGCCGCCGCGGGGCAGGCATACGAGCGGGTGGTCGACCGGTGGCGGGCCGTTCAGGAGCTCGAGCGCGCGTCGTGAGGTTGCTTGCAGGCGTTGCAGCGATAGCCTTGGGGCTGTCCGCAACTACCGCCGATCTCCCGGCGCACACTCGTGGGAACGGAGCGCCGTGTCCGTATCAGACACAGCGGTAGGCCTATCGTGAAGCCGACGATGAATGCCGAGCCCGAATCCCTGCTGACGCCCTCCGAGGTGGCGACGCTGTTCCGTGTGGATCCGAAAACCGTGACCCGGTGGGCCAAGTCCGGCAAGTTGACGTCGATCCGGACGTTGGGTGGCCACCGGCGTTACCGCGAGGCCGAGGTGAAGGCACTGCTCGCCGGCATTCCGTTGCCGCGAAGCGGAGAGCTTTAGCCGATCACACGAGGCGGGACGCCGGCAAGTCGGTGGTGCTTCTCGAGTCTGTGTGCGTCACGACTCTGTCCCGCCCGGAGCGCTTCGCCTCGAACAGGGCCGCGTCCGCGCGTTCGAGCACGTGCGGAAGGTCCTCCTGTGCGTGCGCTTCAACGACACCGACACTGACCGTGAACGTGGGCAGGCCCGCAACCGTGATCGCCGCGTCCAATCGCGCGCGGAACGCGTCAAGAACCTTTGCCGCGCTGTCGGCCGAGCAGTCGACGAGGGCGATCGAGAACTCCTCGCCGCCGTGGCGCCCCACGAGATCATGCGCGCGGAGCGCGTCGCGGATGCTCTTGGCGAAGAGCCGAAGTGCGCGGTCGCCGGCGTCGTGCCCGTACGTATCGTTGAGTTCCTTGAAGTGGTCAAGGTCGGCCATCGCCACGGACATGGTTGCCGCGTCTTCCCGGCGGACGCTGAACTGGTGCTCGAACGCCCGCCGGTTCAGCAGGCCGGTGAGTGTGTCGGTGGAGGCCTGGAGCTGGCTCTCGCTCATCGCCCGGAGCAGCCCGATGCGCGATCCGGCGAGATTCGCCAGCGTTCGGAGGCTCTGCACCTGCACGTCGGAGAAAGCGGTGTCGACCGGTCCGGTGACGTGCACGACGCCGACCGCTCGACCCATCACCGCCACCGGTACGCACACCGCTGACGAAGGACCGTCCGGCCGGCCGCGTAGCCGTGGGCAGGCGTCGAGCGCTTCGCTGTTCGAGAACTGCTGTGTCTGGGCGCGGCGCGCCGCAGGGCAGCCGGCGGGAGAGTCGACCGGGCACCCGGGTGCCTTGCCGTCGGGAGCGGAAAACGACTTGCGGGTGAGGTGGGCGTGGCTGTTGTCGGCGAGGAGAAGCTCGGCCGGGGAGTGCGGGATCGCTGCGACGAAAGCGCGTCCGACGACCTCGAGCGCGTCGTGCTCGTCCGCGGCCATCTCCAGTGCGTTGCCCAGCCTGCGCTCGAATCGCTGCGTCTCGGCTTGGCGTTCGCGCTCCTGTGCTTCACGACTGGCTGACGCCAGCGCATCGGTCAACCCTGTCGCCATCGAAGCGATCACGGTGTCCGCTCGCGAATGGTCGATTCTGCTCCGCCGCAACCCAAGGACGGTGAGCGGACTCATGAACGCGGCCGCCATCAGGCAGGCAACCGCCAACCGCGCGTTGCCGTGCGCCACTGCATCGGCGACCGATACGGCCGGCCAGACCGAGAGCGCGACGAGCGCCCAGATCGCCGCCGTGGCGACGATGTCGAACCGGCCTGCCCGGGCCCGATCACGTTCCCACACCTCGAGACCGAGCTGGGCGGTCAGGTCAGGATCCGAGGCCACATGTCTGCGTCGTCACATCAGCGCGGGCACTTGAACGCCGTGCTGATTCAGCATTACCTACCTTCGAGTGGCCAGGGACAGGATCGAACTGTCGACCTTCCGCTTTTCAGGCGGACGCTCGTACCGTCTGAGCTACCTGGCCGCGGCACCTCCCGGCGACGCTGCGGTCCTGACGGGATTCGAACCCGCGACCTCCGCCTTGACAGGGCGGCGTGCACTCCAGACTGCACTACAGGACCTCGCGGCACTTCCGCGCCGCAAGCGGTGTCAGCGTAGCCGAAGAGTCGCAGTCACTCGGATTCTTTGAACCGGAGTTCCAGCTCCTGCGTCGCCAGGCCCACGACGAGCGTCACGTATTCGTCCGCCGGCGGGACATCAAGCGCAAGGACGCTGAAGCCGTCCCGGATGTGGATCTTGGCCCGGGCAAGAGCGTCGAGCACCAACGCGGCGTCGCAGCGGTCCTCGTACGTGTCCACGAGGTTCTGAACTGCGTCGAGCAGGAGGGTTTCTCGGTCCATCGCATGAATCGTCACGGGTCACCGCCCAGAGAGGAATTGAAGGACGACGGCAATTTCTGGGCCGTTAGATGGACTCTAAGTTGTGGGGGCCCACAGACGCAATCCGTGGCTCGGCGCGGCCCGGTCATCCACTGTGCTTTCAGCCGCTGGCCGCTGAAGATCTACCTGACGTCGCCGCGGGCAGGCGAGGGCGTTCGACGCACCTGCGGGTGAGTGACTGCCAAATCGAACGGACGTGTACCCCCAACGGGATTCGAACCCGTGCTACCGCCTTGAAAGGGCGGCGTCCTGGGCCACTAGACGATGGGGGCCCGGTTCCAGTCGGCCGCAGCGGCCTGCGGCCGTCCGGAGCGTGTGAAGCATACGGGACCTCATTCGTGCGGAATGGCGCCCGCCGGAATCACGCCGAGCCGACCGGCCTGGTAGTCCTCGACCGCTTGGGCGAGTTCTTCGCGCGTGTTCATCACGAAGGGTCCGTACCGGGCGATCGGCTCGCGAATCGGCTGGCCGCCGAGTAGGAGAACATCCCAGCCGGCCGCCGCAGGTTCGGGCTGCGTGTCCGCGGCCTGGAGGGAGATGGCCTCGCCGGGTCCGAAAATGGCCAGCTGACCCTCGGCCAAGGGCTGATCGTCCTCGCCCACCAGGCCGTTCCCGTTGAGGGCGTACACGAGGGCGTTGTACTGCGCGGGCCACGGCACGCTCAGCCTCGAACCAGGGGTCAGCGTCGCGTGACTGTAGATGATGGGGGTGTACGTGCTTCCGGGGCCTTTCACGCCGGCGAGCTCACCGGCGATGATCCGTACCAGCGCGCCGCCGTCGGCGGACGACAGCAGCCCCACGTTGCCGGCACGCAGGTCCTGGTAGGCGGGCGCGATGAACTTCGCGCTCTTCGGCAGGTTCACCCACAGCTGCACGCCGTGCATCACGCCGCCGGAGGTCATGATCGCCTCGGTGGGCCGTTCGATGTGCTGGAGGCCCGAGCCGGCGGTCATCCACTGCGTGTCGCCGTCCTTGATCACGCCGCCACCGCCATGGGTGTCGCGGTGCTGGAGCTGGCCATCCATCATGTAGGTGACGGTCTCGAATCCGCGGTGGGGATGCCACGGGGTGCCCTTCGCCGCTCCGGGTGCGACGAGTTCAGGGCCGCCCATGTGGTCGAGCAGCACGAAGGGATCGGCGAGCGACAGGTCGGCGCTGGGAAAGGGACGCCGTACCTCGAAGCCGTCGCCCTCGAGCGCGCGGGTCGCCGTGACGATTCTCGCCACCGGCCGGAAACGTGTCTGCGCGTCCAGTGCCGGAACCCTCGGCAGCGACAACGTATCGGCAGTGATAGCGGGCATGACGCTCTCCTCGATAGTTGAACGTGCAATCACATAACGCGCTCATGTGACGACTATTCCCCTTCAGTGCCGTCTCGACCTCCCAGCGAGTCCGGGTTAGGCACCCAGGTCCTTCCCAGCGGACCGGCCGACGCTGGCATCGGCAGCAAGAAACGCCCATGCCAGGAGGAATGATGAAACGAATCGGACGCGCAGCCGGGTTACGACGCCTTCGCGCGGCGACTCTGGGCGTGGCGGCGCTGGGAGTCGTCACGAGCGGAGGGATCGCCTATGCGGCGTCGACGACCGAGCACACGACCTCGAGTACTCCGGCGGTGAGCACCACGGTGAGCACCCCGACGGTGAGCACCCCGTCGGCGGCGGCACCGACTGCGTTCTCGAGCGCGGCTCCAACGGTTACGGCGACGAGCGAGTCGGCCGCTGCCGTGTCGAGTGGGTCGTGATGGAGGTCGCGACGGCGCCCACGCTGCCGTCCGTACCGACCTGCTGCTCGTGGCGTGCGCTCGGCGTCGACATCCACCTCGTCGTTGAGGAGCCGGAGGCACTGCCGATCGCACGCGAGCTGCTCGTGAGCGAATTGGCCGCTCTCGATCTGGCCTGCAGCCGGTTTCGCCCTGACTCGGAGATCGCCGGCCTTGACCGGGCAGACGGGTCTCCCGTCCACGTCAGTGCCCTGCTTGCTGACGCGTTGGAGGTCGCAATCGCGGCGGCTCGCCGTACCGACGGAGACGTGGATCCCACTGTGGGACAGGCACTCTCGGAAATCGGATACGACCGGGACTTCAGCCGTCTCGCACCGGATGGACCCGCGCGGGCGATCGTGGTGCGACGCATGCCGAATTGGCGGGACATCGAACTGGACACCGTGCGACGCGTCGTACGGGTTCCGGCGGGCGTCCGGCTCGACCTGGGCGCGACGTCGAAGGCCTTCGCCGCGGACCGTGCGGCGCAGCTTCTCAGCACGGCCATCGGCGGTGCGGTCCTCGTGAGTTTGGGTGGGGACATCGCCGTCGCCGGACCGACACCTTCCGGTGGCTGGCCGGTTCGGGTGCAGGACCGGCCCGGCCCGCTCGACGCGGAATCTGAAGGACTGTCGCAGACCATCGCCTTGTCCACGGGTGGACTGGCGACATCGTCGGTGACCGTGCGGCGATGGCGGCGCGGAGGTCATGAGATGCATCACCTGCTCGACCCGCGGACAGGTGTTCCGGCGCACGCGCCGTGGCGCACCGTGTCCGTCTGCGCCGACAGCGCCCTGAACGCGAACATCGCGAGCACTGCCCTTCTGATCCGGGGTGCGGCCGGACTCGATCGGCTGACCGTCTCGGGACTACCGGCACGACTCGTGACCCACGGCGGCGAGGTTCAGGTCGTCAACGGTTGGCCGCGGGCATGAGCGACAGCACGCTCTGGTACGTCAGCCGGGGCACCGGAGTTGTCAGCCTGCTGCTGCTGACCTCGGTCGTCGTGCTCGGCATTCTCACCCGGGCAGGACGACCACTGCCGGGGCTCTTGAAGTTCGGTGTCGCCGCCCTGCACCGCAATGTTTCCTTGCTGGCGTTGATGTTTCTCATGGTGCACGTCGTCACGATCGTCAGCGACTCCTATGCGAAGGTGGGATGGCTCGACGTCGTGGTGCCGTTCGCCTCGGATTTCCGGCCGCTGTGGATCGGTATGGGAACGGTCGCGCTCGAGTTGTTCGGTGCGGTCATTGCGACCAGCCTCGTGCGCCGGCGGATCGGACATCGGGTGTGGCGCTTGGTGCATTGGTCGGTGTACGCGTCGTGGCCGGTCGGCCTCTCGCACGGCCTCGGTTCGGGTCGCGATGTCGGTCAGGTCTGGATGGTCGCCACCACGGTCGCGTGCGTTGCGGGTGTGGCCATCGCGGTTGCGTGGCGTGTCGCCACGTCGTCCGTTCACACCCCGCAGCCGCGAACGGTCGTGCCCGCATGACCACCACCGTGATACCGCGTACCGTGCCCAGTGGCCTGCTGGCGGCGGTAACCCCCTCTCTCGCAGATCATCTCACGGCCCATGGGCCGGTGCCCGAGAACGTTGACGTCCTCGCTCTGGTCGAGGCTGCCGGCCTGCGGGGGCGCGGCGGGGCGAACTTCCCGATGGCGGTCAAGATGCGGGCCGTTCGGCCGACCGGTCGGCACGCGGTCGTCGTGGCGAACGGGGCCGAGGGGGAACCGGCAAGCCGGAAGGACAACGTTTTGCTCGCGGTCTCGCCGCATCTCGTCCTCGACGGGCTCCAACTGGCCGCCTCGGCCGTCCGCGCCGGACGTAGCTACCTCGTCGTGACGGCGGGTGCTGAGTCGTTGGGAGCGGCTCTGGCGGAACGGAAGAGCCTCGGGGGCGGCGAGATCCCGGTCGACGTACTGACTATTTCCGACCGGTTCTTGGCGGGCGAGGAAACCGCGCTCGTCTCCGCGGTGTCCGGTGGTTCCGGGCTGCCGCGCGGGCGGAAGACGCCGGTGTGGCAGCGGGGGGTGTCCGGTCGTCCGACTCTCGTCCAGAACGTCGAGACGCTCGCGCGTCTTGCGCTGCTCGTTCGCCGTGGTGGCGGTGACGTCCAGGGCACCTTCCTGGCAACCATCAGCGGGGCCGTACGCGAGCCGGGTGTGCGAGAACTCGCGGTGGGACAGACGGTTACGTCTGCCTTGGACGCTGCGGGTGGGGCGTCCGAAGCCTTGAGTGCGGTGCTGGTCGGGGGCTATCACGGGGGTTGGCTGCCAGCAGAGGCGATCGACGCAGAATTGAGCGCGCCTTCGCTGTCTCCGTACGGACTGAACGTGGGAGCGGGCGTTCTCGTAGCTTTGCCCGCGTCCCGGTGCGGACTGGTGGAAACCGCACGGGTCACCGCTTACCTCGCCGCGCAGTCGGCGCGCCAATGCGGACCGTGCCTGAACGGATTGCCGGCCCTTGCGGACCGCTTGAACGAGGTCGCGAGCGGTAGGGCCTGCACCGATCAGGTCGACGTTCTACTCACCCTGGTCGCCGGCAGAGGCGCATGTCACCACCCCGACGGGGTGACACGGTTCGTTCGTTCGGCGCTCCGTACGTTCGCCGAGGAGGTTCGGCTGCACGCCGGTGGACGTTGTTCGGGTACCTCGCAGGCGCCGGTGCTCCCCGTCCCGGGACCGCGCTGATGGCCACGTCGACGCTGGTCGTCGACTGGATCGCCTGCGACGGGCGTGGACTGTGCGCCGAACTCCTTCCGGAGGTCGTACGAGCCGACGCGTGGGGCTATCCGATCGTGTCCGGCGAGGTGACCGAGGACCTCGCCGTGCACGCGAAGCGGGCTGTGAGCGCATGCCCACGGATGGCGCTCACACTCCGGGAGCGCACGAGAACCGGACGCTAGGCTCGGAGCTGCGCGCCGGGCCGTTAGCTCAATTGGCAGAGCAGCGGACTTTTAATCCGCGGGTTCAGGGTTCGAGTCCCTGACGGCCCACCGCTAACGTGCAGGTCAGGGGGCGGTGCTCTGCGAGCCTGGTGCGCCGCCATGATCATTGGTCCATTTCTCGTCCATGGACGCCAGATAGGGGAGCGGACGGCACTGGACAGCACATCTCTGCTGATGGTGCCTCCATGGCGGGGTCCGACAGCTTTGGGCCGATCCCGCTCACCGTGCCATCCAGCGTGCCACTAGCATCGACTTCACCCTGGCTGTTCCAGGCCCTTGTCCGCCTCGTGGTGCCCACCCTGTATCTGTGCCATCCGGTCCATCAGGCGCTCGGGAGTCTGGCGGGTTGCCCTGGCATAGATCCGCATCGTCGTGAGGGCGTCGGCATGCCCGAGGTGTTCCTGTACTTCGATGGGTGATGCGCCTTGTTGGATTCAGCAGGCTCGCGCAGGTCGTCCGAAGGTCGTGGCGGGTGGTACCGACGAGCTTTGCCTTCCGGGTCGCGGGACTCCACAGGTTCCGGGCGAAGTTGCTTTGCCGCATCGGACCGCAGGGGACGCGTCCGCCTTGACGCGCGGGGAAAAGGAGTGCATCCGGTTCAGCTTCGGTGAACTTGTCGAAGTGCTCCTGCAGGCGTTGTGCTGTTTGCTCCGTCATTAGAAACGG
>CAXTUZ010000042.1:11532-13246 GCA_964247525.1 uncultured bacterium
GACCGTGATGGTCCGGCCGCTGGTGTCCACGGCGTTTCAACTACCTGACGGATCAGTCACCTACGCCACAAGCGGCCCCGCTGGTCGCGGATACGTCACCGTCGTCCATGTCATGAAAACCGGCGCCGAATGGTCCGTAGACACCTGGCCGCAAGCGGCTGCTAAACCTACTAAAAAAACGGCCTGTCCTACCCCGCCTGATCCAGCGGCTGAAGACGTCGAACGGATGGGCGCAGTATTCGCGTCCCGATTGAGCCTCACGACGGTCGCCGAAAGTGGTGCACCGTGCTCGCCGAGGCTGGACGTCGTGGCCTACCTCGCGCCAACTAGGCGGCTCGACCGGCGGGAAACCTCCGCTAGAAGGTCAAGTCTCTCGGCCGTACCGCTGGCGCCCCGGTACGGTTGCCCGTGATCGTAACGTCAGAGGTCGTATCTGCCCCGCATACGAATGACGCTCGTGCTGCCGGGTTCTTCCTGTTGGCATTCGCGTTTGCGGTGTTCATTCAATCCACGGTCGTGACGTCCAGAACTCCGCGTTTCATTCAGCGTCGGTGGAACAAGAGGACACGAACTAGTTGATGCGCTCTAGTGTGAGCGATCGGCTGGGCTTCATTGCCCGCCCGAACCGGACCGCGTGGCTGGGTCAGCCGCCGCGGTGACCTACTTCACCTCACCAACGCCGACGACATCTTCGTGCACAAAATGGTCCAGAGCGACCAAGGACAGCTGCAGCACTGAGCGTTTGGGCAAAGCATGACCTGGCTAACCACGGAAGATGGATTTGAGGACGCCGCGTTGGCCCAAGGCTGATACTGCTCGGGTTCCGCCTTGGGCCAAGGCGTGCCTCTGTCTATGTCGATGGTTATCATAGATAAGGCAGCAGCGACGACAGCGAACACGGCCCTGCGGAGATTCCGGCGACGGCCGTGGTGGCCAGGTTGACTCGTTGCGCTCGCTGTGTCTTGGGTCGCCTGCGAGCGCGCCTCGAAGCCGAGTTCGTCCGCGCGTTTCATCACCACCTCCAACGCTATCAACGACGGCGGTCCCAATCGGTGGCCCCGTAAAGAGTGACAGATGGCTAGTTGACTAGTACTTTGACGGTCATGTGGAGTTTGTCGTGTTGGTGTTCCGGTTGGACCGGGACAGTGGGATGCCGGCTTACTTGCAGATCGTGACACAGGTCCGTGAGGCCATCCGGTTCGGGTGGATCGGTCCGGGTGAGCAGGTGCCGACGGTGAAGATGGTCGCGGCGACCAGCGGGCTCAACCCGAACACGGTCTTGCGGGCGTATCGGGACTTGGCGGCTGAAGGTGTTCTGGAGATACGGCAGGGGTTGGGAACGTTCGTATGCGCGTCCGAGGGCACGGACCCGCGTCTGCTGGTGCGCTGGCGGGCCCGACTCGCGCTCCATGCGGAAATTCCGCTTCGATCCGAAGGAGAGCGACGACGACATCCGGGCATTGCTGCGGAACGCCGACGTCGGTTCCACGCAGGCCCGGGGAACTGTGTCGTGAGCGCTGCGGTGATCGACGCGGCGGTAGCCGACGTGCTGGTGACCGAAGGGTTGGGCAAGCGGTACGGCAATACGTGGGCGTTGCGTGACCTCGACTTGCGGCTTCCGGCGGGGTCGGTGACCGCGCTGGTTGGTCACAACGGCGCGGGCAAGACGACGTTGCTGCGCATTCTCGCCGGCGTGATCGCGTCGAGTGCGGGG
>CAXTUZ010000043.1:0-3967 GCA_964247525.1 uncultured bacterium
GGCCGGCGCCGTGGGCGTCGCCGTGCACCCGCCGACCCCCATCGTAAACGAATTGGCCGGCAGCGAACCCTGGTTGGTGATGACGACCGTGGAGAAGCTGGTGGCGCCCGGCGCTCCGTTGGTGATCGCGCCGAACTTGTTGGCCGCACAGGCAGAGTTCGCATTCGTTGCAATGGCGGCGCCCGCGCCGGTGGACAGACAGGTCGTTGTCGTTCCGCCCGTGGGCGTGACCTGCTCCTGCATGAGAAGGCTGCCGGACTGTGCCTTGTCACCGGTGTTCGTGATGGACGCGGTGAACCCGCCCAGGCTCGCCGTGGTGCTTACCGCGAGAATGACGGCGCCGACGCCGCCGGCTGCCAGCGCGAGCCGGTTTCGGTTGCGGAGCCACTGCCGAGCACCTGCAGACATCGTTCACTCACTCTCTTCGAAGGGGCCGCGTAAAACGGTCGGGTCCGTGATGACATCGGTCCATCGGCGAGGAACGGTCGAAGCTGAAGAGGTTCCCGACTGAACAGTCAGGTTTTTCCGACTTATCGGTCAGTCAGCGCGTGACGATGCCGAAAGTTCACTCGAATGGCGTAGCGTCGCGGTTACGTCGATCAGACATAGCTCGATCCACGTTCACCGGGGTCGAGCCCCAGCACCCTGAGGGGAACCGTGAAGGGCGAAGAGACGCGGGCGGCCATCATGACAGCGGCCGCGAAGACGTTCGCCGAATTTGGCTACGAGTCCGCGACGCTGGAACAGGTCGCGGGCCAGCTCAATCTCACCCGCAGCGCCGTTTTGTTCCACTTTGCCTCAAAGCGGGCCCTGCTGTTCGCCGTGATCGATACGTTGCTCGAGGAGCTCGACCACCTATGTACCGACTTCGAGCGGCTCCACACTCCACTTTCCCCCCGGAACCGTCGCGCGTTCTTGGGCGGGTACGTCGAAGCCTTGGCGAGGCACCACGAGGCGGCGAACCTGCTGGCGCGCGATATCGCCTCAGTCGGCCGGATTCGCTGGCCTGAGGGCACCGCGGAGGCAACGGCCCGGGTGTTACATCTGCTCCAAGGCAGTGAGCCCGATCCGCTGTCGCACATCCGCACACTTGCCGCGATGGGGACGATCGTTCGGACCATGAGCTTCCCGCGCTCGCAACTGGCAGAGCTCGACAAGGAAGCTCAGGCTCAGCTTGTGGAGTGCGCACTCGCCGCACTCAATGCCCCACCGCCTCGCCATGCACGGGTCCCGGGCACGCCAAACCCGAAATCCGAGGCACAACCTTGATCATGAGCGACGACTTTCCACGCTCAGGTGAGCCGGAACGGCAATCACTACGAGACTGGACGCCGCGAGTGGACTTGCTCGCTCTCCGAGATCCATCTTGGCAACGGCGTACGCGCCCCCGCCCTCGGGATGGTCGGCGATGACTTGGCTTGAGGGTCCGCCGATCGCGGAGAGTGGATGGGCGTCCTCGTCATGTTCGCGACGCTCCCGCCGGTCAGTCCCGGTACGCACGTAAGCCAACTTGGCTGATCTTGGCGTACGCAAGCTGATCATTCGATCGTAGGCCGGCCGACTTCGGGGACGCCCATTGGCGCCCAAGAGCAATACGGCAGATTCCGGCGTGAGGGAAGGTGGGAATGCCCTACCCCAATTGGGCACCCAGCCGCGCTGTGGCACCCGCGCCGTCTATAAGTCGTGAGGATCTGGCGGGGAAGTCGTGAGGACGGCCCGACAAGGGCGACAGATCCAACAATCGCGCGTTGACTTCGTGTCGCCCGTCAGATCACTGCCGGGCCGGATGGGACGACGTCGAGATCCCAACGGTGATGGAGCCACAGTGATTGACGTCTGGTTCGTTCTGCTGAGTCTTGCTGTGTTCGGGTTGTTGGCCGTTGTCGCGAAGGGGTCGGAAAAACTGTGAGCGACACGAACCTGGTGGGGTTGGTTCTTTCCGCTGCCCTGACCGTGTTCCTGGTCATCGCGCTGATCTTTCCGGAGAAGTTCTGATGAGTGACACGTGGTACGGCGTGTTGTTCCTGGCGAGCTTGATCGCGGCGTTGGCGCTCGTGCACCGGCCTTTGGGCGACTACATGGCGCGGGTTCTGCAGGGCACACGACACCTGATTGTCGAGCGCGCGATCTACAAGGCGGGCGGTATCGACCCGGAGGCCGACCAAAGCTGGAGTCGGTACCTACGCGCTGTGCTCTCTTTCAGCCTGGTGTCGGTGCTTTTCCTGTACGCGTTCGTGCGCTTGCAGAACCATTTTGGTCACCCGTATGCAGTGCCCCAAATGGGAGGCGCGCAGGCGTGGAATACGGCGACAAGCTTTGTGACGAACACCAACTGGCAATCGTATTCAGGAGAGAACGCTCTTGGCTACGTCGTGCAGATGGCCGGTCTCACCGTGCAGAACTTCGCCTCAGCGGCGGTCGCCATCGCGGTCGCCATCGCTCTGGTCCGTGGCTTCGCACGCAACCAGACCGATCGGCTGGGCAACTTCTGGGTAGATCTGACGCGGATCTGCTTCCGCATCCTGCTGCCGATCTCCCTGGTGTTCGCGGTGGTGTTCGTCGGGGCCGGGATGATCGAAAACTTCCAGAGCTACCACACGATCTCAACTATCGCCGGCGGTAGCCAAACACTGCCCGGTGGCCCGGTCGCGAGCCAAGAGGTGATCAAGGAGCTGGGCACGAATGGGGGCGGCTTCTTCAACGCAAACTCTGCTCATCCGTTCGAGAACCCTACTGCGTGGACGAACTGGATCGAAATCTTCCTGCTGTTGTGTATCTCGTTCTCGCTGCCGCGGACGTTCGGGAAAATCGTCGGCGACAAGCGTCAGGGTTACGCCATCGTGGCTGTGATGACACTGCTGGCTCTTCTGTCCGCCGGACTGATGATGGGTTTCCAGGGTGCGCACCACGGGACGGTCCCGACCGCCGTCGGTGGTTCCATCGAAGGCACCGAGCAGCGCTTCGGTGTGCCGGATTCGGCGGTGTTCGCCTCGGGTACCACGTTGACCTCGACCGGAGCGGTGGATAGTTTCCACGACTCGTACACGAGCCTCGCCGGCGGCGTCACCCTCGTCGACATGATGCTGGGCGAGGTCGCACCCGGCGGCACCGGCTCCGGGTTGTACGGAATTCTAATTCTGGCGGTGTTGTCTGTGTTCATCGCCGGGCTCATGGTCGGGAGAACTCCTGAGTATCTCGGCAAGAAGATCGGAAGCAGGGAGGTGAAGTTCGCCTCGATGTACTTGTTGACGACGCCGATGCTGGTGTTGGGCGGCGCAGCGATCGCGATGGGGTTACCTGGAGAACGAGCCGGAATGCTCAATAGCGGCGCGCATGGATTCTCCGAAGTGCTTTACGCCTTTACCTCGGCGGCGAACAACAACGGCTCCGCGTTTGCCGGCATCTCGGTGAACACAAACTGGTACAACACCGCATTGGGCATCGTGATGCTGCTGGGCCGGTTCCTGCCCATCGTATTCGTGCTGGGATTGGCCGGGTCGTTGTCCAGACAACGCCCGGTGCCGGCCTCGGAAGGCACGTTGCCTACCCACCGGTTGCTGTTCGTCGGTCTGTTGACGGGCGTCACGCTCATCGTGGTCGCCTTGACGTACTTCCCGGCCCTAGCCCTTGGTCCGCTCGCGGAAGGTCTGCACTGATGTCTTCCACCACGCTCGACATTCCAGGTGGCGCGCCCAAGCACCCAACATCCGACAAGGCGAGCGGCCCTCGCCGGGTCGGCGGCGGCCTACTCGACCCGAAAATGCTCATGACGTCGCTGCCCGGAGCGTTCGGAAAGCTCGATCCGCGCACGCTTTGGAAGAACCCGGTGATGTTCATCGTCGAGGTTGGTTCGGTGTTCACCACCGTGCTCGCCATCGACAAACCAAGCACTTTCGCCTGGCTGATCACGATCTGGCTGTGGCTCACGGTGCTGTTCGCAAACCTCGCCGAGGCCGTCGCGGAGGGC
>CAXTUZ010000043.1:3977-13117 GCA_964247525.1 uncultured bacterium
CGAGGCAAGGCCCAGGCCGACGCGTTGCGCCGCGCTAAAACGGACACCGTCGCCCGGCGGCTCGTCAACCGCACTGACTTCCGCGGCAGGGAAGAATCCGTCGCCGCCCCTCAACTTCAACAAGGGGATCGCGTGGTGTGCGAGGCCGGGGACATCATTCCCGGCGACGGCGACGTGATCGACGGTGTGGCCAGCGTCGATGAGTCGGCAATCACTGGAGAAAGTGCGCCGGTGATCCGGGAGAGCGGCGGTGATCGGTCTTCAGTCACCGGGGGTACCAAGGTGCTTTCAGACCGGATTGTGGTGGAAATCACCCAGAAGCCCGGGGAGAGCTTCATCGACCGCATGATCGCTCTCGTCGAAGGCGCGAGTCGGCAGAAGACGCCCAACGAGATCGCGCTGAACATCCTGCTCGCCTCGCTTACGATCATCTTCCTGCTCGCGACCGCAACGTTGCAGCCGATGGCAATCTTCGCCAAGGGCACGCAGCCGGGGGTTCCCGATTCGGCGGCGATCACCGGCAACGGTGTCACGGGCATCGTGTTGGTCTCGTTGCTCGTCTGCATCATTCCGACCACCATCGGAGCGTTGCTCTCGGCGATCGGTATAGCCGGGATGGACCGCCTCGTACAACGCAACGTGCTGGCGATGAGCGGGAGGGCCGTCGAAGCCGCTGGGGATGTGAACACCCTGTTGCTGGACAAAACCGGCACCATCACGCTCGGCAACCGGCAGGCAACCGAATTCATCCCCGTCGGGGACACCGAGATCGCGCAGCTAGCGGACGCGGCCCAACTGTCCTCGGTCGCCGACGAAACGCCAGAAGGCCGATCCGTGGTGACGCTCGCCGCCCTTGACTACGGTCAGCCGGAGCGGCGCACCGCAGATCTCGCAAACGCCGACTGGGTGCCGTTCACCGCGCAAACCCGAATGAGCGGCGTCAACCTCGGCGCATTAGGCCGGGCGCCGGCCCGCGAAGTGCGGAAGGGCGCCGCTGCTGCCGTGATGACCTGGGTCCGCGACGGCGGAGGAACGATACCGCCGACCACAGGTCGTGTCGTCGACCGCATCAGCTCTGCCGGCGGGACCCCCTTACTCGTCGCCCAGCGCACGGTTGGAAGCGCGCCCATCGTCCTAGGTGTCATTCATCTCAAGGACATCGTCAAGCCGGGCATGGCGGAGCGCTTCGCCGAGCTGCGGCGAATGGGCATCCGCACCGTCATGATCACCGGTGACAACCCGCTCACCGCACAAGCGATCGCTGCCGAAGCGGGCGTTGATGACTTCCTCGCCGAAGCCAAACCCGAAGACAAGATGGCCCTGATCAAGAATGAGCAGGCCGGTGGCAAGCTCGTCGCGATGACGGGGGACGGGACCAACGACGCCCCGGCCTTGGCCCAAGCGGACGTCGGGGTGGCGATGAACTCCGGCACCTCCGCGGCCAAAGAGGCCGGAAACATGGTCGACCTTGATTCGGACCCGACCAAGCTCATCGAGATCGTCGAGATCGGTAAACAACTGCTGATCACCCGCGGGTCACTGACGACCTTTTCCATCGCCAACGACGTCGCGAAATTCTTCGCGATCATCCCCGCAATGTTTGCAGCGGTCTATCCCGGCCTGGACAAGCTCAATGTGATGCGGTTGCACTCACCGCAGTCCGCGATCTTGTCCGCGGTCATCTTCAACGCTCTCATCATCGTCGCGCTCATCCCGCTCGCGCTGCGCGGAGTGCGATACACCCCGTCGAGTGCGAGCGCGATGCTGCGACGCAACCTCTACATCTACGGCGTGGGTGGAATCATCGTGCCCTTCGCCGGCATCAAAGCTATCGACCTGCTCACCCAGTTCATTCCCGGGATCCGGTGACCTCCATGCGTTCCGTGCTCAGCTCATTTCGCCAGCTCTCCGCGGCGTTGCGTATTTTGCTCGTGTTCACAGCGATCTTCGGTGTCGCGTACCCGCTCGTGATTACGGCGGTCGCCCGGATTCCGGGCCTCAAAGATCGCGCGAACGGGTCTGAAGTCTCGCTCGCCGGGAAGGTCGTCGGCTCGAAACTGCTGGGCCAGAGTTTCACTGACGCGAAAGGAAATCCGCTAGCGCAGTACTTCCAGTCGCGTCCCTCAGCCGCCGGCGCCAGCGGATATGACCCGACAGCGTCGTCGGCGAGCAACCTCGGTCCTGAGTCCATCGTCGACACCCTCCCGGATCCGTCGGTCAAGGACGACACCGGCACGCAGAGTCTGCTGACGCTCGTCTGCAGCCGTAGCCTCGCGATCGGGACCTTGGATGGGGTAAGCGGCGCGCGAAGGTTCTGCACCCCGGACGGCGTGGGCGCGGTCCTCGCCGTGTTCTGGTCCGGATCGGGTTACCACGGAAAAGTGACGCGGGTCGTCAGCCTCAACCAAGGCGCCCCGGCGAAACCGTTCCTGACGACCTACCGCGGTGTCGCAGTCGAGAACGCCAGATTCGGGGCGGACTACTCGACTGCGCAAATCGTCCCGATCCGCGGCGACGCACCCGTCCACCCGGCCGTACCGGCCGACGCGGTCACCGCATCCGGGTCCGGACTGGACCCCGAAATCAGCCCTGCGTACGCCCGAATCCAGGAAAACGTGGTCGCCAAGACCCGTGGCATCACCGTCGCGCAAGTCGCCGCACTGGTCGCCAAGTACACCGCCGGCCGAGACGTGGGCTTCATCGGCGAGGTGAAAGTGAATGTCCTGCAACTCAACCTCGCTCTGGACACCACCTATCCGTATAAAGCCCAATAACCTGGTGCGGTGAGGATCCGAGCCGCGGCGCTGAGTCAGCCGCGATGACCGAACGGGGGCAGCTACGCGTTTACCTGGGCTCCGCGCCCGGGGTCGGCAAGACCTACGCCATGCTCGAAGAGGGCCACCGGCGCGCCGAGCGCGGCACAGACGTCGTCGTTGGATTCGTCGAAACCCACGCGCGGCCCCACACGGCCGCAAAAGTCGGCGACCTCGAGGTCATCCCGCGCCGAACGCTCAGCTATCGAGGGACCGAGTTCGACGAGATGGATCTGCAGGCGATCCTGGCCCGGGCGCCGGACGTCGCGCTCGTCGATGAACTGGCGCACAGCAACATTCCCGGCGCGGAACACGACAAGCGTTGGCAGGACATCGAGGCGCTGCTCGAGGCCGGCATCGACGTCATCTCGACGGTCAACGTCCAGCATCTCGAATCTCTCAACGATGTCGTGCAGGCGATTACGGGCGTCCCGCAACGCGAGACCGTCCCCGATTCTGTCGTACGTGCCGCTGAACAGGTCGAACTCGTCGACATGACCCCCGAAGCGCTACGCCGGCGGATGGCTCACGGCAACATTTACACGCCCGAGAAGGTCGACGCGGCGCTCGGCAACTACTTCCGTCCCGGCAACCTCAGTGCCCTGCGCGAACTCGCGCTTCTGTGGCTCGCAGACAGCGTCGACGAAGGAATTCAGCGCTACCGCGAAACCCACGGCATCGCCGCGACCTGGGAGACCCGCGAGCGCGTCGTCGTCGCACTCACCGGCGGACCCGAAGGCGACGTGCTGATCCGCAGGGGCGCGCGCATCGCAGCCCGCGCGAGCGGCGGAGACCTGCTCGCCATCCACGTCGCCCGTAGCGATGGGCTCGCGGGCTCGAGTGTTGCCGACCTCGCCACGCAACGGGTGCTTGTCGAATCACTCGGCGGCAGCTATCACTCCATCGTCGGCGACGACGTACCCAGCGCCGTCCTGAACTTCGCTCGCGCGAACAACGCCACCCAAGTGGTCATCGGCGCCAGTCGCCGCAACCCGGTTGTCGCGGCTCTGACCGGACCTGGCACGGGCATGACGATCACCCGTACCTCGGGCAGCATCGATATCCACATCGTGAGCCACGACTACGTCGGCAAGGGGCGAATTCTGCCCCGGGTCAGCGGTGGATTGAACCGAACCCGACGGCTGACCGGAACGCTCGTCGCAGCACTCCTGCTTGCCGCGCTCGTGCCCATCGGCGCAGCGCTCAGGTCGAATTTAAGTCTGGCCAGCGACATGCTGCTCTTTCTGCTCGTCGTCGTTGTCGTCAGCCTGATCGGTGGCTTCTTGCCGGCCTTCATCGCAGCCCTCGCCGCGAGTCTGATGCTCGACTACTACTTCGTCCCGCCATTTCACACATTTTCGATCACCGCACGCGACAACATCCTCGCCCTCGTCGTGTTTGTCCTCATCGCCTCGCTCGTGTCCCGGGTTGTCGACCTTGCGGCTCGGCGGAACGGCGAAGCGGCTCGCTCCAATGCCGAGGCCGAGACTCTGTCCACGCTGGCCGGTAGCGTCCTGCGCGGGGAGCAGGCGCTCCCGGCTCTGCTCGCACGCGTTCAGGAGACGTTCGCGATGACCAGCGTGACGTTGCTACGTCGTGAAACCCACGCCCCCGCGAGCACCGGCGCGGTGTCGACGGGCGACAGGAGCGGCGGCCTTCGCGGAACGTGGTCGTGCATCGGCAGCATCGGAGTCGATCCTTGTCTGAGACCTGAGGACGGTGACACCGAGGTTCCGGTGGGCGAAGAGCTCGTCCTGGTGATGCGCGGGCGGCGGCTTGCCACCGAAGACCAGCGCCTCCTCGCTGCCTTCGCCAGCCAGGTGGCGGTCGCCTACGAGCAACGCCGGCTGGCCGAGGCCGCGCGGGCCGCGGTTCCGATGACCGAGGCCAACAACATGCGGACCGCGCTGCTCAACGCGCTCAGTCACGACCTGCGCACCCCTATCGCCTCGGCCAAAGCCGCCGTATCCAGTCTTCTCGGGCGCGACGTGGTGTGGAACGAAGCCGACCAGCACGAGCTGCTCGCCGCCGCCGACGTCGCGCTGGACCGGCTCACCGCCTTGGTCACCAACCTGCTCGACCTGTCCCGGGTCGACGCGGGAGTCCTTACGATCGTCTCCACCCAGGTCGCGCTCGAGGATGCCGTCAACCAGGCGCTGAACCACCTGACGGACAGCACGAACGTCCACGTCGACGTTTCTCCCACCCTGCCCGAGGTGCTCGCGGACCCCGGACTCCTGGAGCGGGTGATCGCCAACGTCGTCGAAAACGCCATCCGCTATAACCCACGCGACCAGCAGGTGCGTGTCTCGGCGAGCGCGCATGGTGACCTCGTCGAACTCCGTGTCGCTGACCGCGGCCCCGGGATACCGCCACGTCAACGCGAGATGGTCTTCGCGCCTTTCCAGCGGCGAGACGACCGTCCAGCACACAACGGAGCCGGGTTAGGACTCGGGCTGGCGATCGCTCGTGCCTTCACCAACGCGATGAATGGCACCGTCACCCTCGACGACACCCCCGGTGGGGGACTTACTGCAGTCATCGCCTTGCCCAAGGCGCGCGACGCCCCGATGGGCGCCACGGTCAGCGGTCTCCACCTCGATGGCGCGACGCCGTGACGCATGTCCTTGCCGTCGACGACGAACCCGCCCTGCTCCGGGCCCTCGTGCTCAACCTCGGTAATCGTGGCTACCACGTCAGCACAGCCACCACGGGTGCGACCGCGATCACCCAAGTGGCAACTCAACGACCGGACCTCGTCATCCTCGATCTCGGTCTGCCTGACATCGACGGACTGGACGTCATCACGCATATCCGGCAGCTGCACTCCGACGTCCCTATTCTTGTGCTTTCCGCGCGTATCGGAAGTGCCGACAAGGTCGCCGCGCTCGATCTAGGCGCCGTCGACTACGTCACGAAGCCCTTCAACATGGACGAACTCCTCGCCCGGCTTCGTGCCGCGACCCGCCGGGCGGTCATCGCCGAATCTCCGGCCGCGATCACCCTCGGTGAGTACACGATCGACCTGAACGCCCGTCTTATCCGTTCGACCACAGGCGAACCGGCCGAGCTGATCCACCTCACCCCTACCGAATGGCGGATGCTCGAGGTATTGCTCCGCAACCCCGGCTCCCTCGTCACCACCACGGAACTCCTCACGGCCATGCGGGGACACCCGGAGCACACCGAACGCAGCTACCTTCGCATCTACATGCAGCAACTTCGCCGTAAACTCGAACCGGACCCCTCCCGCCCCGCTCACCTGCTCACGGACCCCGGAATGGGATATCGGTATATGCCTTGAGTTTCTTATCCGGCGAATCGATAGCCCATGCCCGGCTCTGTGAGCAGGTAACGCGGATGTGGGGGGTCAGGCTCGAGCTTGCGTCTCAGCTGGGCGATGTACACACGTAAGTAGTGCGTCTCGGTGCCATACGACGCGCCCCAGACATCGTGCAGAAGTTGGCGCGCCGTGACGAGTTTCCCGCCGTTACGAACGAGGAGCTCGAGCAGTTGCCACTCCGTCGGCGTGAGACGGACGGGCGCGCCGGCGACAAGGACCCGTTTGCCCGCGAGGTCGATGGTGAAGTCAGGCGTCGAGATCACCGCCTCGTCCTCGGCCGGGGTTGCACGGCGAATCGCGGCACGAAGACGCGCGAGGAGTTCGTCCATTCCAAAGGGTTTGGTGACGTAGTCGTCGGCTCCCGCGTCGAGGGCGGCAACTTTTTAGGCTTCCTGTGCTCGCGCGGAGAGCACGATCACCGGTGTCGCCGTCCACCCCCGGAGCCCGTGCAGGACCTCGGTGCCCTCCATGTCGGGAAGGCCCAGGTCGAGAACGACGACGTCAGGGCGTTCGCGCGCCGCGGCGGAAAGTCCGGAACAACCGTCGGACGCGGTCACGACCTCGTAGCCCCGAGCCTTGAGGTTTATCCGAAGCGCCCGCAAAATCGACGGTTCATCGTC
Organism: uncultured bacterium; assembly: GCA_964247525.1. Lineage (GTDB taxonomy): Bacteria > Actinomycetota > Actinomycetes > Mycobacteriales > CAJCIY01 > DASYGP01. The sequence continues at coordinate 10,754 of CAXTUZ010000043.1, forward strand.
GATGACCAGCACTCTCGCGCCAGATAGGACCGGGGTACTTGCGGTCATTGGTGCTTGGCGGCCGGTGACGACGGCTGGAGGGCGGGCGAGGATCGCAGTGTCACGACCATCGTCAGTCCGCCGCCGGGGGTGGTCTCCGCGTGAATCGATCCGCCCATTGCCTCGGTGAAGCCTTTGGCGACAGCCAAACCCAGACCTACACCGGTGCCGGACGGCTGATCGCCCAGTCGCTGAAAGGGCTCGAAGATCGTGGCGCGCGCGTCGGGCGGCACCCCGGGTCCGTGATCGGTGACGACGATCTCCACACGATCACCGGTCAGGCGGGCGGAGAGCGTCGGCGGCCTGTTCGGCGGGGAAAAGCGCAAGGCGTTGGCCACCAGATTCGCCAGGACCCGTTCGAGCAGACCGGCGTCGGTCCGTACCATGGGCAAGTCCTCGGGGAGGTCGACAAACGTATTCGACGGCCCGAGCGAACGCACGGCGATCGGCGCGATCTCGTCGATCGCGACCGATCGAAGGATCGGTCGTAACGCGCCGGTCTGAACCCGGCTCATGTCGAGAAGGTTCTCGATGAGCGCGCCCAACCTGTCCGCTGACTCCTCGATCGTGGCGAGCAGTTCGGCTTGGTCTTGTGCCGACCATTCGATGTCGGTCTGGCGCAGACTACTGACGGCCGCCTTCACCGAGGCCAATGGAGTGCGGAGGTCATGGCTGACCGCCGCGAGAAGCGCCGTCCTCATTCGGTCTCCAGCCGCGAGCATTTCGGCCTGCTCCGCCTGCGTACGCAACCGCTGCCGATCCAGCGCCGACGCCGCCTGCGCCGCGAATCCGGACAGTAGGCGTTCGTCATAGGGCGTCGTAGTCGTCCGTGGGCCGACCCGTAGCTCGAGGCCATCGCGTATCACGACGGTTTCCACCGACTGTGATCCCGATTCCCGTACCGATCGGCCGTCGGGTGACGCGTTGCTCCGGCCGACGACGACCCACACCTCGTTCACCTGTTCGAGGAGGGTTGCTTGGCCACCCAGGTTCGCCACCAGGTGATCGAGGATGTCGGCCGGGGCGTCGGAGCCGCTGAGAACCGTGCGGGCGAGCTGCAAGAGCACGTCGGCCTCTTCCCGGCTGCGTGCCGCCTCTGCTTGCCGCCGCGCCGCGATGTGGACGACGGCGCTGACGCAGATGGCGATGACCACGAACAACAGGAGGGAGACAAGGTCCTGCACCCGATGAATCGCGAGCGTGTGCAACGGGGAAGTGAAGTACCAGTTGACGAGCAGACTGGACGCGATCGCCGACCCGATGGCCGGCCAGAAACCGCCGACCAGCGTGACACCGACGACGACGAGGAGATAGACGAGCAGGGTGTCCGCCATCGTAAGGTGCTCTCTCGCAGCGACCAGGCCGACGGTGAGCAACGGAAGAGCGACCCCGGCGAGCATCGCACCGGCGGCTTGCCGGCGACGGTCGACAGCCCGCAGGAACTGCCGAACCGAGACGGTCGGCGGCTCGCCGACGAGCGACGGAGACGGAGTATCGGCATCCATACCCTTGAGTGTGAACGCTGTCCGCGGAATTCCGCGACGCAGACGTCCGACCATCCAGCCCGCCCCCGCACTCGCAGCGATGACGACTGCGGCGCGGCCGGCGACGAATCCGGTGGGACGCAGCTGCGCGTACGGGGTAGCCGAGAATCCCACAGTGAAGAGCCACCCGAGAACAGCCAACAACGCCACGCCTCGCGGCTCGACCACGATCGCACCGGCGAGGACGACAAGCGAGCACAGGCACACGACGGTGACGGGTCCGACGGCCCCGTTCGAGCCGGAGGCCAACGCGCCCACTCCGAGGAGCGCGGAGAACCCGCCGGCGAGGGCAAAACCGACCGGCAGATCTTCGCGCCGAGGCCAAAGCCGTTTCACATTTTCAGTCGACATCGGAAATGTCGGATGCGGTGAGTTCTTGACGGAATCTTTACGGTCTGGTGCTCAATCTTGACGCGCTGACGACGCCGAGTTCCGCCGCGCGCCCTTAGCGTTGTGGTGTGCTCTTCGCCAACGGTTCGATCAAGCGTCTGCTCGTCGGACGCCCGCTTCGAACTGCGCAACTTGGAGACACGCTCCTCCCGAAGAGCCTCGCGTTACCGATCTTCTGCTCGGACCCGATCTCGTCGGTCGCGTACGCAACGGAGAAGATCCTCCTCGTCACCGCGTACGGGGGTGCCGCCTACCTGAGTCTTTCGCGGCCCATCGCCGCGTGCGTCGCGGTCCTCCTCGTCGTCGTGGTCGCCTCGTATCGTCATACGTGTTACGCGTATCACAACGGCGGAGGCGCGTTCGTCGTCAGCCAGGAGAACATCGGCCAGGG
>CAXTUZ010000044.1:0-12731 GCA_964247525.1 uncultured bacterium
GCCCTCGGTGGCGTGCGCGTCGCCGGGATGATCGAAGACCCACTGGCGCAGCGGGTATGCCACCGCGGCAGCGCCTCCGTACCAGCAGGCCGCGCCCCCGATCGCGCCCAGCCAGAACCCTGGCCGGGTCAGGTACGTGTCGGCCGGCGCGACCAGCCGAGCAGGGGCGTGGTCGAAGTTCACCGAGCGGGTGTCGGCCCGGCGCATCCCGGCAGCGGCCCACGACGGTGGTGCGACTCGGACGGACGGGTGGTCGAGTTCGACCGCGAAGAGCAGACGCTCGCTGCCCGACCATGCCGTCACCAGTGCGTCGGTGAGCACGGTGGCGCCCGAGCACCAGGCTTTCTCGCCGTGGATCGACCAGCGGCCGGACTGCTGGGACGCGTCGGCCCGAGCCGACGGCGCTTCGGCCGCCCACACCCCCCAGCGACGGCCGGACTGGGCGCGGTGTCCGGAATCCACCTGCGTCGCGCCGCACTCGGCGGTGATCGCCAGAGCATCGGCATGGGCCTCGACGAGGCGGGCGAGCGAGAGGTCGTCCTCCGCCAGGGCGGAGAGGGCCCGCCAACGGTCGGCGGTGCGGCCGGACCCGGGCAAGGGCCAGCTCGATGCCGCGTCACACGCCGCTTGGAACGCCGCCGGATCGACTGATCCGCCCGCACGCCGTGTCACGCCACCTGGACTACCCCGGTGCCGACCGGGCAATCGACCCGCCAGGCGTGCTACCGCGCGTACGCGATCGCCAACGTCACCTTGAGCAGCTCGCGTTCGAGCAGTCTGGCGATGATCGAGCTTTGTTCCTGCGCGTGTTGCCAACGCTCGTCGTTGCTGTGGCGGCCGGCGAGCGCCTGCTCGACCGCGTCCGCTTTCGCGTCCCAATCGGGCGGCGAATCGAGCAGCGAGGCCGCTTCGGCCACCTCCACCAGATCGAATCCCGCCCTCGCGAGGTAGGTCTGGACTTCTGGCCAGGACGCGAAGTGGGTGTCGTCGGGCTCTTCGGGGAGCTCGTCGACCTGCCGTGCGTACACGAGCAGCCCGAGCATCCCGTGGTCGGTGAGCACTCGGCGCTGTTCGTGCATCAGCGCCTGCTTGTCCGCCACCGCACTCACCACGCCCAAGCACCAGACCCGGTCGAACGTCGCTTCCCGGAACGGGAGGTGCGTGGACGACCCGGCAATCGCCGGGAGGCCGTAGAGCCGGCGCGCCGCCCGTACCGCGGAGTGCATCGGGTCGCTGACCGTGCACCGCAGCTCGTACTCCTGCGCGAGCCAGCCGGCTGGCCCACCGATTCCGCCCCCGCTGTCGAGCATCGCGCTCGACGGCCCGAGGGCGAGGCGATCCGCGAGCCAGCGCAGCGCGGCCGGATGGGCGCTTCCCCGGCACCCGGCGACGACCGCGTACTCCGGCCCGAGTTCGCGGACCACCGACTCGGTCCAGCCGGCAACGGTGTCGTACTCGATCTGCTGGCTGTCGGAGGTCATGCCGGAACCGGCGTTCCGGTGCTGCCCTGACGCAGCAACTCGGCGCCGACCGTGGCTTTCAGCGTTGCCGCGTGCTCGAGGCCCTTCGTCGAGGCGAGACCGGAGATGTTGACACCCACCACCCCGTCGACGGCGAGGAACGAGCGGGCCTCCTGCACGGCCGCGGCGATGCCCGCTGTCTCCGGGTTCGGCGCGTCCAGCACGTTCCGGACTGCCCGTGGGTCGAGCCCGAGCCCAGGGAACGCGGACAGGACGGCCGCCGAGCGTTCGTCGGTGTAGAGCGCGACGCCGGCGACGAACGGCACCGTCGCGCCCGCCTCGCGGGCGGCGGACACGAACGCCGCGAGCTCCTCGGCGGACGACACGTGGTTCAGGAAACAGACGTGCGCCCCCGCCCGCTCCTTCAGGGCGACACGTGCCGGGCGCAGGTGCTGTGGCTGTGCGGCAGGGCTTTCGGGTACGGCGACGGCGAGACCGACCGACCGTGCCAGCGCGGCGAGCCGCGGGCCGTCCAGGTCGAACACCTGCGTCACGCCGGGGCGGGTGCCGTGAGCGCGGCCGTCACCGGTGACGCAGAGCACCCCATCCGCCCCGACCGCTTTCAGCCCCTCCAGATCCTGCTCCAGCACGAGGCGGTTACGGTCGCGGCACGTCAGGGTCAGCCAGGGAATCCCGCCCGCCTCGCGGACGAGCGCCGCGAGGAGTGCTGGCGGAAAATCGGGTCGGTTCTGGTGCTCACCGAGAAGCACGGCATCGCAGGTGGGGGCGATCAGTTCGGTTATTTGCGAGATCGACGTCGGATTGAACGGCTCGACGGTCAGGTCGGTGAGCACGACAGGATGCGAGGCCGCTGCCGCCAGCAGCGTCGACTCCGGAGCAGTGCTCGACGGTGCCCCCTGCTCCCAGCGAGGAAGCTCGGGACCGAGGAAGGCGCACGGATGTTCGGCCATCTCACATCCGCCGGTGGGACGAACCCCGCCGCACGGGCCGAACTCCATCCGTTTCGGGCACGCCGGGCCGTTCACCGCCACGTGCTGGACCTCCCTCGACGCGTACCGTGCCGAACTCCGGCCGGACACTGCGCCCGGACACTGCGGCCGGACACTGCCTCCCGGGACTCGTCCTGGACATCGCGGCACGTGCCCGGCCGGAACGAGCCGTACACCTCCGGCGACCTACCTCCTTCAGTCGCCCGCCGGAACCCGGCTCCGGGACGCGTCGAGGTTGGCCACGATCGCCTCGGCGATGACGCCGAGTTGGGAAACCTGATCGGGCGTCAGCGCCTCGAACAGAGTCTCGCGCACGCAGGTCACGTGGCCGGGCGCGATCTCCACCAGCGCGTCGTAACCCGCGTCGGTGAGACGAGCGATCTGCCCTCGCCGATCCGTCGGGCAGTCGATGCGCTCGATCCATCCCTGCTCGGCGAGCCGGGTCACCGCGTGAGACATCCGGCTACGGCTCGAAATGGCGCGCGACGCGAGTTCGCTCATGCGCAGCGATCGATCGGGCGCTTCGGACAGGCGGACCAAGATCTCGTAGTACGTATGGGGAATGCCCGCATCGGCCTGCAGCTGAGCGGCCAGTTCATCCGCCAGGCGGCTGGTGGCCTCCAGGTAGGACCTCCAGACAGTCTGCTCCTGCGCGGTGAGCCATCGCGTCGTTCCCACCCGGTCAGCGTAGAAAGTAATTGAACGCTTGACAAGTGTTGGCAACCGGGCCATGGTCGGTTGAAACCTCAACCAAACCATCTGGAGCAGACATGACAACGACAGCGACGCAGATACCGGGATACATCGCCGGGCGGTGGGCGATCGATCCGGTGCACACCGAGATCGGATTTTCCGTCCGCCACATGATGGTGAGCAAGGTTCGCGGCAAGTTCACCGAGTTCTCGGGCGAGATCGTCACGGGCGAGTCGCCGCTGGAGTCCTCGGTGACCGCGGAGATCGCGCTGGCCTCGATCGACACCGGCAACGCCGACCGTGACAACCACGTGCGCTCCGGCGACTTCTTCGACGCTGCGAACAACCCGACGATGACCTACCGCTCGACCGGCGCGCGCGCCGACGGTGACGGATTCGTGCTGGACGGCGACCTGACACTCAAGGGCGTCACCAAGTCCGTGCCGCTGGCGCTCGAGCTGAACGGCTTCGGCCCCGATCCCTTCGGTGGGACGCGCGCCGGGTTCACCGGTACGGCCGAGATCAACCGTTCGGACTTCAACGTCAGCTTCTCGGCGCCCATGGAGGCCGGTGGCGTCGTCGTGGGAGAGAAGATCACCATCCACCTCGAGGTCGAGGCCATCCTGCAGGCCTGAGGACGCGTCGACCCCTCGGCGCGGACCTGTGACAGAAGGCCGCCGAGAAATCTGTCGGTGGCATCTGCGAACATTTGCACAGTGCCGCGTGATCATCACGTCGCGCCGGGTCGTTGCGACGCGCCACGTCGTCGCAACGCACCATGTCCTTGCAAGCCGCGCCGAGGGGAACACCGATGGTCGACAGCGCCACCACGGGTGCACCGCCGAACACGATGGACAAGGTCACGGGCTGGTGCCTGCACCACAAGATCTGGGTGGGCGTGGTCTGGGCCCTGCTGACGGTGGCCGGATTCGCGTTGGCTCCAGGCTTGGCGGACCGCCTCGACCAGCACTTCACGCTCCCCGGCCAAGGCGGCTACGAGGTCAACCAGACGATCTTGAAGGCCTACGGCGCGTCCGGGGGCGCGTTCCCAAACGTGGTTGTGGTCAGCGTCCCGGCAGGGCAGCGAGCCGACACCCCCCAGGTGAAGGCCGCATTGACCTCGGCCATGACCGACATCGCGACTCTGCCCAAGAAGAAGTCCCCGGCGCTCGCGGATTACCGGGTTGTCTACCCGGGGACGGCGGGAGCCCCCGGGTCGGTGTCCGATCCGGGTCTGCTGTCGAAGGATGGCCGGGCCGCGTTCGGGTTGGTGTTCCTGCCGGACCAGACCTTCACCTCGACCGACCCCACGCCCGACATGCGCGCGGTCCTGACCTCCGCCGTCAAGGGACTGCCGGCCGGCACGCAGAACGGCGTCACCGGTCTGGTGCCTCTCTCGAACGACTCCGGCGGTGGTAGCGGGAGCGGATCCGGCGTCTTCGCCGAGACGCTCCTGGCCGCCGTCGGCGCGCTGGTCGTGCTGGCGTTCGTCTTCGGCTCGTTCATCGCGCTCATGCCGCTGGTCGTCGCCCTCGTGTCGATCCTCACCACATTCGTCGCGATCAGCGGGTTGGCCGAAGCTGTGTCCGTCTCCTTCATCGTGCAGTTCCTCATCGCGCTGGTCGGGCTCGGCGTGGCGATCGACTACTCGCTGCTCGTGGTCACTCGATGGCGCGAGGAGCGTGATCAGGGGGTCGACAACGAGCAGGCGGTCATCATCGCGATGCGGACCGCCGGACATGCCGTCGTGTTCTCCGGGATCACCGTCGCGGTCGGGCTGTTGGCGCTGGTCTTCCTTCCGGTGCCCTTCCTGCGCTCCATCGGCTACGGCGGGTTGCTGATCCCACTGGTCTCGGTGGTCGTGAGTTCGACACTGCTCCCCGTCATGCTCGTGAAGTTCGGTCCGTTCCTGGACCGTCCCCGCCGGCAGAAGAGCCGCGCGCGTGCCGGTGCGATCAGCCGTCCGTGGAGTGGGTGGGCGCAGCTCGTCGTCCGGCAGCGCTGGCTCGCCGCAATCGTCGCGCTGGGCACGCTTGCCGCGCTGGGCGCGGCGGCCTTCAGCATCCAGATCGGAGAGCCGAAGTCTTCGACGCTCTCGCAGGGCGGCAGGGGAATCGACGCGCTTCACCTTCTCGAGGACCGAGGCGTGGGCGCGGGTGTCATCACCCCGATCGAGGTGCTGGTGCCCAACTCCGACCCCGCCGTCGTGGCGAGTGCCGTGCAGAAGGTTCCCGGTATCCGGACCGCGTTCATCGGCGGGACGAAGCCGGGTGCGGCCGTCATCGACGCGATCCCCGACGTCGAGACGAGTCAGTCTCCCGGAAACAAGATCATCACACCCGTCAAGAAGGCCGTGGTGCCCCTGGGGGGCAAGGTCGGCGGCTCCGGAATCGAATCGAAGGACTTCAACCACGCGGTGTACGGCAGCTTCCCGCTGATGCTCGGAGTGATCGTCCTGGTGACCTTCGTTCTCCTGGCCCGCGCCTTCAGATCCATCCTGCTCCCGCTCAAAGCGGTGGTCCTCAACTTGATCAGCGTGGGAGCGACCTACGGCGTCCTCGTCCTGGTCTGGCAGGAGGGCCACGGTTCCAAGCAGATCTGGGACATTCCCCCCACCGGGGCGGTCACGAACTGGGTGCCGATCATGGTGTTCGCGTTCTTGTTCGGCCTCTCGATGGACTACGAGGTGTTCATCCTCGCTCGTATGCGGGAGGAGTACGACACGAACGGATCGACGTCCGCGGCGGTGGTCGAGGGGATCGGGAGAACCGGCCGGCTGGTCACCAGCGCGGCACTGATCCTGTTCCTCGCGTTCGTGTCGCTGTCGCAGGCGCCCGGGACCGACATCAAGATCTTCGCCACCGGTCTCGGCGCCGGCATCCTGCTCGACGCGACCGTCGTCCGCTCGCTCCTCGTCCCCGCGCTGGTGTCCCTGTTCGGCAAGTACAACTGGGCTTTGCCGCACGGATTCGCCAAGGTGCTGCGCGTTCGTGCCTCACCTTTGCGCGCGGACCGGGAGCCGGCCCTGGGCACCGTCGACTGAGGTCGATCTCAGGCCAGAAACCCGCGGGCCTGCTCGTGCAAGAGCCCGTTGCTCGCGAGCACGCTGCCCCCGTGTGGCCCCGGTGTGCCGTCCAGCGCGGTAAAGGCGCCACCCGCCTCTCGTACCACGATGTCCAGCGCGGCGAGGTCCCACAACGAGACCTCCGGCTCCGCCGCGATGTCGACGGCACCCTCCGCGACCAGGGCGTGCGACCAGAAATCGCCGTAGGCACGAGTGCGCCACACCGCGTCGCACAGACCGAGAAAACCGCCGTTCGCGCCGTGGTCATGCCAGCCCCGCAGGGACGAGTACGAGAAGGAGGCGTCTGACAACGAGCTCACGGCGGACACGCCGATCCGGCGCGGTCCCGCCGGATCCCGCGTCCACGCGCCGCCTCCCGCACACGCCCACCAGCGGCGGCTGAGGGCGGGCGCGCTGACGACTCCGACCACGATCTGCTGCTCGACCTCCAGCGCGAGCAGCGTCGCCCACACCGGGACGCCCCGGGCGAAGCTCTTCGTACCGTCGATCGGGTCGAGGATCCAGCGTCTCGGCGCCTGGCTGGTCTGGCCCTGCTCCTCGCCCAGAACCGCGTCGCGCGGGCGCCGCTCGGCCAGCCGGGACCGAACGAGGCTCTCGACCCCGCGATCGGCATCCGTGACCGGCGTCGTGTCCGGTTTGGTGTCGACGACGAGGTCGGCCGCCCGAAATCGGCTGAGTGCGAAGGCATCCGCCGCGTCGGCGAGGTCGTGCGCCAGCTCAAGGTCTGCCGCCCACCGGTTGTTCACCGCCCGAGACTACGGGTGAGCGCCACCGGGCAGCGGCGCCGCTCACTCCCGAGCACGCAGCAACCGTCGTAGTGAGCTGAGGCGAGCCGGGTCGGCGCCGGACACCTGCGGGTCGTCCAGTGCGCACCCCGGCGAGAGGTGATCGCAGCCCGGCGGGCAGTGTTCGGTCGCCTCCTCGAGGTCGGGGAAGGCGGCGATCAGGTCAGCGGGCCGCATACCGCCGAGCCCGAGCGACCGCACGCCGGGCGTGTCGATCACCCATCCCCCATTCGGGAGTTCGAGCGCGATGGCCGCCGATGTGGTGTGACGCCCCTTGCCCACGCCTGATACGCGGCCGGTGGCTTGACCCTCGCCACCGACCAATCGGTTGACGAGGGTCGACTTGCCCACACCGCTCGAACCGAAGAACACCGACATCTTCGTCCGTACGAGCGCTTCGAGATCGTCGACCGGCCGCTGTGGCGCCAAGGTGAGGACCGTGACGCCCAGTGGCTCGTAAAGCTCGCGAAGGGGACGGTCGTCGGCGTCGGCGAGGTCGTCCTTCGTGAGCGCGAGAGCGGCACCCAAGCCGCCGGCGAAGGCGGCGACGAGACACCGGTCGATCAAGCGCGGTTGCGGCGGAGGGTCGACGAGCGCACTCACCACGACCAGCAGGTCGGCATTCGCGACGACCGGCTTCTCGGTGCTCTCGTTGTCGTCGGGGGTCCGCGCCAGCAGCGAGCGGCGGGGAGCCAAACGCACCATCCGGGCGAGCGCGTCGATCGCCCCGGATACGTCGCCGTCGAGGTCGACGATGTCGCCCACGACCACCTGGGTACGTCGCAGGTCTCCACCACGCGTCGCGACGACCTCCGTGCCGGTGCCGCCGGCGCCGAGCCGGCAGGTCCACCGCCCCCGGTCGACCGCCACCACCAGGGCCTGCGCCGCCTCGGCGTACGCCGGACGGCGCCGGGTCCGCGGTCGCGTTCCCCGCCCCGGCCGGATCCGGACATCGTCCTCATCCAGGGCGCGCGGCGTCATCGACGCTCGCCGGCTACGAGCTGTTCCCAGCTGTGCGCGAAGCCGGGGACGGTCTTCGCCGTCGTTCCGATGTCGCGAATCCGGACGCCGGGAACCACCAGCCCGACCACGGCGTACGCCATCGCGAGGCGGTGGTCCGCGTACGGGTTCAGCACGTGGGACGTGGTGTGCAACGGCGCCGGTACGATCTCGAGCCCGTCGGGAGTCAGCGAGATGTCCGCCCCGAGTTGCCCGAGCTGCTCGGCGATGGCGGCAAGGCGATCGGACTCCTGCAGCCGCAGGTGGGCGATCCCGCGCAACGCGGTCGGACTCGTCGCGAGGGTCGCGAGCGCCGCGACGGTCAGGGCAAGTTCCGGGGCATCGCGCAGGTCGGCGTCGATGCCGTCGAGCGATGCGGGACCGGTGATCGTCAGCGCGCCCGCTGACGACGTGATGTTGCATCCCATCCTCCGGAGCAGCTCGGGCAGGCGCGCGCCGGGCTGGTCCGTACGTTCCGGCCAGCCCGCAATCCGTACCTCACCGCCGGTTGCCGCCGCTGCGGCGGCGAACGCGCTGGCACTCGACAGATCGGGCTCGATGCGGCGGTCGACGGGTGCGAGCGGCCCGGGCGCGACCTGCCACCGGTTGGGACCTGCGTCCACGTGCGCGTTCTGCTCGCGCAGCATCGCCACGGTCATCTCCACGTGTGGTGCGGAGGGCATCGGCGGCCCGGCGTGCCGGACGTCGAGACCGAGGGGCAGCGCCGGCCCCACCAGCAACAGACCGGACACCAGCTGGGAGGAGGACGAGGCGTCGAGGGTTGCGTGCCCGCCGCGCAACGGGCCGCGGATCACGACGGGGATGGCGTCGTTGTCCGCGGTGGCGCCGAGCCCGCGCAGCGCGGCGAGCAGGGGCCCGAGAGGGCGCTCGTACATCCGCGCGTCGCCGTCGAAGCGGATGGGCGCGCTCCCGAGTGCCGCCACCGGGGGAAGGAACCGGGCGACCGTACCGGCCAGCCCGCAGTCCACGTCCCGCGACTCCCGCGCGAGGGGACCCGGCCGTACGAGCCAATTCCCACCCTCGGCGGTGATCTCGGTGCCCAAGGCACGCAGCCCGGCCACCATCAGCAGGGTGTCGCGCGCTCGCAGCGGCGCGCTGATTCGCGACGGACCGTCGGCGAGCGCGGCGAGCACGAGGGCCCTGTTCGTGAGCGATTTCGACCCCGGCAGGTCGACCGTGCCGCGGACCGGGGAGTTCGCGACGGGCGCCGCCCATGCCTGGGCATCGTCCCGGCCGCTGGTCACCAGGGCACGGTAACGGCTCGGCGGAGCTGCGAGACTGGGCTCGTGTGCGGCCGATACGTCAATGCGACGAGCACGGCGGAGCTGCTGGCCGAATTCGAGGCCGACGAGATCGTCGGCGGGGACATCCCCCCGTCCTGGAACGTCGCACCGACTGATCCGGTGCCGATGGTGCTCGAGCGTGCGGGCCGCGATGCCACGAACGGGAGCCTGATTCGGCAGGTACGGGCGGCTCGGTGGGGACTGGTCCCCAATTGGGCCACTGACCGCAGGGGCGCGGCTCGGTTGATCAACGCGCGGGTCGAGACCGTTGCGCAGAAGCCGGCGTTCCGCGCCGCCTTCGAGCGCCGTCGCTGCCTGCTGCCCGCGCTCGGGTACTACGAGTGGGAGCGGGCCGATGGGCGCAAGCTCCCGTACTTCCTGCACGACCCCAACGGGAGCGTGCTCGCCATGGCGGGTGTGTACGAGCTCTGGCGCGACCCGGCCCGAGCGACGGACGACCCCGATCGGTGGTTGTGGAGCGCCGCCGTGCTGACGCAACAAGCGAGCGACGTGCTCGGCAAGATCCACGACCGCAGCCCCGTGATCGTCCCTCGGGAGCTTCGCGCGGCGTGGCTCGACTGCTCGCGGCCGCAGGACGCGGAAGCGCTCCTGGGCCAGATCCCGACGCCACGACTGACGCCGTACCGGGTCGGGCCGGCGGTCGGCAACGTGCGCAACAACGGCCCCGAACTGCTCGAGCCGAGTACCGCCTAGCCGGTGGTGTGGATCGGATCTCGCCGGGTACTTCGACTTCACCCCGGCATCACGCCGAGCATGTCGTTGGCACGACCGAAAGGGAGCGGCAGTGCGCAAAGTAGTCATGACTCCCGACCTGGTACGCAGGGTCTACGCCGACTCGCGATTCCGAGCCGCTCTCGCCGCTCCCGGCACACCGCGGTGGCGCGAGGTCGGCGCGTGTGTCTCCACCGAGGATCCTGACGTCTTCTTCCCGCTCGACAACGAGTTCGACCATGTGGAGCCCGCTCGTTCCGTCTGCCGATCGTGTCCTGTCCTCGGTGAGTGTCTCGCCGACGCGCTGGGCCGCAGCGACATCGAGGGAGTCTGGGGTGCGACGACGGCCGCCGAGCGCCGCACGATGCGCGCCGTCTGGCGTCACGAGACCACCGGCGGCACAGGCGCGCCACGGGTGCGTGCCGCAGCCTCCTCCTGAGGAGTCGCTGATCGACGGCACGCCGTCCGCCGAGCGAGTCGCACCGTCGGTCGTGGAGGTGCCGACCCGACGAGGGCTGGCGCGTGCGACGGTTCATCGGCCCGCCGGCCCGAACCGGGGATCTTGTATCGCGCTCGTTCTCCATGGCGCGGGCACGGACACGTCCGCGCCGCCGCTTCCCTTTCTCGCCGACGCGCTCGCCGCGCGCGGCGTTACCGCGGTACGACTTGATCAGCCCTACCGGGTTTCCGGACGCCGGGCCCCAGATCCCGCGCGTCTTCTGGACGCGGTGCTCCTCGACGCGCTGCCGGCGATCCGCGCTCAGGGGACGCCAGGTGCGCCTCTCGGTTTGATCGGGCGTTCGAGCGGCGCGCGGGTGGCCTGTCGCGTCGCGCAGGCGGCGGGCGCCGTCGGAGTGGTCTGCCTCGGTTTTCCCCTCCGGCCTCCCCGGGGTCGTGCGGCGCTCCCCAAGCCGGATCGCGCCCATGAGCTCCGCGCGGCCGGAGTGAGAGTCCTTGTCCTGCAAGGAGACCGCGATCCATTCGGCGTACCCGCACGGATCGCGGGGGTGCGGGTCCGCCGCTTCCCGGGTGTCGCTCATACGCCCACTCCCGGCATGGCGAGCTACGCGGCGAACTGGCTGGCGCGCGTTCTCACTGCCGCTTCGGAGGCCGGCGGGAACACCGGCCAAATCGACGGCGTTTGAGCCTCACGACTGTCGAGACGGCAGAGCTCACCCCACGCACGGCTGACGTCGCATGCCGCGGCCACCAGCACCGACCGGAGGTCATCGTGACCCTTGCCGCTCGACCCCATCGCCGGGTCCCCGCGATGACGCCTGTCACGAGTGTGCAGTCCGGATCGCAATGGGTCAGCCACGGTTTCGGCTCGACCCGGCCGGTAGGCTTGTCTCAGGTCCGATCCTCGGCGCAGGCGCCGCCGGCCGGCCTGGCCCCGCCAACTTTGGAGGACATCGTCGCCAACACCGATCCGGACCTCGTCACACCGGCGGAAACCCTCGACGAGCGCAACGCGCGATTCGAACGCGATGCGCTGCCCTTCCTCGATCAGCTGTACGCGGCCGCGATGCGCATGACCCGCAACCCCGCCGACGCTGAGGACTTGGTGCAGGAGACCTTTGCCAAGGCGTTCGGAGCCTTCCATCAGTTCCGCGAGGGCACCAACCTCAAGGCGTGGCTCTACCGGATCCTCACGAACACATTCATCAATACGTACCGGAAGAAACAACGCCAGCCGCTGCAGAACCCGACCGAACGGATCGAGGACTGGCAGCTCGCCGCCGCCGAGGCGCATTCGTCGACCGGACTGCGCAGCGCCGAGATGGAGGCGCTCGATCATCTGCCGGACAGCGACGTGAAGACCGCGCTCCAGAACCTGCCCGAGGATTTCCGAATGGCGGTGTACCTCGCCGACGTCGAGGGCTTCTCGTACAAAGAGATCGCCGAGATCATGGACACCCCGATCGGTACCGTCATGAGCCGGCTGCACCGAGGGCGTCAAGGCCTGAAGACCCAGCTCCGGGAGTATGCGATCGAGCGCGGCCTGGTACGGGCCGGTGCGCTGGACGGGGAGCGCTCATGAGCGCCGAGTGCGGCCCGGACGACGTCGAGTGCCGCGAGGTACTCCAAGAGGTCTACCTCTACCTCGACGGCGAGCTCGCCTTCGAAAGTAGGACCGCGGTTCGCAAGCACCTCGACGATTGCGCCCCCTGCTTGCGCAAGTACGGGCTCGAGCAGGAGGTCAAGGCGCTGGTCGCCCGTTGCTGCGGGGGAGACGCCGCGCCGGACCACCTCAAGATCAAAGTCATGTCCCGGCTGCGGGAAGTACGGACCGAGATCGACAGGGTCGAATACCGCCTCGACTAGGCAAATTTTCGCGCTACGACTTGTCAAGGTAGCGAACCCTTAGTTAAGGTCACCTCACCATAGTTGCCGTGGTGAGGAGATGCTCGGTGCTACCAACGTTCATCATCGGGTTGCGCGAGGGCCTCGAAGCGTCGCTGATCGTCGGAATCGTTGCCGCCTTCCTGCGTCAACAGGGACGCCGCGACGCGTTACGGCAGGTGTGGGTCGGCGTGAGTATGAAGTGCTTGCCGACGACGGTGACGTTGACCCCGAGGTGGTGGCCGCCGAACTGCACCATCCACGGCTTCGTCTCCGACGGCTTGCCGAAAACCGCCAGGTAATAGTTGTCCTTGCCGAAC
>CAXTUZ010000045.1:0-12657 GCA_964247525.1 uncultured bacterium
GTGTCGGGCGCTGACCGTGTCGAGGGTGTACGCGAGGGGACTCGCGAGCGCGGCCACGAGTCCGGTCCCGGCGAGCACGATCCCTACCCGGCCGGTGATACGGGGCAGTACGGCGAAGCCGGCGGCGGCGAGCAACCCGGCCACCAGCACCACGTCCCGCAGCCACGGGTGCCACGTGGGGCTCCGGTGGAGCAAGACATAAGCCCAGATGGACGTCGCGATAAGCGCTGCGGAGAGGAACCAGCGGGCGGGGAACGCGGCGCGTTGCCGCCAGAGCACCACCGTGCCGACGCCGACGAGCGCCCCGACCGCTGGGGCAAGGGCCACCGTGTAGTACGGGTGGATGATGCCGCTCGCGAAGCTGAAGGTCAGCCCGGTGACGAGCAACCAGCCTCCCCACAGACCGAGCGCGGCCCGGGTTCGGTCGGTTCGGGCCGCGCGCCAGCCGAGCCCGACGCCCCCGACCGCGAGCACCAGTGCGCCGGGGATGAGCCAGGACACCTGTCCCCCGAAGTCGGCGTTGAACATCCGGCCCCATCCGGTAGGACCCCAGTTCCCGCCGGCGTTGCCGCCCCCACCGACGCTGCCGGACTCGTTGCCGGTGAGCCGGCCGAATCCGTTGTAGCCGAAGATGAGGTTCCAGATGCTGTTGTTCTGCGACCCACCGACGTACGGCCGGTCGGACGCAGGTACGAGCGAGACGATAGCCGGCCACCACAACGTCGCAGCCGCCAGCGAGACGCCGGAAAGGACGAGCTGCCAGATCCGCCTGGCCCACGAATGGGGACCGGCGAACAGGTAAGCGAGCGCGAAGGCCGGCAGCACGAGGTATGCCTGCAGCATCTTGGTGATAAAGCCGGTGCCGACGAGCGCGCCGGCGAGCACGAGCCAACGCGTCCTGCCGTCCTCGATCGCTCGGGTCACGGCGTACGCACCCAGTGTCAGGAGCAGGACGAGCAGGGCGTCCGGGTTGTTGAACTTGAACATCAGGGCCGAAACCGGGGTCAGCATGAAGGTTGCGCCGGCGATCAGGCCCGCGGCCGGGCCGAACCACCGCTTGACCGTCGTGTAGAGAACGCCGGCCGTAGCGACGCCCATCAGCGCCTCGGGAACCAGCAGACTCCAGGAGTTCACCCCGAAGATGCGAGCCGAGATCTCCATGACCCACAGTGCGGCAGGCGGCTTGTCGACGGTGATGAAGTTCGCGGAGTCCGACGATCCGAAGAAGAAGGCCTTCCAGCTCTGCGTCCCTGCCTGCACCGCGGCCGAATAGAAGGAGTTCGAATATCCCGAGGCGGACAGATCCCACAGATACAGGACGGCGGTGACCGCGAGGAGCACGAAGAGCGCGGGGCGTGCCCATGTCGGGTCGTCCACGGGCCCGCGCCAGATCCGTGAGAGCCGTTGTGGCACAACGGGTTTTGAGACCCGGGGTGCGGTGATAGGTGGCGGCGCGAGCGTCGTCATGTCGTCGTCTCCGTAACTAGGTGGTATGCGATGAAGGACAAGGCGGTCAGGCGGCGAGAGCTGGGCGATGGCGGAAGACCCAGGCGCGGAAGAGCACGAAGCGCACCAGGGTCGAGAGTAGGTTTGCAACGATCAGGACGGTCAGTTCGAGAAGTCGGGCGGGGTGGGTGGTCAGCGCCCCCAAGACCGCGAGCGCACCGCCCGTCAACGCGAAGCCGACGCCGAAGACGACCAGCCCCCGGGCCTGGCTCACCACGGCACCGCTACGGCCCCGGCGCCGGAACGTGAGGCGCCGATTGGCGGCGGTGTTCGCGAGAGCGGTGAGCAGTAGCGCAAGCAGGTTGGCGCCCTGCGCCCCGAGCTCCGGACGCATGAGTACGAACAGCGCGACGTACGCGAGCGTGCTCGCGACGCCGATCACCGCGAACCGCACGGCTTGGCGCACGAGGCCGCTCGGCACGTCGTCGAGCACCGGTTCGAGCGGACCGCGACCGAGTTGGTGCCGAAGCTCGCCCAGCGGAAGTGTCCCGGTTGCGAGCGCGCGTGCCATCCGCGCGATCCCGCGCAGGTCTGCCGTCGCGGTCGCGACGATGTCGACGCGACTGTCTGCGTCGTCGATCCAGTCGACCGGAACCTCGTGGATGCGCAGCCCGGCCTTCTGCGCAATGACGAGGAGTTCGGTGTCGAAGAACCAGCCGGTGTCTTTCACCAGGGGAAGGATCGAGGCGGCGACGTCACTGCGCATCGCCTTGAAACCGCATTGCGCGTCGGAGAACCGCGTGCGCAGGGTGCCGCGCAGGAGCAGGTTGTAACTGCGGGAGATGAACTCGCGCCGCGCTCCTCGGACCACCCGCGCACCTCGCGATAGTCGCGAGCCGATCGCGAGGTCGGAATGCCCGCTGATCAGTGGCGCCACCAATGGCAGCAGCGCGTTCAGATCTGTGGACAGGTCGACGTCCATGTAGGCGACCACGTCGGCCGCGGATCCGGACCAGGCGGTGCGAAGCGCACGCCCACGGCCCTTGTCCCTCAAGTGAATCGCGCGAACATCGGGCAACTCGGCGGCGAGGATGTCCGCCACCCGCGCGGTCGCGTCGGTGCTGGCGTTGTTGGCGATCGTGATGGCGTACGCGTAGGGGAATCTCGCGGCCAGGTACGTGTCCAATCTGCGGACGCATGCCGCCAGATCGCGCTCCTCGTTGTACACGGGAACGACGATGTCGAGCACGAGGTGGCGCGTGGCGCCGCTTCGAGCGTGGTCGAAGCCGGTGGCCGATTCGGGCGGCGAGGCGAGTGCGGTCATGGGAAGACCATCGCTGTGCCCGCTTTGACCTTCGTGTGCTCAGGCTGGGCGGTTCCTGGGAAAGACCGGCTCTGCCGGGATGCGGTGTGCACAATGATTCGTGGACGAGCGACGCGGAGGGGTACGCAGCAGGGTCTGGTGCGACGGAAACCTCATCGCGCAGGACTTCCCGTTCGAGCAGATCTCGGATTTTCTCGAGCGCGAGGATTGTCTCGTCTGGGTCGACGTATGCGATCCCGACCACGCGTTGCTCGACCAACTCGCGGGTGAGCTGTCCCTCGATCCGCTGGCCGTCGAGGACGCGGTGGCGCACTACGAACGTACGAAGGCGATCCGATACCGGTCGTACACCTTCCTCACCGCCTACGCCGTGCTCCTCGCGGACGACGGTGAGCCGGTCGCCGCACAATCCGGTGACCGTGTCGCAGGTCACCTGCGGCTTGCTCGGGTATCGGCATTCGTTCTGCCGCGCGGACTGGTGACGGTCAGCCAGCAGGAAGGTTTCGACCTCGATCCCGTGCTGTCGCAGTGGGATGCCAACGCTGACTTCATGAAGTACGGCGTCGGGTCGCTGGTGCACGGTTTGCTCGACGTGATCGTCGACGGTCACTTCGACGCCGTACAAAGACTCGACGATGTCATCGAGGGTCTCGAGGACGGACTGTTCGACCAGCAGGCGCGTACGTCGGAGATCCAGCGGCGCACGTACCAGGTACGAAAAGACCTGGTCCAGCTGCGACGGGTGGCGCTGCCGATGCGTGAGCTGGTGAATGCCGTATTGCGGCACCGCAAAGACGCACATGCGCCGTCGGAACTCGACGCCTCCTACGACGACCTCTACGACCACGTCCTTCGGGTCGCGGAGTGGACCGAATCGTTGCGCGATCTCGTCTCCACGATGTTCGAGACGAACCTGTCGTTGCAAGACGCGCGGCTGAACACGGTGATGAAGAAGCTGACCAGCTGGGCCGCGATCATTGCGGTCCCCACTGCGGTTACCGGGTTTTTCGGGCAGAACGTGCCGTACCCGGGGTTCGGACATGACTCGGGCTTCATTGCGAGTGTGGTCATCATGGTCGTTATCGCGTTCGGCCTCTACCTCACGTTCCGCCTCAAGGACTGGCTCTGATTGCTTCCGTGCGCGCTGGGCGACTACCTCAGGTTCTCATTTCGTCGGTTCGGGTACGTCCAGGCTCCCGTTGAACGGCGGGTCGGGGTAGTGGCGGAGGAGGAACAGTACGGTCGCGCCGGCGAAGGCAAGGGTCAGTAGGGGGCCGAGCAGCGCGAATGCCGCGAGCACCCAATGGTTGGTATACGACTGGAGCGTCTGGGCGATGACCTGCAACGCAAGCGGGGGAACCAGCGCGTAGGGAAGACAGCGTGGCCACGCGGCTCGAAGGAGCCGCAGTCCAGCGGGAATCGCCTTGGCAGGCCGAGGATCGAACAAGGCGAGCCATGGCGTCGCAAACGTCAGAGCGAAATCGGCGATGATCGTCACCGTAACGCTCGTCGCAACCAGGGGCGTGGCGTTGTTCATGACAACCGCGGCGATCAGCCCGCCGATCACGAATGGGGCCGCGATGAGCGCTACCAACAGTCCCAGGACGAAAAAGCGCCCGAAGAATCGCCACGAGAGCGTCCACACCTCGCCGGGCGACATGGAATCGCCCGTACGACGGCGTGCGTACCAGACGCGGGCCGTTCCGGAAAGTCCGACGTGAAAGAGACTGAAGGGAACTGAGAGAATCGACAACGCAGCCAGCGACGCGTTTGCATGCGCGGGACAGACCCCGAGATGTCGAGTTTCGCAGTGAGTGGGTGGCTGCTGCACACGCAGGACGGCAACGACCGACACGACGGTGAGCAACGCGTAGATCGCGGGCACGAGTAGCGCACCGCGCCACATCCCGACCGCGGAGCGGACGTCCGCGACGAAGGAACCAGAAACGGTCACCTGCTTTGTCGAGCGGTCCGTCACGACATCCACACTATGGCCGCGTACCGAGCCGCGCGCCGAAATACCGAATGTCTCACCGAATTCCCCAGCACCCAGTAAAGTCGGGTCCTCACCTGCCGAATTTTCTCGATGGAGAGGTCGACGATGCCTACCGGTGACGAGGACGACGCGCAACCCACTACGCCGGCAGGCTTCCCTCCCCCTCCGCCGGTGACACCCGGATACGGGTTTTCGCAGTCCGGTGCCGTGCAAGCCCCTCCAGGAATGTTCTTTGATTCGCGCAGCGAATTGACGCTTCCCGAAGGGACGGAGCTGGCAAGCATCGGACGCCGGATTGGAGCATGGTTCCTTTCCATCGTGCTCGTGCTCGTCACTCTGGGCATCGGTTACGTGATCTGGGGTCTCATCGTGTGGGGTCGGGGGCAGACGCCTGCGCTGCAAGTCCTGGGTATGCGCGTGTGGCGTCCCGATGCCGGTCGGCCGGCATCCTGGGGTTATATGGCCTTACGCGAGATCGTCGGGCGCTTCGCGGAGGGAGTTCTCAGCGTTATCACGCTGCTGATCTCCTTCATCATGTTCTTGTCCGGTAAACAGCGGAAGAGTTTGCACGACGTCGTCGCAGGCACCGTCGTCCTCTACGATCCGAACAAGAGAATCGCGCGCTAGCAACACACGTACCGGGGCACTTAGGACAGCTAAGCGACTGGTCTTTCGAGCAATGATGTGACGAGAGCCGCGATCGGTGAACGCTCGCTACGGGTCAACGTGACATGAGCGAACAGCGGATGGCCGGTCAGCGACTCGATCACGGAGGCAACCCCGTCGTGCCGACCGACCCGCAGGTTGTCGCGTTGCGCGACATCGTGCGTCAGAACGACGCGCGACCCTGACCCCAGTCGCGACAGCACGGTGAGCAGTACCCCTCGCTCCAGGGACTGCGCCTCGTCGACGATGACGAACGAATCGTGCAATGAGCGCCCGCGGATATGCGTCAGCGGAAGCACCTCGAGCATCCCGCGCGTCAAGATTTCTTCGACGACCGGGCCGGCGACGAGCGCGCCGAGAGTGTCGAAAACGGCTTGCGCCCACGGGGACATTTTTTCGCTGGAGTCGCCCGGAAGGTAACCAAGGTCCTGTCCGCCCACCGCGAACAGCGGCCGGAAGACCACGACCTTCTTGTGTGCCCGTCGCTCCAGCACGCTCTCGAGGCCGGCACACAGCGCGAGCGCGCTCTTCCCGGTCCCGGCGCGCCCTCCGAGCGAGACGATGCCGATATCGGGGTCGAGCAGCAAGTCGAGTGCGATCCGCTGTTCGGCACTACGTCCGTGCAGCCCGAACGCGTCGCGATCACCGCGGACGAGCCGCACCTCCTTGTCCGCGGTCACTCGTCCGAGTGCACTGCTCCGGCTTGACTGAAGCACAAGCCCGGTGTGGACGGGAAAATCGGCCGCCGCGGGCAGCGCGATGACCTCGTTCGCGAACAGATCGTCCAAAACTGCCTGCGGCACGGTTACTTCGGCCATCCCGGTCTGACCATCGTCCGCGGCAAGTTCGAAGCGGTACTCGTCGGCGTTCAGGCCGACCGCCGCAGCCTTCACGCGGAGCGGGAGATCCTTGCTGACCAGCGTGACGGGCCGGCCTTCCGCCGCGACGTTCAGGGCGACGGTGAGAATCCGGGCATCGTTCTCGTCGACCCGGAAGCCGGCAGGCAACACGGACGCATCAGCGTGGTTCAATTCGACACGTAGCGTGCCGCCGCCCTCCCCGATCGCGATCGGCTGGTCGAGGCGTCCGTGCGCGATACGGAAGTCATCGAGCAACCTCAGCGCCTGGCGCGCGAAGTAGCCGAGCTCCGGGTGATCGCGCTTGCCTTCCAGCTCGCTGACCACGACCAGTGGAATCACCACGTCTCGGTCTCCGAACCGCAGCGGAGCCGCGGGATCCGACAGCAGCACGCTGGTGTCGAGGACGTACGTCATCGGTCGCTTTCTGGCGGCAGAAGGCACAGCGTTCACGCTAGGCCGAGAGTCGCGTGCGGACGAGCCGGACACGCGGGCGCTCGCCGCGACGTAGTTCGTCTCGGCCGTCAGGCGTACCGTTCTGCGCCATGGCCGCCTTCGTCGCGTTCCTGCGCGGAGTGAACGTCAACGGGACGACCCTGAAGATGGCCGCGGTCCGCGAGGCGTTCGAGGAACTTGGCTACGAGAACGTGCGCACGGTGCTCGCGAGCGGGAACGTCGTCGCCGACATTGATCGAGGAACCCGCGCGCAACACAAGAAGAAGATCGAACAGCAGCTTCGGCGGGCGTTCGGCTACGAGGCGTGGGTCGTCCTGGTCAGCGCCGCCGATCTTGAGAAAATGGCGCGGGCGTCGCCGTTCGCGAGCGACGACGCCGACCTTCACTCGTACGTCATCCTAGCGTCCGATCCGGCCGCGTTGGCGAAACTCCATGAAGCCGTGGGAGACCTCGACCCGGACCTCGAAGCCGTCGAAGCGGGAAAGGGCTGCTTGTACTGGCGGGTGCCGAAGGGCCGTTCGACGGATACGCCGTTCGCGCGGGTACTTGCCCAGACGCGCTTTCGCGAGACCACCACGAACCGCAACCTGCGGACCGTCGTCAAGGTCGTCGCGACAGCGTCCTGACGGGGGAGGCCCATCATCAGCCCCCGAAGCGCCGGTGCCGATCGGCGTACGCCCGGAGCGCGCGGAGGAAATCCACCCGCCGGAAGGCGGGCCAGTACGCGTCGCAGAAATAGAACTCGCTGTGAGCGCTCTGCCAGAGCAGGAATCCCGACAGGCGCTGCTCCCCCGACGTGCGGATGATCAGGTCGGGATCCGGCTGACCGCGGGTGTAAAGATGCTCGGCAATTTGGTCGACGTCGAGCGAAGCCGCGACGTCCTCGAGTGTTGCGCCTCGCGCGGCATGTTCGATCAGCAGCGAGCGCACCGCATCGGTGATCTCGCGGCGGCCGCCGTACCCGACGGCCACGTTGACCGACAGACCATCGATCTGCGCGGTCTCCGATTCCGCCCGCTTGAGAACTTCAGCGGTGCTGCCCGGCAGCAGGTCCAGCGCGCCGACCCCGCGCACCCGCCAGCGGCCGCGCGCGGCCAGATCGGTCACCGTGTCCTTGATGACCTCGAGCAGCGCATCCAGCTCCTCCGCGGGTCGGGACAGATTCTCGGTCGACAGAAGCCACAGCGTGACCACCTCGACGCGGGCGTCCTCGCACCACTCCAAGAGGTCCACGATCTTGTCCGCCCCGCGGCGATGGCCGGCGCTGAGGTCAGCCAACCCCACCGACCGTGCCCAGCGCCGATTACCGTCGAGCAGGACGCCTACGTGGGTAGGGGTGTCGGCGCCCTCGAGCTGGCGTTCAAGACGTCGTTCGTAACCCGGGTAAAGGAGTCGCGTCTTGACGACCTGCCGGACCCCCACGGGCGCAGCGTACGCGCGGGTAAATCAGCCCGCGGTCTTCAACCGGGCGACGAGTCCCTCGTACTGGGTCCACAACTCGGCCGGCAGATGATCACCGAAGCTCTCGAAGTGTCCCGGGATCAGGTCAGCTTCCTGCCGCCAGATCTCGGGGTCGACGGTGAGCAGGACGTCGAGATCTGCCTCGGAGACGTCGAGACCGGCTGTGTCGAGAGCGGCCTTCGTCGGGACGACGCCGATGGGCGTCTCGACGCCGTCAGCGGTCCCCTCCAGGCGGCCGACGATCCAGGCGAGGACGCGGCTGTTCTCGCCGAATCCTGGCCACAGGAACGCACCCTCATCGTTCTTGCGGAACCAGTTGACATAGAAGATCTTGGGAAGCTTCGCCTCGTCCGCCTTCGCACCGATCTCCAACCAGTGCGCGAAGTAGTCGCCCATGTTGTAGCCGCAGAACGGAAGCATGGCGAACGGGTCGCGGCGCAGGTTGCCGATCGCACCGGCCTGGGCTGCGGTCGTCTCCGACGAGACGGTCGAGCCGAGAAACACGCCGTGCTTCCAGTCGCGTGACTGCGTCACCAGCGGCACGGCAGTAGCGCGCCGGCCGCCGAACAGGATCGCCGAAACGGGGACGCCACCGGCGCTCTGCCACTCGTCGGCCATGGTCGGGCACTGGTCCGCCGGCACCGTGAATCGGGCATTGGGATGCGCGGCCGGTGTCGGCGACTCGGGCGTCCAGTCCTCGCCCTTCCAATCGATGAGATGCGCGGGCTTGTCGTCGGTCAGGCCTTCCCACCACACGTCGCCGTCGTCGGTCCGGGCCACTTTGGTGAAGATCGCGTTCGAGTGCAGCGTTGCGATCGCATTGGGGTTGGTCGACGCGCCCGTCCCGGGAGCAACACCGAAGAACCCGGCTTCCGGGTTGATCGCGTACAGCTGGCCGTCGGTCCCGAAACGCATCCACGCGATGTCGTCCCCGACGGTTTCGACGCTCCAGCCCGCAATGGTGGGCACCAGCATCGCGAGGTTGGTCTTGCCGCACGCGCTCGGGAACGCCGCGGCGACGTAACGCGAGGTGCCACCCTCGGGAGTCAGCTTGAGAATGAGCATGTGCTCGGCCATCCAGCCCTCATCGCGCGCCATGACGCTGGCGATACGCAGGGCGTAGCACTTCTTGCCGAGCAGCGCATTGCCCCCGTACCCGGAGCCGTACGACCAGATCTCACGGGTTTCGGGGTAATGGACGATGTACTTCGTCGTGTTGCAGGGCCAGGGCACATCGGTGTCGCCGTCGGCGAGTGGAGCGCCGACGGTGTGCACGGCCTTGACGAAGAAGCCGTCGGCGCCGAGCCGATCCAGGACCGGTTTGCCCATCCGCGTCATGATCTTCATCGACACTGCCACATAGGCGCTGTCGGTGAGTTCGACGCCGAGCTGGGCGATGGGGCTGTCGATCGGGCCCATGCAGAACGGCACCACATACAGCGTCCGGCCCCGCATCGAACCCTCGAACAGCGGATGAAGGGTTTCGCGCATCGTCGCGGGAGCGACCCAGTTGTTCGTCGGGCCCGCGTCCTCCTGCAGCTCGGAGCAGATGTACGTACGGTCCTCGACGCGCGCCACGTCGTTCGGGTCGGAGGCCGCGTAGAAGGAGTTGGGGCGCTTCGCCGGGTTGAGCCGCTGAAACGTACCGGCGTCGACGAGCTGGTCGGTCAGCCGCTGCCACTCGGAGTCCGATCCGTCACACCACACGACGCGGTCGGGCTGCGTCAGCTCCGCGATCTCCCGTACCCACGCGATGAGGCCCTTGTGCGTCGTCGGGGCATCGTCGCCATCGACGCCGAGACCGGGCACGGGTTTCGCGGTTGTCGTCATCGGTTGCCCTTCGGGTGATCGTGTGATCAGGCCATGGTACCGGCCACGGAGCGTTACGACCCGCCGAAGCGACGTAAGCCGGGCCACATCCTCCCCTCGGCACACCCGCTCGAAAACTACAGACAAACGTTCAGCGTTTTACTTCGTTCCACTCAACTCGGTGGCGCGCTTGTCCGATACGGTCTCATCGTGCAACCGCTGAGACCCATGGCGGCCACCCTGGCCGGGGTGGGACATCGACACGACCTGCTCCCGCCGCGGATGCGAGGTGTGCTGCACCAGTACGCCTTCCTCGGCGCATTCGCCACCGGCGCCATCCTCGTTGCGCTCGCGAACACCGAGCGCGCACGACTCGCCGCGGCGATCTACGCCGTCAGTCTCACCGTTCTGTTCGGCACCTCGGCGCTCTATCACCGGATCAGCTGGCGACCACGCCTACGGGCATTGATGGGACGCATCGACCACTCGATGATCTTTGTTTTCATCGCGGCGAGTTACACCCCGTTCGCACTCCTCACCCTGCACGGGTCCACCGCCGTCACTGTGCTCGCCGTGGCGTGGAGCGGTGCGCTGCTCGGCGCGGGCTCACGAGTGGTGTGGCACCGCGCACACCGGTGGGTGACGGTCCCGGTGTACCTCGGTCTGGGCTGGCTAGCCGCTTTCATCGTGCCGGACCTGATCGGTGGCGCAGGAATCGCGCCGTTCGTTCTCTTGTGTGTCGGCGGAGCCCTCTACAGCGTCGGCGGGGTGATGTATGCGCTGCGACTTCCGGACCCGTCGCCTCGTACGTTCGGGTACCACGAGGTGTTTCACCTCATGACCATCATCGCGGCGATCTGCCACTACGTCGCGGTGTCATTCGTCGTCTACCACGCCTCCTGACCAGAGAAGGCCCGCTCGCCGGGGTTGTGGTCGTAGATCTCTCCCGGGTGCTCGCGGGTCCGTTCGCCGGACTCCTGCTCGCCGATCTCGGTGCCCGCGTCATCAAAATCGAACGGCCGAGCACCGGTGATGACTCGCGGGCGTACGGCCCCTTCACCGAAGGAAGATCGCTCTACTTCGCCAGGGTGAACCGCGGCAAGGAGTCCATCGCCCTCGACCTGAAGGCGCCCGAAGACCGGATCGTTCTCGACGCGCTGCTCGCGCGGGCGGACGTTCTCGTCGAGAACTTCCGGCCCGGGGTGATGGCACGACTCGGCTACGGGCCCGAT
Source organism: uncultured bacterium (assembly GCA_964247525.1). GTDB lineage: Bacteria > Actinomycetota > Actinomycetes > Mycobacteriales > CAJCIY01 > DASYGP01. The sequence continues at coordinate 11,248 of CAXTUZ010000045.1, forward strand.
TCGCTGGCAGAGCGGTTCCCGAGCCTCGTCGCCTTGTCGTTGTCGGGCTTCGGACACACCGGGCCATGGTCTTCGCGGCCGGCGTACGACGCCGTGGTTCAAGGCATGAGCGGCTTGATGTCGATCACCGGCTCGGGCGACGGGCCGGTGAAACCCGGCATCCCGGTCGCCGATCTGTCCGCGGGGCTCTTCGGCACGATCGCCGTGCTGAGCGCGCTGCTCGAGCGCGAACGGAACGGGCACGGCCAGCATCTCGACGTGGCGATGTTCGACAGCACCGTCGCTCTTCTCGAGGGCGCCGCGCTCCGGTATCTCGCGACGGGTCAGGAGCCGCCCGTCATGGAAAACGCCCATTTCTCCATCGCGCCGTTCGACACTTTCGCATGCCGGGACCGCTCGATCACCATCTGCGCGGCGCACGACGTGCTGTTCGGGACGCTGTGTCACGTACTGGACAGGGACGACCTACCGGGAGACCCCCGGTTTGTCACCAATGCGCTCCGGCACGATCACCGCGACGCTCTGAAGCCGGAGCTCGAAGCGGCTCTCGCCCCGGACGATGCGGCGGTGTGGCTGCAGCGGCTCGAGGCTGCCGGCGTACCGGCCGGCCCGGTGGTCGGTGTGGGTGAGGCGCTTGCTGCGGAGCAGACCGCCGTACGCCACATGGTCATCGACGCCGGCGGGTTGCCGGCTCCGGGGAATCCGATCAAGTCCTCGCGGCATCCCGACCCTGTCGTACGCCCCGCGGCGCCCGATCTGGACGCCGACGGGGCCGCCATCCGGAGCTGGCTCGGACTCTGAGCGGCGTGCCAGTAGTTCCCGGGGGGTGGGGCTGTTCGATTCCAGGAAACTCGCGCCCCAGCGGGCGGATCGACGAGGTTTTCCTGGAATCGAACAGGTGGGCAGCCGGCCCAGGGCCGCTCAGGCCTCAGGACCCTGAGCGCGGATCTCCTCGACGGACGCCATGGCGGCGCGAAGCTGGCCGAGCCACTCGTCGGTGTTGCGCCCCACCAGTCGTACGCACCAGACCAGCGCGTCCGACCGCGACCGCGCGACACCTGCGTCCACCAGCGTGTCGAGGACATGTCGCTCGGGCTGGCGTAGCCGGGTCATCACCGGTACGGAACGGTTGCTGAACACCGCTACTGTGCCGCCCGCCCGGGCGCCCCAGGCGAGCCCGCGCCCGTACCGCTGCTCGGCCTCCCGCGCGATGGCTATCCGGGCCTCGCGGGTCTGCTCGCGGAACCGCGTGATACGGCCCTCTTCGGCCTCGGCGACGGCCGCCGCGTCAGCGGGCGCTGGTGTCTCGGGCGTCGGTAACGTACCCAGCACCGTGATCTCGGCGCGGTCGATGGTCAGTTCCAGCGCACCGGTGAACCACCCGTCGGGCAGGCGCCCGGAGAACCAGGC
>CAXTUZ010000046.1:0-12633 GCA_964247525.1 uncultured bacterium
CGGCCGGTCGTTCCGCCGTGATCTCCCGGACATCAAGCGGTCGACCAAGCGAGGCTCCGACGGCCTGACCCAGGTCGAGAAGCAACAGCGTGCGCGCGGAATTCGCGACATGAGCGCGCGTCTCGCCGACCTCGACGAGGAAGGTATCTGGGGCGAGGTGATCTACCCCTCGCTCGGCCTGTGGGAAAACCTGATCGAGGACCGGGAGTTGGTGAAGGCCGCGGCCGCCGCGCAGAACGAGTGGCGGATCAGCAAGATCCAGGGCGCCGCACCGGACCGCCTCATTTCGGTGGCGACAGTGCCGTTGCACCGCGTCGAGGACTCGGTTGCGGAGGTCCACCACGCCGCCGAACTGGGCTTCAAGGTCATCGGCATTCCCACTGGCGTCCCGGCGGGTACGAAGGACTGGAACTACGACGACTGGGAGCCACTGTGGGCGGCGTGTGAGGAGGCCGGCATGGTGCTCGGCGTGCACACCGCGCCGGAGAACGGCGACGTCATTCCGTTCCGTGGCCCGGGCGGCGCGGTGCTGAACTACACCGAGGCCACCTACGCGGGACAGCGCATCGCGACGAAGCTCGTCACCTCCGGTGTTCTCGACCGTCACCCGAATTTGCGCCTCCTGGTCTCCGAAGCCGGCGCGAGCTGGGTGCCGTTCGTCGGTGACCGAATGAACGAGGCGTACCGGCAGCACGGCTCGTTCGTCCGGCCGACCTTGTCCCGACTGCCGAAGGAAATCCTGTTCAACCAGGTCTTCGCGTCGTTCCAGCACGACGAGACCGCTATTCCCACGCTCACCGCGATGGGTTACAGCAATGTTCTGTGGGGCAGCGACTATCCGCACACCGAAGGCACCTTCGGACACACGCAGAAGACCTTGCACGAGCTGTTCGACGATGCCGACCCGGCGGTCCGGGAGCGGATCACGACCGGCACCTTCGAGGAGTTGTTCCCGCACGTCAAAGTCCCGGCAGGTAGCTAGCAGGTGAGCGAACGGCAGGCCCTGGCCGGGCTGGTCGTCGTCGACCTGTCCACCAGCCTCGCGTCTGCGTACACGAGCCTGCTGTTCGCTGACTACGGGGCCGAGGTCATCACGGTCGAACCGCCCGGCGGGAGCGCGCTCCGGTCCCGGGCGGCATGGCCGTTCTGGTCGCGTGGCAAGAAGAGCGTCGAGCTCGACCTGCACGACACCGACGACGCCGCCGCGGCGAGGCGGCTGATCGCCGGTGCCGACGTGGTGATCTCCTCCTTCCGCCCCTCTGCGCTCGGGGACTTCGGCCTCGGCTACGAGCAGTGCTCGGCGGACAACCCGGGCCTCGTCTTCACGGAGATCTCCGGCTTCGGGCCGCAGGGGCCCTACCGGGACCTCAAGGGATACGAGGCCATCGTGCTGGCCAAGCTGGGCGCTCTCAGCGGGCGATCGCCCACGGGCCGGACCGGCCCGGTGATGCCCTCGGCCCTCTCGACCACCTTCTCCGCCGCGTTGCTCGCGATTCAAGGAACGCTCGCCGCGCTGTACGAGCGGGAGTCCAGCGGCCGCGGACAGCACGTCAGCGCGAGCCTGGTCCAAGGCTTTCTGTCCCACGACTCGTGGTCCTGGCTAGGACGTCAGGTTGCGGCGAAATGGCCCGGTGCGTTCGCCGAGGAGCACGTCGTCGACGCGGACGCCTCCGTGCCCTCCGGCGTACGGCTGGGGCTCATGGTCGGGTTGTCCGCCGATGGGCGATGGCTGCAGTTCGCCCACACGCAGCCCAAGCACTTCGATGACTTCCTGCGGGTGGCGGGGCTGGGCTGGACCCGTACCGACCCGGATCTGCACGACGCCGAGAACAGCGACGACATCACCAAGCGCGGCCGGTTCTGGGAGCTGCTCCTCGAGGCGGTGCGTTCGCGCACCGTGGCCGAGTGGCAGGAGGTCTTCGACACCGAGAAAGACGTGTTCGCCGAGCTGTTCCGGCGCGGCCCGGAGGTCCTCGACCATCCGCAGATGCTGTACGACGAGCACACCCTCGTCGTCCAAGATCAAGATCTGGGCGAGGTTCGGGAGCCGAACGTCCTGGTGAAGATGTCCCGATCGCCGGGGTCCGGGACGGGTAGTCCGCCCGCGGTGGGCGAGCACACCTCGGAACTTCTAGCCCGCGCTGCTGCCCGCCAGTCATCGCGGCCTGACGGCGAGGGCGGCGGCGAGACCCCGGTGGCAGCCCCGCTCGAAGGGGTGACCGTCATCGAGCTCGCCACGTTCCTCGCCGGCCCTTTCGGCACCACGTTGCTTGCGGATCTCGGCGCCCGCGTCATCAAGGTCGAGCCCATCGACGGCGACCCGCTGCGGTTCCTCACGCTTGCGCCACTCCCCGAGCTGTACTCGGCGCGGGTCATGCAGGGCAAGGAGAGCATCGCGCTCGACCTGCGGACCGACGAGGGCCGGGAGATCGTCGCGTCGCTCATCAGCCGCGCCGACATGGTCATGCAGTCCTTCCGCGGCGGTGTCGCCCGCAAGCTCGGACTCGACGACGAGGCGATGCACAAGCTCAATCCTGACCTGATCTACCACTACGGCCAGGGCTACGGCGTCGACGGGCCGTACGCGAAGCGCCCGGCGTACGCCCCCGTCATCGGGGCCGCGTCCGGGTTCATCTACCGCAACACCCGCACGCTGCCCGAGGGCCCGGATCTCACCTTCGAGGAAATCAAGCACTGGGCGCCGCGGATGTCTCGTATCAGTTCGGGGATCAGCGTCGATCACCTCGCGGGCCTGGGCGTCAGCGCGGCCATGACGCTGGGGCTCCTCGCCCGCGCCCGTGGTGCCGGCGGGCAGGTGACCGCTACCTCGATGCTGTCGACGGCCGTGCACGTCCTGTCCGATGACGCGATCACCTACGACGGCCGTCCCGGGGTGCCCAGTGTGGATTCCGAGTACCTCGGCTTTTGCGGTTTGTACCGGTTGTACGAGACGACCCAGGGATGGGTCGTGCTGTGCGTCACCACGGAGCGCGAATGGTCCGATCTAGCCGCGGAGGCACTCCGGTCCGGCATCGACCTTGCGGGTGATGCGCGCTTCACGACCGCGACCGACCGCGCGGCGAACGACGCGGACCTCATCGACGTGCTGTCCGGCATGTTCCGGACCAGACCGGCAGAGGTGTGGGAGCAGGAGATGACCAAGGCGGACGTCGCGTGCGTCGCCGTTGCGCCCGGGCCCCCGCACCTGTCCATGGACGAGGGCGCACTTGCCGATCAGCTCGGCCTCGTCACCACGGTCGAACACCCGGTCTTCGAGGCCCACACCCGTACCAAGGCCCTCGTGACCTTGTCCCGGTCCGGCGCCACGATCGGGCCGGGCTGTCTCGCCGGGGAGCACACCGACAGCATCCTGCGCGAGCTCGGGTACGACGACGAACGTATCGCCGCCCTCCGCGCGGCCCGGATCGTGGGGTAGTCGTTGCCCGAGATCACCGCCCGCGTCGCCGTCCTGGGCATCGGCTACTCGAGCATCACCCGCGGGAACGAGACGCAGAGTCTCGGCGACGACGCCGTCTTGGCGTGCACCCGTGCCATCTCCGACGCGGGGCTCGAAAGCACCGACATCGACGGTCTCACGACCTACAAGTACCGGCCGGACGGCCATGGCCGGAACATGGTTCCGGACGAGTCGATCGACGGATCGCTCGTCGTCAGTCCCCAATACCTCTGGCGCCGGATGAAGTTTCCGAACCTGCGCTGGGGCGAATGGAACGACAAGTTCATCGGGTCGAGCCTCATCGAGGCGCACAACGCAGTGGCCGGGGGCGCCTGCCGGTATGCGCTGGTCTGGCGTGCCTGTAACTGGATCCGCGGGACGCACTACGGCCAGACCGATGTGAAGACCGCGGCGGGCGACGAGCAGTTCACCGTTCCGTACGGCTGGCACGGCGGTCCTCAGCTGATGGCGCCGCTCGCGCAGCGCTACTTCCAGCGTTACGGGGCGACGCGCGAGCACATGGCGACCTTCGTCGCCGGGCTGCGCACGCACAATCTGCTCTCCGGGCGGGGCTATTGGGCCGAGAACAGGCCGAAGGAGCTCACGACCGAGGAGTACCTCTCCGCGCGGATGATCGCCGATCCGTTCGGACTCTACGACTGCGACATGCCCGTTCAGGGGTGTGCGGCGTACGTGCTCGGGCCGGCCGAAGCTGCCCGAGATCTTGACCACGGGGCAGCGTTCATCAAGGGCTTCGCGCAGTCGTACGCCGGCGCCGGGGGTTCGAGCACGTTCCTGCATCTCGGTGGCGCCCCGGGAACCGAAGGTTTCTCCCTGGAGTACAACATCGAGGCGGGCCGCAAGCTCGCCGCGAACCTGTGGAGCGCCACCGGGCTCTCGCCGGGCGACATCGCGACGGCCAACCTCTACGACGGCTTCAGCATCCTGGCCTGGACGTGGCTGGAAGGTCTCGGCTTCTGTGCGGAGGGCGAGGCATTCGAGTTCGTCCAGGACGGGCGGGTGCAGGTCGGTGGAGAATTTCCGCTCAACACCAGCGGCGGCCAACTGGGGGAGGGACGGCTGGCCGGCGCCCCACACGTGAGCGAGTCGATCTATCAGGCCATGGGCCGGGCCGGAAGCCGTCAGGTGCCGGATGCGAGGTACACCCTCGCTGCCACTGACCGCCTCGCCGTGGGTCAGGCCATCGTGTTCGGGTCTCAGGCGCAATAGGGGCCAACCCGGCCCTCGACCTGGCTACACTTGCCACGCACACCACTTCGGTCACGAGTCTGAACGGCGGTCGTACGTCTCGCTTTGGAGACTCTCTCGTCATGACCCAGACCGACGCCCACTACCAGGCCGCACAGGCGCGCGGGCTCGCCGCACTCGACGACATTCGACCCGGCGACAAGATCTTCGTGGGTTCGGGATGCGCCGATCCGCAGGCGCTGCTGACCGAACTGGTGCGCCGCGGCGAGGACAAAGAGATCTCGGGCACGACCGCATACCAGATGTTCGGGGGGTCCGCCAACCTCCTCGCCGGCTTTGCCGGACCGCACAACACGGTCGTCGCGTTCACCGCGACGGCGGCGCTCGAGTCGGCGCAGCGGCTTGGCCACGCCACCTACGTGCCGTGGACGATCTTCGCGACCTCCGAGCTCATCTCCACCGGCGAGCTCGACTTCGACGTCGCCCTGATCTCCACCAGCCCGCCGGACCGGCACGGATTCCTCAGCCTCGGGGTGTCCGTCGATTTCGCGTACGAGGTGAGCCGTCGGGCCCGGCTCGTCGTGGCCGAGGTCAACAACCGGATGCCGCGGACGTACGGGGTGGGAAGCGTGCACAGTTCGCGGCTCGCCGGTCTGATCGAGGTTTCGCGGCCGCTGAACGAGGTCGTCCCGGCCGTGCCCGGACCCGTCGCGCACCAGGTCGCCGCGAACGTGCTGCCCTTCATCCCCGACGGGGCGAGCATCGAGATCGGGGTCGGGCGCATCATGTCGGCGATCCTCGCGACGCTGCGGGACCGGAACGACATCTCCTTGCACACCGGCCTGTTCGTCGACGGCATGATCGACCTCATCGAGTCGGGGATCATCACCAATCGGCGCAAGCGCCAGGACCAGGGCGTGTCGGTCGCGAACCAGGCGCGTGGAACGCAACGGCTCTACGACTTCGTCGATGACAATCCGTCGGTGCAGTTCCGGCCGGCGAGCTACACCCACAGCCCCGAGATCCTGGCCGCGCTGCCGGATTTCCGCGCGATCAACTCCGCGCTCCAGGTCGACCTGAGCGGCCGGGTCAACTCGGAGATGGTGGGTGCTCGCCGAGTTTCGAGCACCGGAGGTCTCGGCGACTTCGCCCGGGCCGGACGGTACAACCGCGGAGCACGGTCGATCATCGCGCTCGCAGCCACCGCGGACGGCGGTCGGTTGTCGCGGATCGTCCCGACGTTGCGCGGTGGTGCGGACGTCACACTTCCGACGGACCTCGCGGACGTGGTCGTCACCGAGTTCGGAGCCGCCGATCTCCGGGCGAAGACGCCTCCCGAGCGAGCCGAGGCACTGATCTCCGTTGCCGCCCCAGAGCACCGGCCGGCGCTGCGCGAGGCACTGGCGGCATCGAGTCCCGTTTAACGCCCACGGACCTCGACGAACCGAGGACACTGCACCGACCAGGGGGCGCATCCCCCGCCGAGGAGGAAACACTGTGGTTTCAGACGTCGAGACCGGCCTGCTGTCCGGTCTTCGCATTCTCGACCTGACCCGCGTGCTCGCCGGTCCGTACGCGACCTCGCTGCTGGCGGACATGGGCGCCGAGGTCATCAAGATCGAGAGCCCGACCTCGCCGGACGGCCTTCGGACCACGCCACCGTTCGTCAACGGGTTCAGCAACCACTTCATCAACATCAACCGGAACAAGTCCTCCCTCGCGCTCGAGGTCGGATCCGACCGCGGAAGGGAGATCTTCTTCTCGCTCGTGAGGACCGCCGACGTCGTCGTGGAGAACTTCCGGCCCGGCATGATGGACCGCCTCGGGATCAGCTACGAGACGCTCGCGGAGGTGAACGAGCGGATCATCGTGTGCTCGATCTCCGGGTTCGGACAGACCGGCAGCTATCGGGGCAAGCCCGCGTACGACGTCATCATCCAGGCGATGAGCGGCGTGATGAGCGTGACGGGCGAGCCGGGCGGCAACCCCGTACGGATGGGCATCCCGATGGGCGATCTCGCGGGCGGGATCTACGGCGCGATCGGCATCCTGGCGGCGCTGCACGATCGCTCCACGACGGGCAAGGGCCAGCACGTCGACGTCAGCATGCTCGACGGCCTCACGCACCTCACGACCTATTACCCCATCGACTACCTCAACAAGGGCGACATCGCCGGACCGGTCGGCGGGCGGCACCCGCACATCGCCCCGTACGGGCTCTTCCCGGTCAAGGACGGCCATCTCGTCTGCGCGATCTTCACGGCCAAGTTCTGGGAGCGCTTCTGTACCGGGATCGAGCGCCCGGAGCTGTTCTCGGACCCGCGTTTCGCCAAGGCCCCCGACCGGCTCAAGAACAAGGACGAGCTGTACGAGATCCTGGACGCGGTCATGCTCACCCGCACGCAGGCCGAGTGGCACGAGGTATTCGAGGAAGCCGGAATCCCGTTCGCGCCGCTGCTGAGGTTCGACCAGGTCGCCACCCTGCCCGTACTGCACGAGCGCGAGATGTTCGTGGAGATGGAGCATCCGACCGCGGGCAAAGTTTCGGTCAGCGGGCGTCCGATCAAATTTCCGCAGCGAGGCGCCTTCAGGGCCACCCCCGCCCCCGAGCTGGGACGCGACACCGACGAGGTCCTGAGCGCTCTGCTGGATCTGAGCGGTGACGACGTCGCGCAGCTGCGCGCCGACGGGGTAGTCAAGTGAGCGCGCACGTGTTCTGTATCGCCGCACCTTTCCGTCCGAAGAGTCCAGGGAGCTGGTCATGAGTACTGATGTCGACACCGGTTTGAAGCGGACCATCACCGACGAAGCACTTGCCGATCTGCGCTCGAGGATCGGGCGCGAGTTCCGTACCAAAGAGCCGCCGAACATGGAGGAGGCGACGAAGGACGGCATCCGGCACTGGGCGCATGCCATCGGCGACCGCGACCCGAAGTGGACGGATGAGGCGTACAGCGCGCAGACCCGCTTCGGCGGGATCACCGCCCCGCCGAGCATGATCTACGGCTTCGACATGCGGGCGATCGGTGACCGGTCCGGGTTGCCGGGCGTGCATTCGTTCTTCGCCGGCGCGGACCATGAGTGGTACCTCCCGATCAACCGCAATGACCGCATCGACCTGAAGGTCGTGTTCACCGACCTGATCGAGAAGCCCAGCAAGTTCGCCGGCCGGATGTTCCAGCAGGTCTCCGAGTGCACCTACACGAATCAGAAGGGCGAAGTCGTCGCTAAGTCCTGGCCGTGGGGGATGCGGACCGAGCGCAGCGCGACGAAGTCCAAGGGCAAGTACAACGACCTGACCCTCGCGACGTACACGCCGAGTGAGATCGAAGCGATCGCGGAGCGGTACACGCACGAGGACGAGCACGTGCGGGGTGCGAACAAGCGGTACTGGGAGGATGTGGCGGTCGGTGACACGCTCGGGCCGATCATCCGGGGACCGTGGAGCCCGACCATCTCCATCTGCTTCCTGAACGCTCACGGCGGCCTGTTCATGAAGGCGCACGCCTTCTGGTACGAATACCTCCAGCGCCATCCCAAGGCCGGGATCCCGAACGAGATGGGCATCCCCGAGGGTCCCGTGCGCGGGCACTGGGACAGCGGTTTCGCGAACAAGATCGGCGTGCCCGCGGCGTACGACTTCGGGCCCGAGCGCATCTCGTGGCTGACGACGCTGGGAACCTACTGGTGCGGCGACGACGGTTGGCTGAAGCGGCTGAAGGTGCAGGTCAAGCGTTTCAACCTCGTCGGCGACCTGACCACGATCGAGGGCCGCGTGACCGGAAAGTCCGAAGGCGAGGACGGCGGCGGCCTCGTGGACTTCGAGATGTGGGCGCGTGATCAGCGGGGCGCCGACTCCGCGACGGCGACCGGGCAGATCGTCCTCCCGCGGCGGTCGCAGGACGGCCCGAATGAGTGAGGCGACGACCGGCGATGCCACGGGTGTGACCGGGCCGCTCGCCGGGGTCAAGGTCCTCGATCTCAGCCGCTGGTTCGCGGGTCCGCTCGCGACCAGCTGGCTGGGAGACATGGGCGCCGAGGTGATCAAGATCGAACAGCCGGGTGAGGGCGATCCCACCCGGGGAGTCGACCACGTGTTCCCCGGCGGGATCAGCTCGTACTTCCTCGGGCTGAACCGGAGCAAGCGCAGCGTCACGCTGAACCTGTCCGACCCGAAGGGCATCGAGGTCATCAAGCGCCTCGTCCGTGAGTCCGACGTCCTGGTCGAGAACTTTCGTCCCGGCGTCATGGACCGCCTGGGTCTGGGCTACGAGGAGCTCCAGAAGGAGAACGAGCGGCTCATCTACTGCTCGATCTCGAGCTTCGGCTCGGGCGGCCCGTTGGCGTTCAAGCCGGGCATGGACATCATCGTGCAGGCGATGGGCGGCGTGATGGGCCTGACCGGCCCGGTCGACGGGCCGCCGATCCGCGTCGGAGCCCCGGTCGCGGATTACGTCGGCGCGCTTCAGGCCACCACCTCGGTGGCGCTGGCGCTGGTGGAGCGGGCGCGGTCGGGGCTCGGCCAGAAGGTCGAGGCCGTGCTCATGGAAGGCCAGATGGGCATGTTGTCCAACTACCTACCCGGGTTCTTCGTCACGGGGGAACCGTCCGGCCCGGTGGGGGACTACCACCCGCAGATCGCGCCGTACCAGCCGTACGACACCGCCGACGGCCGGGTGATCATCGCCTGCCTGACCGAAGGCTTCTGGCGGTCGCTGTGCGGCGCGCTCGACCTCGGCGACCTGACGACGGACCCGAAGTTCGCGCGTAACGCCGACCGGGTGAAGAACCGGGACGAGCTCACCGCGATCCTCTCCCCGCTCTTCCGGAACTGGACGAGCGAGGATCTGATGGCCGCCCTGGACACCGCCGACGTGCCGTGCGCGCCGATCATGACGATCTCGGATCTGGCCGAGCATCCGCAGGTCGCGCTCAACGGCTCGATCGTCGACCTCGAACACCCGCGGGCGGGCGCCTACAAGATCGCCGTCACCCCGTTCCGGCTGACCCGCACTCCCGGCGGGGTCAGCGCGACGGCGCCGGAGCTGGGGGCCGATACGGCGGACGTTCTCACCGGACTCGGATTCAGCGCGGAGGAGATCGCCGACGTCGTCAGCACCGCGGACAAGACGTGAACGGAGGAGTTCAGTTGGCGACGCGGGTGAAGACCGACTTGACCTCCTGGAACGGCGCCAGCGCGTCCGGTCCGTGTTCGCGTCCCCAGCCGGACTCCTTGTAGCCGCCGGTCGGGAACTGATAGTCGCCCGGGCCGTGCACATTGATACCCACCCGCCCGGCGCGGAGCTTGCGCGCGACCGTGTGGGCTTTGCTCACGTCGCGCGTCCACACGCTGGAGGCGAGACCGAAGCGGGTGTCGTTGGCCACCTCGATGACCTCGTCGAGGTCGGAGAAGGGCATCGCGGCCACCACGGGGCCGAAGATTTCTTCCCGTACGAGAGTCATCGACGGATTCACATCCGTCATGACCGTCGGTTCGACGAAATAGCCGGTGTCGCCGATCCGGTTCCCGCCGGTCACGATGTGCGAGCCCTCCGCGACGCCGCCTTCGATGTAACCGGTGACCCGGCTGAACTGCTTCGCCGAGATGAGCGGCCCGATCTGCGAACCGGTGTCCATGCTGTATCCGACGCGGATCTTCTTGCCGAAGGCCGCGACACCGTTGACGACCTCGTCAAAGATCTGTTCGTGGACGAACAACCGGGAGCCCGCGGCGCAGATCTGGCCGGAGTTGTTGAACACGGCCATCGCGGCACCCGGAATCACCAGGTCGAGGTCCGCGTCCGGCAGCACGATGACCGGCGATTTTCCACCGAGTTCGAGCGTGACCTTCTTCAGGTTCCCCAGCGCCGCTTCGACGATGCGCTTGCCGATCTCGACCGAGCCGGTGAACGACACCTTGTCGACATCGGCGTGCGCGGCGAGTGCGGCGCCGGCGGTGTCGCCGTACCCGGTGACGACGTTCGCCACGCCGGGGGGAACTCCGGCCTTCATCAGTAGTGCGCCCAGCATGAGACCGGTCAGCGGAGTCTCCTCGGCGGGCTTCACGATGATCGAGCACCCGGCGGCGAGAGCGGGCGCGACCTTCCAGCACGTGAGCCCCAGCGGCGAGTTCCAGGGCACGATGAGCGCGGCGACGCCGATCGGTTCCTTGACCGTGTAGGCATGAAAGCGGATGGGGCCGCCCTGCACATCCGCGGCGATGCCGGTGACCTTGTCGGCCAGCCCGGCGTAGTAGCGGAAACAGTTGACCGCGCGGCCGATTACGGTTCTGGCCTCGGTCAAGGGCATGCCCTGGTTCAAGCTCTCGACAGTGGCGAGTTCCTCGAGGTGCTCCTGCATGAGGTCAGCGACGCGCCAGAGCACGATGCCGCGATCCCGCCCGGCGATGTCGCGCCAGACACCACGGTCGAACGTCTCGCGAGCCGCGGCGACGGCGCGATCGACGTCGTCGGAATTGCCCTCGGCCACCGCCGCGAGCAGGTCCTCGTTGCCGGGGTCGTACGCGTTGAAAGTCTTTCCGGATACGGCCGGAACCCATTCGCCGTTTATCAGGAGGGATTCGGGAGGGTAACCCAACGCGCTACGAATATTGTCGTAACTCAGCGCCATTGGTAAGTCCCTTCAATGAACGCATGCGATTTCGAGCCGCTCTGACATTCGCCGAAATCGATTACTATCTATACGTTTCCATTCGGACCTTACCACAGGCACTCGTGGTCTCCGGTCTACACCTGGACTTGGATGACCCCGTCCGCGACCCGGGTCTGGAACGTCATGAGCTCCTGGCTGAATCCGTCGTCCGAGGACGGCTCGAGGCATTCTCCGGTGATCACGTCGAACTTGCTCGAGTGCTGCGAGCAGACGATGTGGCATCCCTCGACGAGCGGGCGCCCACCGAGGGTCGTGCCCTGGTGCGGACAGAGGTTCTGGAACGCGTAGAAGGCGCCGTCGACGTTGGCGATGGCCACCGGAAAGCCATCGACCGTGACGGACTTCGTCCGGCCCGGCTCGATCCAGTCGACCGGGGCGGCATCGTGAAAGGCCAAGGCTGTCCCTCTCTTTGCGGTCTCGTGATGTGCCCAAGTTACGCACCAATTCGCCACCCTATCGTCCGGTTGCGTCAAGTCCGATGACCATTTACCCTCACCAAAAGCACCGGGAAAACCGGACGACCGGGTCGCGAGAGACCGGCGAAGTCCGTCGATCTGAAGAAGGTCGACTCGGAGAAGGACGTACCTCGTCGTGGACCTGGACCTGACATCTGACCAGCAATTGTTCCTCGAGACGTCGGCGCGCTGGATCGAATCCACGTACCCGCTGACGACTGTGCGCGAGCGCATCGATCACGCCGCCGATCCCGGTCCGGACTACCTGCGCCAAGCAGCCGAACTCGGCTGGTTCGCGATGCTGGTTCCCGAGGAGATGGGCGGCGGCACCGTCTCGGACAACGGGTTGCTGGACGCAGCGTTGGTCGCCACAGCCCGCGGCTCGGTGGTGCAGCCCGGTTCGTTCGTCGGCACGAACGTCGTGGCGTACGCGCTTGCGCGTGCCGGCAGTCCGGATCAGCAGGCCAAGATCCTGCCCGGACTGGTGTCCGGCGAGAGCGCCGCTACCTGGGCGATCACCGCTCCCGGCGGCGATGGATCACCGTACGCGGGCGTCCGCGTCACGCGCGGTGCTGGCGGCTTCGTGCTGACCGGCTCGAAGACCCTCGTCCAGGATGCCGACCGCTGTGGCGCGATCCTCGTCACCGCGTCGAGCGACGAGGGGCCGAGTCAGTTCCTGCTGCCCGCGGACGCGCCGGGAATCACGGTGGTCGCCCGGGAGAGCCTCGACATCAGCCGGCACTTCTGTGAGATGCGCTTCGACGACGTCGAGTTGCCGGCCGCGGCGATCGTCGGTGAGTTCGGCGCAGCGGCAGATCTGGTGGACGCCCAGCTCCAGGT
>CAXTUZ010000047.1:0-7550 GCA_964247525.1 uncultured bacterium
AAGTGGGACCTCGTCGATGAGGACCGGCGAGAGCAACTCGACCGCGAGCGAGATCGCGACCTCCAACGGGTCGCCTGGGCCCCCCAGCTCAACCTCTCGGCGCGGACGGGGCGCGCGCTCGAGCGGCTACCGGCGCTTCTTCATCTCGCGCTCGACGGGTGGGAGACCCGCATCTCGACGGGGCGCCTCAACAGCTGGCTCGCGGAGATCGTCGCTGCCACGCCGCCGCCCATCCGCGGCGGGCGCCAGCCGCGCATCCTGTTCGCGACGCAGGCGTCAATCCGGCCGCCGCGCTTCGTCCTGTTCACCTCGCAGTTCCTCGAACCGGGCTATCGCAGGTTTCTCGAGCGGCGACTTCGCACCGATTTCGGGTTCGCCGGTACTCCCATCGAGATCAGCGTGAAGGTACGGGAGCGACGAGGGAGCCGGACCTGAGCGAACGGAGTCGCCGAACGCCGGCTGCGCTAGGCTGACCGCGCACGGGACGTGGCGCAGCTTGGTAGCGCACTTGACTGGGGGTCAAGGGGTCGCAGGTTCAAATCCTGTCGTCCCGACAACGTGTGGAGGAGCTGGAACCGTGAGCGACACGGGCGCGGCGAACCGGCCCGACCGCTCGCCCGTCACCTCCGCGCCGCTGACCGACCCCGGCCTGTGGACCGCGCCGAACCTGCTGTCCTTGCTGCGCCTCGCGGGCGTTCCGCTGTTCATGTATCTCGTGCTGGGGCCACACGCCGACAGCTGGGCGCTGCTCGTCCTGGTCTTCGCCGGGCTGAGCGACTACTTCGACGGCAAGCTCGCGCGAGCGTGGGGTCAGACCAGCCGGATCGGCGCGCTCCTCGATCCGCTCGCTGACCGGCTCTACATCGCCGGCACCCTGATCACGCTCTCGATCCGCGGAATCGTGCCGTGGTGGCTGACCGGAGCCCTGTTCGCCCGGGATGCGGTGTTGCTCGCGACCGTCCCGGTGCTACGGGCGCGGCTCGGCACCAGCACGCTGCCGGTGCACTTCCTCGGGAAGGCCGCGACCTTCAACCTCCTGTACGCCTTTCCGCTCCTTCTGCTCGGCGTCGGTCACGGTGAGGTGTCGACCGTGGCACGGCCGGTGGGTTGGGCGTTCGCGATCTGGGGAAGCGCTCTCTACTGGTGGGCTGCCGCCCTCTATCTCGATCAGCTACGCCGATTGACACGGATGCGGGAGGTGGCCTGGTGAGGGCCGTCGTGATGGCTGGGGGCGAAGGAACCAGGCTTCGTCCGTTGACGGCCAACCAGCCCAAGCCGTTGCTGCCGGTCGTGAACAAGCCGATCATGGAACATGTGCTGCGGCTGTTACGCCGCCACGGCATCACCGAAACCGTCGTAACGGTCCAATTCCTCGCCTCGCTGATCCGGAACTACTTCGGGGACGGCCAGGAACTCGGCATGTCCTTGTCGTACGCCACGGAGGAGACGCCGCTCGGTACCGCGGGCAGCGTCAAGAATGCCGAGGATGCCCTTGCGGGCGAGCCCTTCATCGTGATCAGCGGAGACGCGCTCACCGACATCGACCTGACCGCCCTGCTGCGTTTCCATCGCGAGAAGGGCGCCCTTGTCACCGTCGCCCTCAAGTCCGTGCCCGATCCTCTCGAGTTCGGCATCGTCATCACCGACGAGACCGGGCGAATCGACCGGTTTCTGGAGAAGCCGACCTGGGGCCAGGTGTTCTCGGACACCGTGAACACCGGCATCTACGTGATGGAGCCCGAGGTCCTTGCGCATGTCGCGGCCGGTGAGCAGGTCGACTGGAGTCAGGACGTCTTCCCGAAGCTGCTTGCCGCGGGGGAGAAGCTCTACGGCTACGTTGCCGAGGGCTACTGGGAGGACGTCGGCACCCACGAGAGCTTCGTGCGGGCGCAGGCGGATGTGCTGAACCGCCTGGTCGACGTCGACATCGAGGGCTTCGAGCTCTCACCCGGAGTGTGGGTCGGGGAGGGCGCCGATGTCGATCGCGATGCCACCATCCAAGGTCCGGTGTACATCGGCGACTACGCGAAGGTCGAAGCCGGAGCCGAGCTGCGCGAGTACTGCGTGCTCGGCGACAACGTCGTCGTCAAGGGTGGCGCGTTCCTGCACCGGGCGGTCGTGTACGACAACGTCTACATCGGCCCGCAGGCGAATCTCCGGGGCTGTGTCATCGGCAAGAACACCGATGTGATGCGTGCCGCCCGGATCGAGGAGGGGGTGATCGTCGGGGACGAGTGCGTCATCGAGGAAGAGGCGATCCTGTCCACCGGCGTGAAGGTGTATCCGTTCAAGACGGTCGAGGCGGGCGCGGTCGTCAACACCAGCGTCATCTGGGAGGCACGCGGGCAGCGGGCGTTGTTCGGACCGCGCGGGATTTCGGGATTGGTCAACGTCGAAATCACCCCCGAGCACGTCGTCAGGCTCGCGAGTGCGTACGCGACAACGCTCCAGAAGGGCGCGACGGTCGTCACCTCCCGGGACGTCTCGCGCGCGGCCCGTACGCTCAAACGGGCTGTGATAGCCGCGTTGACGGCCAGCGCGATCAACGTACGCGACCTCGAGGTCGCCGCCACGCCGCTCACCCGCTTCGAGACCGCGACCACCGACGCGGTCGGCGGGGTGATGCTGAGGACGACGGCCGGCGACCCGCAAAGCATCGACATCGTGTTCCTCGACGCTGAGGGCGCCGATCTGTCGGCGGCCGCTCAGCGCAAGGTCGAACGCGTGTTCAGCCGCCAGGAATTCCGCCGGGCGTTCCCGGGCGAGATCGCCGAGCTCACGTTTCCGGCCCGCGCGCTGGACACGTACATCCAGGACATGCTCGCGTCGATCGACGTGTCTGGCGTCCCCGAGGCGGCGCTGAAGGTCGTCGTCGACACGACCGGGGGATCGGCCGGATTCATCCTCCCGACCCTCCTGGGGCGGCTCGGCATCGACGCCCTGACGGTGAACGGGTCATTGAACGAATCCCAGCCCACCGAGTCGCTGGCCGGCCGCATGCGCGACGTCGAGAGGCTCGGGGACCTCGTCTCCAGCTCGGGTGCCGCCTTCGGCGTCAAGTTCGACAAGGGCGGTGAGCGACTGACGATCGTCAACGACGCGGGCGCGGTCATCGACGACGGGCGGGCGCTGCTGGTGATGCTCGACCTGGTCGCGGCCGAGCGTCGCAACGGGGCCATTGCCCTGCCGGTGACGACCACGAGAGTCGCGGCGGATGTGACGAGGTATCACGGCACCGAGATCAGGTGGGTCGCCCAATCGCCGGACGAGCTCTCACGCGCGGCGCGGGTCCCGGGGATCATCTTCGCCGGAGACGGCGGCGGTGGCTTCATCGTGCCCGAGTTCACGGCCTCGTTCGACGCGATTGCGGCGTTCGTTCGGTTGCTCGGACTGGTGGCCCGGACGAAGCTCACGCTGTCCCAGATCGACGACCGGATCCCCGAGGCGGTCGTCCTGCGACGGTCGGTTCCTACGCCTTGGGCGGCGAAGGGCCTGGTCATGCGTCAGGTCATGGAGCACGCGGGAGACGTCCCGGTGGACACCACGGACGGGGTTCGGGTCGTGCAACCGGACGGTTCGTGGGTGCTGGTGCTGCCCGACCCGGCGGAGCCGGTGACCCACTTGTGGGCCGAGGGCGGTCCGAAGTTCGACGCGACCGACCTGCTCGAGCGGTGGGCCGGTGTGGTCGACTCGGCGGGCCGCTAGTCGCTCGCGCAGGTGCGTCCCGAACTCATTACGCTCGGGGCGCCCCGACCTCGATCCGAAAGGCGACGATGATTCCCGACGATCTCGAGTACACGACCGACCACGAGTGGGTGCGGCGCGACGGTGACATCGCGCGCATCGGCATCACCGACTTCGCCCAGCACGCGCTCGGTGACATCGTGTACGTCAGCCCGCCGACGGTCGGCACGGCGCTCGAGCCGGGCGCGGTGATCGGGGAGATCGAGAGCACGAAGAGCGTCTCGGACGTCTACGCCCCCATCGGCGGCGAGATCGTCGAACGGAACGCGACACTCGACGAGCAACCGGAACTGATCAACAGCGACCCGTACGGAGCGGGTTGGCTGGCGGAGATCAAAGTCGGCGCCGGCGCTGGGGCGGTGCTCCTGAGCGCCGCCGAGTACGAAGCCCACATCGCCGATCAGGCCTGAGCCTTATAGTTGCGCCCAAGCCGGGACAGTGCTCGGCCGCACACAGGAAGGGGCGTTGGTGGTGTTCTGCACCCGCTGCGGTCAGCAAAATTTGCCTGATGCCCGGTTCTGCGCGCGGTGCGGAAATGCGCTGTTGCGCCCGGGGGAGCCGGTCGCAGACGTCGACAGCGATGTCAGCGCGACGTCGACATTGACGCTCGAGGGCCTGAGCGCCACCGAGCAGGGAACCGGCGACGCTGCGGCCGAGCACGACCACGCCACCGACCTTGCGCAGGGCCTGGCTCCGGGAACCGCGCTGCTGGTGGTCCGGCGTGGTCCGAACGCGGGCAGCCGTTTCCTGCTCGACTCGCCGGTGACCGCCGCGGGACGCCATCCGGACAGCAACATCTTCTTGGACGACGTCACCGTCTCCCGTCGGCACGCCGAGTTCCGTCGCGAGGGGGAGCACTTCGTCGTGCGCGATGTCGGCAGCCTCAACGGCACGTACGTGAACCGGGAACGCATCGATGTCGCCGAACTCGCGGGCGGCGACGAGGTGCAGGTCGGCAAGTTCCGGCTGGTGTTCCTGCTCGGCCCGGTGCAGCCCGGTCCGGGCGTGCCCGGATCGGATGCGTGAGCACACCGGTCACAGTGTCGGGCGTCACCGCCGAGCCGGGTCGGGCCTTCCTGAGCATCGGTCAGGTCCTTGCCTCCCTCCGGGAGAGCTTTCCGGACGTCACGATCTCCAAGATCCGTTTCCTCGAGACCGAGGGCCTCGTCCTTCCCGAACGCACGCAGTCGGGCTACCGCAAGTTCAGCCATGCCGATGTCGACCGGCTCCGCTATGTTCTCGCGGCGCAACGCGACCACTACTTGCCGCTGCGGGTGATCAAGAACAATCTCGCCGCACTTGATCGGGGCGTCCCACCCCCTTCCGGTGGTCCGGCGCGCACCGCTACGCGGACGTTCAGCGTCGTCGAGGGCACCGCGCTGCAGCCGTCACCCGTCGAGGGGGAAGCCTCCCGCCAGCTGTCGCGGGCCGACCTTGCGGCCGAAGCCGGCGTGAGCGCCGCGACGATCGCCACGCTCGAGCAGTTCGGGCTCCTCGCCCCACCCGCGGGCGGGTACTTCGATGAGACGGCCCTTGCGATCACGCGCGCCGCCGCAGCGCTGAGCGCCTTCGGAGTGGAACCCCGGCATCTACGAGCCTTCCGCACCGCCGCGGACCGGGAGATCGGCCTTCTCGAGCAGGTCTTGAGCCCGTTACTCGGCCAGCGCTCCGAAGATGCCCGTGTCCGTGCGGAGGAGAAGGCTCGCGAGTTCTCAGCGCTGTCGGTGAGCCTGCACGCGGCGCTGGTCAAGGCGGGGCTGGGCCCGGCGCTCCGGCGGTGAGGCTCTGTGCCGGTCCGGGGTCCGTGCGAACGTCCTGCGCAGTACAGTCGGGTCGTGCACGAGGTGAGCGTCGTCGGAGTCCGAGTCGAGCTGCCCGCGAGCCAGCCCATCGTGCTTCTGAAGGAGAACGACGGCGAGCGGTACCTGCCGATCCTGATCGGGGCGGTGGAGGCGACGGCGATCGCGTTCGCACAACAGGGGGTGACGACTGCTCGTCCGATGACCCATGACCTGTTCCGCGATGTGCTCGGCGCCGTACGCCGGCCGTTGCGTGAGGTCCGGATCACCGACGTGCAGGACGGCATTTACTACGCGACGCTCGTTTTCGACGACGGGATCGAAGTGTCGGCGCGCCCGTCGGATGCGATCGCATTGGCGATGCGGACGGGTACCACGGTGTACTGCGCCGAGACCGTCCTTGATGTCGCGGGCATCATCGTTCCCGACGAGCAGGAGAACGAGGTCGAGAAGTTCCGGGAATTCCTCGACAACATTTCCCCCGAAGACTTCGAAACCGGCTCGTGAAGTCTCACCGTCAAGCTGCACGTGAGGCTTAGGACACGCGCTCGGGCATCATTGCGGTCCGCGGCCGCCACCCGTAATTTCGCCGTGCAGTACCTGCATCCTTGACGCGGATACCGAACAGGAGAGGACAGCGTGCCACCGCACCACGATCAACAGACCGTGCTTTTCGGTGCGGAGACGTTCGAGACGCTCCCCTCGGACGTCGGATTCCGTGGCAGTGTCGCCTGCGCCGCCGCGGGAATCACCTACCGCCAACTCGACTACTGGGCGAGAACGGCGCTCGTGGCGCCGAGTGTGCGCGGCGCCCGGGGGTCCGGTTCCCAACGGCTCTACTCCTTCCGCGACGTGCTCGTGCTCAAGGTGGTCAAGCGGTTGCTCGACACCGGGGTGTCTTTGCACAACATCAGGATCGCGATCGAGATGCTGCGCGCTCGCGGCCTCGACGACCTCGCGAACATCACGCTGCTCTCGGACGGCTCGTCGGTGTACGAGTGCGTCTCGCAGGACGAGATCATCGACCTGCTCGCGGGCGGTCAGGCGGTGTTCGGCATCTCGGTCGGGCGAGTGGTACGGGAGATGCGCGGCGAGCTCGCGACGCTGCCCAGTGAGCGCGCGGGAGCTCCGGTGGAAACGGATGACGACGAACTCGCCGCGCGCCGCCGCCGGCGCAGCAGCGCCTGAGCCCGCTCGGCCGGTTACCCTGATCCGGACTGAAAACCCCGTTCGGGAGAGTCGCCGCCATTCCGGTTGCGACGCCGAAGGAGCAATCCTCCCCAGAATCTCTCAGGCGCGCGAACCGTACGGGTGAGGCCACTCTGGAAAGCGGACCGCAGCTGAGCGCTGACGATCCCACCGATGGTGCAAGCCGGCCGGATTCTGCTCGGCTCGGGCGAAGCTCTCAGGTGCACGGACAGAGGGGAGACGCGCGGCTTCGTCCTGCCGGCGCGCCTGTCCACCTGCCACCGAGCCCGTGAGGTCAGTCCTTCGATGAGTTCATTCGCCGCCCGCCACATCGGTCTCAGCGCCCACGACCAGCAGGAGATGCTGGGACTGCTCGGTTACCGCACGATCGAGGAGTTCATCGACGCGGTCATTCCGGCCGACATCCGCGACCGGGACCTCGGTCCGGCGATCGGTGGGATTCCGCCGGCCGCCGACGAGGAGTCCGTCGCCGAGCAACTTCGTGCGCTCGCGGCCGCCAACGACGTCGTCCACTCCATGATCGGTCTCGGCTACTACGGCACGCACACGCCCGCGGTGATTCGGCGCAACGTCCTGGAGAGCCCTGCCTGGTACACCGCGTACACGCCGTACCAGCCGGAGATCAGCCAAGGGCGCCTCGAGGCCCTGCTCACGTTCCAGACCGTGATCACCGATCTGACCGGCCTCGACGTCGCCGGCGCCAGCCTGCTGGACGAGGCCACCGCCGCGGCCGAAGGTCTTGCGCTGGCGCGCAGGCAGAGCCGCGCGGCGCGCGCCGCGCTGGGCGTGGTGGATGCC
>CAXTUZ010000047.1:7560-12620 GCA_964247525.1 uncultured bacterium
GGGCCAGCGACCTGCGTGCGCTCACGGTGCTCCGCTCGCCGGGGGAGTGCGGCGCGGACATCGCGGTGGGCTCCGCGCAGCGCTTCGGCGTACCGCTCGGGTTCGGCGGCCCCCACGCGGGGTGGATCGCGGTGCGCCGCGGCCTCGAGCGCGGTCTGCCGGGACGGCTTGTCGGGGTCAGCGTCGACGCGGCCGGGAGTCCGGCGTACCGGCTCGCGTTGCAGACCCGTGAGCAGCACATCCGCCGCGAGCGGGCGACGAGCAACATCTGCACCGCGCAGGTCCTCCTCGCGGTCATCGCCGGCATGTACGCGGTGTGGCACGGCCCACAGGGCCTCCGCGACATCGCCATCGAGGTCCACGGTTCGGCGGCACGGCTCGCGGCGGCGCTGTCCGCGGCGGGATTCGCACTTCGGCACGAGGAGTTCTTCGACACGATCGCGGTGGAGGTACCCGACGCCGGCGCGGTCGTCGCCGAGGCGCGCACGCGAGGGGTGAATCTCTGGGCGGCGGACCCCGGGACGGTTTCCCTCGCCTGCGACGAGACGACGACCCAGGCCCATCTGCGCACCGTGCTGGAGGCCTTCGGGGTGCCGGCGGATGCGCTGCGACCGGTGGCCGAACCGCTGCGGGCGGAGGCCGAGCGGGAGAGCCCGTACCTCACCCACCCCGTCTTCCACGAGCACCGCAGCGAGACGGCGATGTTGCGTTACCTGCGCGCACTGTCGGACAAGGACTTCGCGCTCGACCGGGGAATGATCCCGCTCGGCTCGTGCACGATGAAGCTCAATGCAACGACCGAGATGGAACCCATCACCGATCCCGGGTTCGCCGGCATCCACCCGTTCGCGCCTGCCGATCAAACTCGCGGGTACGCCCAGCTGATCGACGACCTGGAGCACTGGCTCGCGGAGGTGACCGGGTACGACGCGGTCAGCCTGCAGCCGAATGCCGGATCACAGGGGGAGTTCGCGGGTCTGCTGGCGATCCGGGCCTGGCACCGCTCGCGTGGCGAGGCGCACCGCGACATCTGCCTGATTCCCGCCAGCGCGCACGGGACCAACGCGGCGAGCGCGGTCATGGCTGGCATGAACGTGACGGTGGTTGCCTGCGACGAGGACGGCAACGTCGATCTGGCCGATCTCCGGCGGCTCGTGGATCTCCACCAGGACCGGCTCGCCGCCCTGATGGTGACCTATCCCAGCACCCACGGGGTCTACGAGACGGCGATCCGGGAGATCTGCACGATGGTCCACGACGCCGGCGGCCAGGTCTACCTCGACGGAGCGAACCTCAACGCGCTCGTCGGTCTCGCGTCGCCGGGGCGGTTCGGCGCGGACGTCAGCCACCTGAACCTGCACAAGACGTTCTGCATCCCGCACGGCGGCGGCGGTCCGGGGGTCGGTCCGGTCGCGGTTCGCGCCCACCTGTCGCCGTACCTGCCGAACCATCCGATCCGGCAGCCGCGATCGGATCTTGCGGCAGGGGATCGGGGCGTCGGCGCCGTCGCCGCCGCGCCTTTCGGGAGCGCCGGGATCCTGCCCATCCCCTGGGCGTACATCCGGCTCATGGGCCACGACGGTCTGAAGGCGGCGACGCAGGCGGCGATCCTGGCCGCGAACTATGTCGCGCACCGCTTGGCTCCGCACTATCCCGTGCTGTTCGCGGGAGCGAGTGGCCATGTTGCCCACGAGTGCATCCTCGATCTGCGACCGCTCAGCCGCGAGAGCGGAATCTCCGTGGACGACATCGCCAAAAGGCTGATGGACTACGGGTTCCACGCGCCGACGATGAGTTTTCCCGTCGCCGGCACCCTGATGATCGAGCCCACCGAGAGCGAGGATCGACGCGAACTCGATCGCTTCTGCGCCGCGATGATCGCCATCCGCAAGGAGATCGCCGAGGTCGCCGAAGGCAGGTGGCCGGCGAAGGACAATCCGCTGGTCAACGCGCCGCACACGGCCGCGATGATCGCGGGGGACTGGCCGCATCCCTACTCGCGCGAGGAAGCGGTGTTCCCGTCGGCCGCCGGTGCGACCGGAAAGTACTGGCCGCCCGTTCGGCGCATCGACGGTGCATACGGGGACCGCAACCTTCAGTGCTCCTGCCCGCCGGTGGAGTCGTACCGGGCGGACTAGCTGGCACGGATGTCATGCGCGCGGGACGACGTCGGCGTGCGGCACCTCACCAGCCGGATCACGCCTTTCACCTGACATAAGGAACATTATCGGCGTACAGCGTGGGTCACCGGACAGACGTCGCTGTGGCTCCCGGATCCGCCCCGTCCACGTTGCATTTGGCTTGCCGACGGGTAGTCTGCTGGACACGGACCGTGCGAAATCGACTGCTTTCGAGAGGCTTCAGGTGACTGAGGAGGACTACGACGTCGTCGTGATCGGTGCCGGCATCGGCGGCATCTACGGCGTGCATCACTTCCACGAGGCCGGCTTCAAGGTTCTCGGTCTCGAGGGGGCACCCGAGGTCGGTGGGACGTGGTATCACAACTGTTATCCGGGCGCGCGCGTCGACGTCGAGAGCACCGACTACTCCTATGTCGATCCGAGTTTGTACCGGGAATGGCGCTGGAGCGAACGCTATGCCGCGCAGCCCGAAATCTTGCGCTACCTCAATTGGGTCGCCGACCGGTGGGACGTGCGCCGGCATTTCCGGTTCGAAACCTGGATGACGGGCGCGCGGTGGCATCCCGAAGAGGACCGCTACGTCGTGTCGACGACGGATGGAGTCGTCCGCACGCGGTTCTTGATCATGGCTGCCGGCCAACTGTCGCGGAGCCGGACACCCGACTTCGAAGGGTTGTCGGACTTCAAGGGCGAGGTGTACAAGACTTCGCACTGGCCGCACGAAGAGGTCGAGCTCGCCGGCAAGCGGATCGCGCTGATCGGTACGGGATCTTCGGGCGTGCAGACGGCGACGGCTGTGGCGAAGATCGCGGAGCATCTCTTCGTCTTTCAGCGCACTCCGCATTACTCGATGGCGGCACAGAACCGCAAGGTCGATCCCGAGTACCTGCAGGAGCGACTCGCGAAGGCGGACGAGTACGAGGAGATCCTCAGCAATACCCACCTCGGCATGATCTGGCCACCGTTCGCAGGGCGGGCAGCAGATTTCACGCCGGACGAGCAGCAGAAACTTCTCGAGGAGGCGTGGCTGTACGGCGGCCCTTCGTTCAACTCGGTATTCATGGACACGGCCACGAATCTTGAGACGAACTTCATCGTCGCCGAGTTCGTGCGGAACAAGATCCGCAGCATCGTCAAAGATCAGAGCGTCGCCGAGAAGATGCTGCCGGACTACCCGATCGCGACTCGACGCCCGATTTACGACACGGGATACTACGAAATCTTCAATCAGGACAACGTGACGTTGGTCGACGGCCGGGCGACACCGATCGTCAGATTCAACGAGCACGGCATTGAGACTGCCACGACCGATTACGAGGTCGACGTCGTCATTCTCGCGATCGGTTTCGAGGCGTTCTACGGGGCGATCGAATCCGCAAACATCACCAATCCCTCGGGCCTGACACCCATCGACATGTGGAGTCGCGGCCCGCGCACCTACCTCGGCCTCATGACGTGCGGGTTCCCGAATCTGTTCTTCCTCACCGGTCCGGGAAGCCCGTCAGTCGTCGCCAACATGAATCTCGGCAACACCCTGCAGATCAAAATAATTGCGACGATGTTGTCCGAGATGAAGGCGAACGGCCATACGCGCGTCGAGCCGAGCGAGAAGGCGCAGGACGAATGGACGCTGCACTGCGCCGAGGCCGCGGACCTGCTCGTGTCGTTCAAGCAGCGGCACAACTGGCTGGTCCACCGGAACGAAGACGACGGAACGTCGGTCTTCATCCCCTACACGGGCGGTCTGCCGGCCTACGTCCGGCGGTGCCGGGAAGTGGTCGACACCGGCTACGAGGGGTTCCAGTTCGCTTAGCACGCTTTCGGTGGTCGATCAGCGCGTACAGGGACGATGCCGTCCGGAATGGAAGCGTCAATGGATGAGATGAGATTCGACGGACGCGTCGCGATCGTGACGGGCGCGGGCCGGGGAATTGGGCGTGAGTACGCACTGCTCCTGGCATCTCGCGGCGCTGCGGTCGTCGTCAACGACCTGGGCGGGACGAGGGCCGGCGGCGACGAGACCTCTACGGCGCCCGCCGACGAGGTTGTTCAGGCCATCACCGACGCGGGCGGTCAAGCGGTCGCGAATTACGACTCGGTGGCCACCGCGTCCGGGGCCGAGGGTCTTGCCGAGTTCGCGCTCGAGTCGTTCGGCCATGTCGATGTGCTGATCAACAACGCGGGAATCGTGCGCTGGGTTCCCTTCGACCAGACGTCGGACGAGGTCTTGCAGGCGCATCTGGACGTGCACCTGTTCGGGGCGTGGCGCATGTGTCAGGCGTTGTGGCCGCACTTCGTGAGCCGGGACTACGGACGCATCATCAACACCACCGCTGGAGCAACGTTCGGAACGCCGCTGATGACCGCGTACACGGCGGCGAAGGGAGCGGTGTTCGCCTTCAGTCGGACGCTCGCCACCGAGTGCGGCGAGCGCAATATCCGCGTGAACCTGGTCGCGCCGGGTGCGGCTACCCGCATGATGCTCGAAGCGGACATGCCCCAGGATGTCAAGGACTGGGCGATCGACGAAGACCCTCCTGCTCTCGTCGCCCCCGCCGCCGCATTTCTCGCGCACGAGTCGTGCTCGCTCAACGGCGAGACGCTGTCGTTGATCGGTGGGCACGTCCGACGGATCGGGCTCACGGAGAACGAGGGAATCTTCGACAAGGGTCTGACGCCAGAGGTCATCCGGGAGCAGTTGCCGACGATTCTCGACGAGACGTCTGCCGAACACTGGCCGGACACCTACACCCAGTCTCGGGTACGGATGGCGCGCGGCTGAGATGGTTCGTCGCCACGACGACCTGACTACCCTCCGATTCGACGGACGCGTCGCGATCGTGACGGGCGCGGGCCGGGGGCTCGGGCGTGAGTACGCACTGCTCCTGGCATCTCGCGGCGCTGCGGTCGTCGTCAACG
>CAXTUZ010000048.1:0-12582 GCA_964247525.1 uncultured bacterium
GTCACATGCGCTCTGGGACGGACCCTGCAACCCCGCCGTCGTCCTGCCAACCCCCCGACGGCGGGTTCACCCGATCGGCCCAACATCACGAAGGTGCTGGCCGGCGGGCCGGGACACCCATCTCAAACTCCAGCGTGGCTCACAACGCGCATTCGACCTTGAACTCTTGCCGCCG
This sequence comes from uncultured bacterium, assembly GCA_964247525.1. GTDB lineage: Bacteria > Actinomycetota > Actinomycetes > Mycobacteriales > CAJCIY01 > DASYGP01. Next base: position 176 of record CAXTUZ010000048.1, read on the forward strand.
TCGGCGTTGCTTAGGCCGCAGGACCGTTTCTGTCGAAGAATGCGATCAGCGCAGGCGTGTCGTGCTGGAAGACCTCGACCTTGGTGATCTCGTCGTTCACCACCTCGTAGATCTCCGTCTGGTTCATCACGATGCTCTCGCCACTGCCGTGCGCGGTGAACGTCGCGGTGAAATGACCGGCGAGTCGGGCGCCGTCTCCGAACACCTCTGAGGTGTCGACCCGAAAAGACGCCCGCTGGCTCGTGTAGCCGAGGACCTTCCCGAAGAACTCGTCGCGGGTCGTCGTCGTCCCGCCGTAGGGCAGGGCGGGAGGTTCGACGATGACCACGTTCTCGGAGAACGACGCGGCCAGCGCGACCGGGTCCATCGACTTCATTGCGTCATAGAAAGCTTGGACGACCGAGGCACTCATGGTTACTCCTTCTCGAAAGCGATGTCGATAGACATCGACGTGGGACTCGGTGTGTCGTGGCCGGCGCCATAGCACGTACGTGGCGCAGCCTCACTCCTCCAACGTACCCCAGGTTAGTTGTCGATGGCGAATAAGTGCGTATACGCTTCTGGCCATGCCGCAATCCCGCCGTACGCAGCAAGAACGGGTCGAGGAATCGACCAGGCGGCTCGTCCAGGCGACGACCGAACTGATCGCTGAGGGCGGCTACGACGCGGCAACCGCCGCCGAGATCGGACGGCGAGCCGGCTACAGCCGCTCGATGGTGCGTGCGCGGTTCGGGTCCAAGGAGCGTCTCGTCGACGCCGTGATCCGTTCCGGGTACGAGGCGCCGCTCACCGTCGAGATGCCCGAGGCGGCGACGGGCATGGAGCACGTCCTCGCGCGGATCGATGCCATGGCGCAGCTCGTCGACAACAACCCAGAGCTGATACGGATGTTGTTCGCCGTCGAGTTCCAGGCCGCTGGCAAGGGTTCCGGCATGGCCGTTCGCGCCGCCAGCTGGGTCGGCCAACTTCGCAGCGACACATATGAGGCGTTGCGGAAAGGCCAGGCCGACGGCAGCATCAGGAGTGACCTCGACGCCGAGTCCGCCGCGCACGCGATCGTCGTCGAAGGAGTGGGCTCTGCCTTTCTGTGGACCGTCGACCCGGCCGAGGACTTCCGCCGGCGTATCGATCAGTGGCGCGCTCGAACCGTCGAGACGCTGAGTCCCTAGCCGCTAGGCGGCGACGGCGGCCAACTCCGGTGCAGGGTCCGGCACACCGATGGCTCGCCGCGGGAGGAACCTCGCGGTGGCGACGGCGCCCGCGAAGCAGACCCCGGCGGCCGTCCAGCAGCCCGCGTGGAGCCCGGTCATGAAGGCGTCGTGGAACGCGCCGGTCAGGGCAGGGGACTGCGCGCTGGCCCTCGACGCGATGCCGACCGAGTCCGCGGCGCCGTTGCGCACCGACGGGGTCTGGCCGCTGAACGAATCGAGGATCCGGGACCCGTACAGCGAGGTGAACACGCTCCCGATGACGGCAACACCGAGCGTGCCGCCGACTTCCCGGGTGGCGTCGTTGACCGCCGAACCGATGCCCGCCTTCTCCGGACTCAGCACGCCCATGATCGACTCGGTCGCGGGCGCGGAGGTGAGCCCAAGCCCGACGCCCATCACCAACATCTGTCCCGCGATCGTCGGATAGCCGGTGCCGGACGATGCCGTCGAGATCCACACGAGGGCGGCGCCGAACAGCAGCAAGCCCACCGGCACGATCGCGCGGGTGCCGAAGCGGTACGCGGCCTTCGTACCGAGCACCGAGGCCACCGCGATCGACACAGCCACGGGGAGCGTTCTCGTTCCGGCCCCGAGCGTCGAGTAGCCCTTCACGAACTGGAAGTACTGGGTGATGAGGAAGATGAACCCGAACAGGGCGAAGAAGGACACCGTCACCGCGCCGCTCGCCGCGGAGAACGCCGGGGTGCGGAACAGCGACACGTCGAGCATCGGCTTGTCACGACGCCGCTCCCACCGCAGGAATGCCGTCACAAGCACGGCGCTGAGACCGAATCCGGACACCGTTCGGGCCGAGGACCAGCCGGCCGCCGGTGCTTCGATGATCGTGAAGACCAGCAACCCGAGGAAGGCGGTACTGAGTGCCAGGCCGGGGCCGTCGAGCGCCGGCGGGTTCTCCGCTCGCGACGCCGGTACGGTGACCAGCGACATCGCGGCGGCGAGCAACGCGACCGGCACCAGTGCGAGGAAAACACTGCCGGCCCAGAAGTGGTCGAGAAGAAGGCCGCCGGACACCGGTCCGAGCGCGACGCCCATGCCGGTGACAGCGCCCCATACGCCGATTGCCGCGGCCCGCTCGCGCCGGTCGCGGAACGTCGAGGTGATCACGGCCAGCGTAGCCGGGAAGATAAGCGCGGCGAACACACCCATCACGAGGCGAGCCGTGATCAAGGTACCCGCGCTACTCGCGTACGCGCCGAACGCACTGGCGGCCGCAAACCCGGTGAGCCCGGTCACCAGCGCGAAGCGGCGCCCGAAGCGGTCCGCGATCGACCCGCCGGCGAGGACCAGTGCCGCGAACGCCAGGTTATAGCCGTCGACGACCCATTGCAGGTCTCGGGTTCCGGCATGCAGCGTGGTCGACAGCGAGGGCAGCGCGACGTTCACGATGGTGCCGTCGAGATTGATCGTGAAGGCCGCGAGGCACGCGGTCACGAGGATAAGCCAGCGATTTCGCGAGGATGTCATCGGGCCTCCATGGCACAAGATGTTGATGGCGGTAACTATGTTGCTTCCGACAACATAGACGACCCATGTTGGCATCGTCAACACCAAAGGTGCAGACTTGTGCCATGGAAGTAGCGGAGCGGGCCTATCACCACGGCAACCTGCGGGCCACGTTGCTGGACGCCGCCCTCGATCTGGCGCGCGAGGGCGGCCCGGATGCGGTCGTCCTGCGGGAGGCCAGCCGGCGAGCGGGTGTGTCTCACAACGCCGCGTATCGCCACTTCGCGGACCGGGACGCACTCCTGCAAGCAGTCTGCGAGACGGGCATGGCCGCGCTCTCGGACCAGCTGGTTGCTGCGATCGAGGCCGCGCACGCCCGGCCCGCGTCGAAGGCCGGTGCCCGTAAGCGCCTCCTCGCCTGCGGACGCGGGTACGTCGAGTTCGCACTCGCCGAACCGGGACTGTTCCGGACCGCCTTCGCGGTTCCCGACCGATTGCCGGCCGACGGCGACGTCGGCCCGCACGGGGGCCGGTCCCCCTACGAAATCTTGGGCGCCTGTCTCGACGACCTCGTGTCGAGCGGCGCCTTGCCGGCACGCCGCCGGCCGTACGCGGAATTTCCGGCCTGGTCCGCGGTGCACGGGTACGCCGTGCTACTCCTCGACGGTCCGTTGCGCTCGCTGCCGCGTGGCGCCCGCGACGAGGGACTCGAGCGGGTCGTCACCTCGGTCCTGGACGGGCTCTGAGTCCGAGGGCACGTACCCTGATGACGTGACCGACACGCGGAAGCAGCAGATCGAGGAGAAGGTCTTTACCGGGCAGCGGCTCACGCGGGCGGACGGCGAATGGCTCTACGAAGTCGACGATCTGGCTTGGCTGGGCGGCCTTGCGCATCACGTACGCACGCGGCTGAACGGCGACGTGACCCTGTTCAACGTCAACCGCCACCTCAACCTCACGAACGTGTGTAGCGCCTCCTGCGCGTACTGCAGTTTCCAGCGCAAACCGGGCGAGGCGGACGCGTACACGATGCGCCTCGAAGAGGCTGTGCGGCTTGCCAAGGAGATGGAACCCGCCGGCATCACCGAACTGCACGTGGTGAACGGCTTGCACCCGACGCTGCCCTGGCGCTACTACCCTCGCGCGATCTCGGCATTGACCGAGGCGCTGCCCGGAGTCAGCATCAAGGCCTTCACGGCGACAGAGATCCAGTGGTTCGAGAAGATCTCCGGGCTGAGCGCGAGCGACATCCTCGACGAGCTCATCGACGCGGGTCTCGCGTCGCTGACCGGAGGCGGCGCGGAAATCTTCGATCCGGAGATCCGGATGCAGATCGTCGATCACGCGTGCCACTGGGAGGACTGGTCGAGGATTCACCGGGTCGCGCACGGCAAGGGTCTGAAGACCCCGAGCACGATGCTCTACGGGCACATCGAATCTCCGCGTCATCGGGTCGATCACGTCCTGCGGCTCCGGGAGCTCCAGGACGAGACCGGCGGCTTCGCGGTGTTCATCCCGCTGCGCTATCAACACGATTTCCACGACGTGAAGACCGGGGTCGTACGCAATCGCCTCCAGGCCCGGACCACCATGGCCACAGGCGCCGAGGCACTGCGTACGTTCGCCGTCTCTCGCCTCCTGTTCGACAATGTCCCGCACGTCAAGAACTTCTGGGTCATGCACGGGCTCACCACGGCCGCGCTCTCGCTCAACTTCGGCGCGGACGACCTCGACGGATCGGTCGTCGAGTACAAGATCACCCATGATGCCGACGGCTTCGGGACGCCCGCCGAGATGACGCGAGAGGACCTGCTGACCCTGATCAGGGATGCGGGTTTCACCCCGGCGGAACGCAATACCCGCTACGAGATCGTCGCGCGTTTCGACGGGCCGGACACCCACCGGCGCGACACTCCGCAGCCGGTGTGGGCCTGAGCGATGCGTGAGCTGGGGCCTCCCGATCCGGCCCGCGTAGCGGCGTTGCCGTCACTCGCGTGGTTGAGTTTCCTCGGCGCCGCGGCGGTTCTCGGCCCAGGACTCGTCGTCTTCGCAGTCGCGCGGCTCAGCGGACTGGGAACCGGAGCGGCCGGCTCGTGGGCCCTGCTGGCGATGCTGATCGGGCTGTGTACGTACCCGCTCTATCTGCGGCGTCTCGGAAAGCGGCTGCCCTCATGAACGCGCCGCCGGCGGCGGGTGGTCAGCTGGCTCGGATCGTCGCGGTGTACACCGTGATCCGCCTCGTCGTCTTCCTGGTAGTACTCGGCGTTCTCCTGCCGCTGGACGTTTACTTCCTCGCCAAGCTTGCAATCGCCTTCGTGGTGTCCGCGGTGATGTCGTATCCGCTGGCGCGCAGGCAACGTGAGGACGTTGCGTCCGCTCTCGAAGCTCGTCGGGTCCAGCGGGAACGCGGTCGCCGGCCGCGCTGATCGCGCGACGGCCGGCAGGGAGCGCCTACCGGCGGTGGCTCGTCTCCAGTTCGTCGACCATCGATCCGGTTCCGACCTCTTCGAGGGCGACATCGCCCGCCGTCGCGAGCCCGACGCCGGCAGCCGGCGAGGAGGCGGGCGGGTACGCCGCGATCGTTTCTTCGGGCTTCGCGCCACGCGCCCAGGAAGCTGCCGCGGCGATGAAGCACGCTCCGGCGGCGACGTCGAAAGCCAGGTGTAGCCCTGCACCGAACGGCGCAGAGATCAGGCGCGGGAAGAACCCCCGCCCGGTGAGGTAGGAGTACTGCGCGGCCGTGACGTGTGCCTGCTGCGCCGACCCGAGGAGCTGCTGGATCGGGTTGAAACCCAGGAACGCCGAGAACAGGCTGCCGATGGGGGGCAGGTTGGCGATCTGGTGGGCCTGCGCGGGGGGAACCCCGTTCTGGGTCAGGCCCGAGTACATCGAGCCGGGCAGGCGGGCGGCGAGAACGAGGGTGATGATCGTGAAGAACACACCGATGGACAGAACGCTCGCGCCGTTCCGGAACGTGGTGAGCATGCCCGCTCCCACGCCGCGCTTGTTGGCCGGGAGGCTGTTCATGACCGCCGTGCTGTTCGGCGCGGAGAACAGGCCCATCGACAGTCCCATCACCAGAAGGAGGATCGCGAAGGGCACGTAGTCGAAGTTCATCGGCAACAACTCGAGCAGCAGGAATGTGGTCGCATTCAGGATCAGACCACCGCACGCGAACGGCCTCGCCCCGTACCGGTCGGAAAGCACACCGGCGATCGGGCCGGAGATCAGGAATCCGATCGTCAGGGGCAGCATGAATATCCCGGCCCACAGCGGCGTGCGCTCGAACGAGTAACCGTGTTGCGGAAGCCAGATGCCCTGAAGCCAGATGATCAGCATGAACTGGAGCCCGCCCCGCGAGGTTGCCGCGAGAAGACCGGCGAGATTTCCCATCGAAAAGGCGCGGATCTTGAACAGGGGGAGGTCGAACATCGGTTCGGCGACGTGATTCTCGATGAATCCGAACGCGATGAGAAGCGCCAGTCCGCCGAACACGAAGATCAATACCATCGGGTTGGTCCAACCCATGGAATGACCGCCGTAGGGCTGAAGTCCGTAGACGATCCCGGACAGAATTCCCACCAGTCCGACCGCGAAAGTCAGGTTCCCCCACACATCGAGTTCTCCCGGCTGCCGATCGCCGGAATCCTGCAATTTCACGTACGCCCACACGGTGCCGAACAGGCCGAACGGCACGGATACCAGGAATACCAGCCGCCAGTTGATCGGGCCGAGCACGCCGCCCAGCAGCAGTCCCATGAACGATCCGCCGATCGCGGCAATTCCGTTGATGCCGAGCGCCAATCCACGCTGATCCGCGGGAAATGCGTCCGCGAGAATGGCGTTCGAGTTCGCAAAGAGGAACGAGCCGCCGACTGCCTGGAGCAAGCGCATGACGACGATCCACAGGGCACCGGACCGGCCCTCGAACGGTGTCAGGGCGAGCGCGACCGAGAAGAGGGTGAAGATCGCGAATCCGAGGTTGTACATCCTGACACGGCCGTACATGTCGCTGATCCGGCCGAAGCTGACGACGAGCACCGCCGTGACGAGCAGGAATCCGGTCAATATCCACAGGAAATACGACGAGTTGCCGGGCGCGAGCGGATCGAGCTTTATCCCCCGGAAGATGTCCGGCAGGGAGATGAGCACGATCGAGCCGGTGATCGACGCCATGAGGACACCGAGGGTGGTGTTCGACAGGGCGATCCACTTGTAGTTCGGGCCGCGAGGGTCGGCGTCGGCCCGCACGTCGAGGGCAGCAGCGCTCATCGTCGAGCCCCTTTCCAGGCACCGCGCCCGGCCAGAAATAATCCCGTGCCAAGAAGTTAGCAGAGGGCAAACAAATCCGGAACACCTCGTGACGCGTCTCACCGGAATCGGCACTAGCCTCGACTCATGGACGGCTCCTCGAACGTGGTGCCGAAGCCGAGGGTCGGTCACATCCAGTACCTGAACTGCCTACCGCTCTACGACGGGCTGGTCCGGTCGGGTGCGCTGCTCGAGGTGGATCTGCACAAGGACACTCCCGACGCTTTGAACGACCGCCTCATCGGCGGCGATCTCGACGTCGGCCCGATCAGCCTCATTCCCGCGCTCGTGCACGCGAGCGAACTGCTCGTGCTTCCTGACATCGCCGTCGGTTCCGACGGCCCGGTCCTCTCGGTCGTCCTGGTCGGTACCCGTCCGATCGACGACCTGGACGGTGCCCTGGTCGCCCTGGGCTCGCAGTCGCGCACGTCGGTACTCCTTGCGCGCCTGCTGCTCGAGCAGCAGCGGTCCCTCCGTCCCCGGTACGAGGTGATGCCTCCCGACCTCAACGCCATGTTGCGCGCCGCCGATGCGGCCGTCCTCATCGGCGATGCCGCGCTTCGTGCGACGTACGACGCGCCCCGGCTGGGGCTGTATCTCACCGACCTCGGTGCCGCGTGGAAGCTGTGGACGGGATTGCCGTTCGTCTTCGCCGTCTGGGCGGCTCGCCGGGCGTACGCACAGGCTCACCCGGGGTTGGTCAAGGACGTCCACCGGGCCTTCGTGCGCTCCCTGCGGGAGGCGTTGCGCGACGTCGACGGCGTTGCCGAGCGGGCGGCCCGCTGGGAGTCGTTCGACGCGCCGACTCTCGCCGGTTACTTCCGGTCGCTCGACTTCGCGCTCGGCGAGCCGCAGCGCCGCGGCATCGCGGAGTTCACCAGGCGCGCCGCCCACCTCGGAGCGGTGCCCGCCGACGCGGCGCTCCAGATCGCGCAGCTGTGAGGCTTCGCCGTACGCTCACCGCGTGAGCAGTTCGGTCTCGACGGTCCTGGACCGTGCGGCGGCCGGTGGCCGGATCACTCCCGAGGAGGCCCTGGAGCTTTACCAGGACGCACCGTTCCACGCCCTCGGTCAGGCCGCCGACCGGGTTCGCCGCGCCCGGTACGGCGCGACGGCGCACATCGCGACGTACATCATCGACCGGAACATCAACTACACGAACGTCTGCGTCACGGCGTGCAAGTTCTGTGCCTTCTACCGGTCGCCCAAGCACGAGGAGGGCTGGACGCGGTCGGTCGAAGACATCGTGACCCGCTGCGCCGAGGCCGTCGACCTGGGCGCAACGCAGATCATGTTGCAGGGTGGCCACTCCCCGGATCTGGGCATCGACTGGTACGAGGGCACGTTTCGCGCCATCAAGGCTGCGCACCCGCAACTGGTACTGCACTCGCTCGGCGCCTCGGAAGTCGTGCACATCGGCAGGGTGTCCGGTCTGGCGCACGACGAGGTGATCTCGCGGCTCCACGCCGCCGGGCTCGACTCGTTCGCCGGCGCCGGAGCAGAGATCCTGACCGAGCGCCCACGTACCGCCATCGCCCCGCTCAAGGAGCCGGGATCGGTCTGGCTGTCAGTGATGGAGACGGCGCACGGGCTGGGGATCTCCTCGACGGCCACCTTCATGATGGGTACCGGCGAGACCAATGCGGAGCGCATCGAGCACCTGCGTCTCATCCGCGATGTGCAGGACAGGACGGGTGGCTTCCGGTCTTTCATCCCATGGACCTATCAGCCGGAGAACAACCACCTCAAGGGCCGAACGCAGGCCACCACCCTGGAGTACCTCCGGATGGTCGCGGTGGCGCGCCTGTTCTTCGACAACATCGAGCACCTCCAGGGGTCCTGGCTCACCACCGGCAAGGAGGTCGGCCAGCTGTCCCTCCACCTCGGTGCGGACGACCTCGGTTCGGTGATGCTCGAAGAGAATGTGGTGTCCTCCGCGGGAGCCAGGCACCGCACCAACCGGTCGGAGCTGATCACGCTGATCCGGACGGCCGGGCGCGTGCCCGCGCAACGCGACACCCTCTACCGTCATCTCGTGGTGCACAGCGATCCTGCCCAGGACCCGGTCGATGACCGCGTCGCGAGCCACTTCTCCTCGACGGCGCTCGCCTTGACCCCGGCCTGAGCGTGCCGGCCGCACGTCGACCATGACCCGCGCGACGCTTGCGAAAGAACCCCGCGAGGTAGCGCGCATGTTCGACGAGGTTGCCCGCCGCTACGACCTCACCAACGACGTGCTGTCCGCCGGTCAGGCGAGGCGATGGCGTCATCAGGTGAGCGCGGCGGTGGCTGCAAGCCGGGGTGAGCGAGTTCTCGACGTGGCGGCCGGCACCGGCACGAGCAGCGTTCCGCTGCGGCGGACCGGAGCGCATGTCGTCGCGGTGGACTTCTCGCTCGGCATGCTGCACTCCGGCCGGCGCCGCCTCCCGGACCTTCCGTTCGTCGCCGGGGACGCGCTTGCGCTCCCCTTCGGGGATGCGAGTTTCGACGCGGTGACCACCTCCTTCGGGCTGCGGAACGTCGCCGACCCGGGTGCCGCGCTGACGGAGTTCGCCCGGGTGACGAAGCCGGGCGGGCGCCTGGTGGTGTGCGAGTTCAGCCATCCGCGCTGGCGCGGTGCGCGCGCCGTGTACGACAACTACCTGATGCGGGCCCTTCCCGCCGTGGCCCGAAGGATCTCGAGCGATCCTTCGGCGTACGTCTACCTCGCCGAGTCGATCCGGGCGTGGCCCGAGGAGCGGGCACTTACCGACATCATCGAGAAATCCGGCTGGGTGGGGGGCGGCGGGCGGGACCTCAGCGGGGGGATCGTTGCGATACACACCGCGCGACGGCCGGGGCTGCGACGGGCACCCGACCTCGAACGCTCGTAGACTCACGCCGTACGGGCTCGTGAAGATGTTCACAAGATCAGCCGGGAGTGGAGTTCGGTGACCGCACACGAGGCCGACGTGATCGTCGTCGGTGCGGGCCCCGGCGGAAGCGCCGCGGCGTACCACCTCGCGCAGGCGGGCCTCACCGTCGCGCTGCTGGAGAAGGCTGCCTTCCCGCGCGAGAAGGTCTGCGGGGACGGACTCACCCCGCGTGCGGTCAAGAGCCTGGTCGCGATGGGTATCGACACCTCGCCGACCGCGGGATGGATCCGTAACCGCGGGCTGCGCATCTTCGGTGGGGGCACCCGACTCGAGCTTCCCTGGCCGGAGCTCGCCACCTTTCCCGACTTCGGGCTGGTGCGGCCCCGGCTCGACCTCGATCACCTGCTCGTCGCGCAGGCGGTGAAAGCGGGCGCGGCGTTGTACGAGTCCACCGCGGTCACCGCCCCGTTGCTCGACGAGGTCACCGGCCGCGTCGTCGGGGTCCAGTCGAAGGACGGCCGTACGTTCCGGGCGCCGTTGACGATCGCCGCGGACGGGGTGTCCGGGCGGTTCGGGCTCGCGCTCGGAATCACCCGGCGCGAAGACCGTCCACTGGGCGTCGCGGTACGCCGGTATTTCACCAGTCCGCGGACGAACGACGACTACCTCGAGTCCTGGCTGGAACTGCGCGACACCCGCGGCCATCTGCTGCCCGGGTACGGCTGGGTGTTCGGGGTCGGAGACGGTACGAGCAACGTCGGGCTAGGAATCCTCAACAGCACCAAGGCTTTTCAGAACACCGACTATCGCGCGCTGCTGGACAGCTGGCTCGCCTCGATGCCGCCGGAGTGGCATTTCAGCGAGGAGCATGCGACCGGGCCGATCCGTAGTGGCGCGTTGCCCATGGGCTTCAACCGCACCCCGCACTACGCCCGGGGCGCCTTGCTTGTCGGGGATGCCGGTGGCGCCGTCAATCCGTTCAACGGGGAGGGAATTGCCTACGCGATGGAATCGGGGTTGATGGCCGCCGAGGTCGTGACCCAGGCCATGTCCCGGCCCGCGGGTTCGGCCCGCGAGCAGGCGCTCGGCGCGTATCCACAGCGGATGAAGGAGGCGTACGGCGGCTACTACACCCTCGGCCGGGTGTTCGTCGGGGCGATCGGCCACCCGCAGGTCATGAAGCTCGCCACCCGCTACGGTCTGCCGCGACCGACTTTGATGCGCTTCACCTTGAAATTGCTCGCGAACCTCACCGATCCGCATGGCGGCGATGCCATGGACCGGCTGATCAACGCCCTGAGCCGCCTCGCGCCGGCCGCGTGAGCGCGGGCTGACATGCCGGTGAGAACGCGATGAACCGCCCTCCAGCGCGTCGATTCGGGACGCGCTCGTTAGGCTGCTCAGCGGCGCTGCGCCGCGCGTTCGAACTTGCCGAGGAGGACCGCCGATGGTGACGATGTACGTTCCCATCGTCGTGCTGTTCGCACTCGCGACCGCCTTTGCCGGGGGATCAGTTCTGACCGCGAGCCTCGTCGGCCCCCGCCGGTACAACCGCGCGAAACTTGATGCGTACGAGTGCGGCATCGAACCGTCCCCGCAGGCGGGGACCGGCCGCTTTCCGGTCAAGTACTACCTCACCGCGATGCTCTTCATCGTCTTCGACATCGAGATCATCTTCCTGATCCCGTGGGCCGTGGCCTTCGACCATCTCGGCGTCTTCGGCCTCGTCGAGATGGTCTTGTTCATCCTCACCGTCTTCGTGGCGTACGCCTATGTGTGGCGACGGGGAGGACTCGAATGGGACTAGAGGAGAACCTCCCCTCGGGCATCCTGCTCACCAGCCTGGAGAAGTTCGTCAACTGGGGCCGCTCCGCATCGGTCTGGCCGATGACTTTCGGCCTGGCGTGTTGCGCCATAGAGATGATGGCCGTCGGCGGTCCTCGTTACGACCTCGCGCGGTTCGGTATGGAACGGTTCTCGGCCACCCCGAGGCAGGCCGATCTGATGATCGTGGCGGGCCGGGTGAGCCAGAAGATGGCACCGGTGCTTCGTCAGCTCTACGACCAGATGCCCAACCCCAAGTGGGTGATCTCGATGGGCGTATGCGCGAGCAGTGGCGGGATGTTCAACAACTACGCGATCGTGCAGGGCGTCGATCACATCGTCCCGGTCGACATCTATCTGCCCGGTTGTCCTCCCCGCCCGGAGATGCTCATGGACGCGATCTTGAAGCTGCACGACAAGATCCGGCACGAGAAGCTCGACGCCCGGACGACACTCGCGGCCGAGGCGAAGGCGCGCCGCGAGGGCCGCGAGACTGAGCGGGCGAAGGCGCTCGGTCTCCCGACTCCGGCCGAGATAAAGGCGGGCGCGGCGGGTCAGTCCCACCTGCGCTCCTCCAAGCCGGCGCTCGAGACGCACTGACGTGATGACGAGCAGGGACGAGTCGAACGGCGGCGTGGGATCGGGGAGTGCCGCGGATCCGGCGGCCGCGGCCGCGACCGAGCGGACCGACGACAGCCCCGTGACCGGCTACGACAATCCCGCCGAAGCCCCGGATCAGGAG
>CAXTUZ010000049.1:0-295 GCA_964247525.1 uncultured bacterium
CCCACGGACAGCGGATCGCGATCGACGGTGACTACGGGCCGCAGACTGCGGGCGCGGTCGCCGCGGTCCAGCGCGCCGCCCACCTGCCGGCATCCGGCGCGGTGGACTGGACTACCTGGACGGTCCTGGTTCGCTGATACCGCTGAGGTGTGCCGTGTCGTTCCAGGTACGCAGCACTCCCCCGCCGTCCCGGAACTCCACGAGCGTCAACGACGCGAGATCGAGATGGAGCGTCCGGAACACCGTCGCGGGGGGCGCCGGCGCCCGCCCAAACACCCACACATACAGGGGCGGG
>CAXTUZ010000049.1:305-5195 GCA_964247525.1 uncultured bacterium
CCCTACCACCGACTTGATCGGGGTGACGTGACTGACCACCAGCACGCGCGCCCCGGCGTAACGGCCTGTCCGCAACTGCTCACAGGCCTCGTCGGTCCGGAGGGCGACCGCGGCGAGTGACTCACCACCCGGTGGCGCCGTCCGTGGATCGGCGATCCACGCGGCGAACTCGGCCGGAAATCGCGCCTCGGCCTCGGCCCCCGACAGCCCTTCGAACAGGCCGAAGTCGCATTCACGCCACGCCTGCTCGACCTGCACCGGCAGGCCGAGTCGGTCCGCCGCGGCCTCGGCCGTGGCCCGGGCACGCGCCAACGGTGAACTGATGACTACGTCGAAAGAGCCTGTCGCAGCGAGTCTTTCCGCCGCCGCTAGCGCCTGGCGACGGCCCAGATCGGTGAGCGGCGGGTCACCGGTACCTGAGAACCGCCGTTCGACCGACAGCTCGGTCTGTCCATGACGTAACAGCACCAAGTGGGTGACGCCAACCGCGCTTGCGGGCCGCGGCTCGACCGCATCCGGAGGGTCGGAGGGGTCGAAGGTCACGTCGTCGAGTCCGTCGTACGTCCCGGCGCGAGCGTCCATCGCCTCGTTCGCAAGCGCGTCCGCGTCACCGTTCTGCGCGCGGGGAATCCATCGGTACCGCACCGCCCGAAAGCCGGCAGCCAGTTCGATCGCCTGCGCCGCCAGGGGTTTCAACCCGTCGTGCTTGACCTTCCACGCCCCGGACATCTGCTCCACCACGAGCTTGGAATCCATGAGCACGTCCACCTCGGCGCCCGGGTCGATCGTCGCGGCCGCCCGGAGCCCCTCGATCAGGCCCTGATATTCGGCGACATTGTTCGTGGTGGTGCCGAGAAATCCGTTACGCCGAGCCAGTACCTGCGCGGTCCGCGTATCCCGTACCAAAGCGCCGTATCCCGACGGTCCGGGGTTGCCCCTCGAGCCGCCGTCGGCCTCGACCGTCAGTCGCGTGGTCACAGCCCGGATTCGGCCGTGCGAACGAGGATCCGGCCGCAGTCCTCGTGCCGGACGACGGCCTCGGCGGGGGTGCTGCGCAGCGCGATGAGGTCGCTGCCGGCGAGTTCGAGGTGGCAGCCCTCACAGCGGCGGCGAACGAGGGCAGCGGCGCCGACGCCGCCGCGCTCAGCCCGGATGCGGTCGTACAGCGTGACCAGATCCGCGGGCAGTTGCGGTGCCAGCGCGGCACGTTCTGCGTTCAGCGACGCCTTCTCGGCATCGATCCTGCGGAGTTCGTCATCACGTTCGGCGACCGCGGCCGACCGGCGGCTCTCCACGTCCGAGATTCTCGATCTTTCCTGTGCCGCAGCGATTTCGGCGTTCTCCCGAAGTTCCAGCAGCTCGAGCTCCTCGTCCTCGAGGACGGTCTGCCGCCGGGCCAGCGACGCGATCTCGTGCTGAAGGCTCTCGATTTCCTTCCCCGACGCGGAGCCCGAGTCGGCCCGCTGCTGGTCGCGCGCCGCGCGCGCACGCACCTGTTCGATATCGGTTTCGAGTTTCGCCGCGGCCCTGCTCCGATCCGAGATCTCGGTTTCGAATCCGACGAGGGCGCGGCGGGCGGTGACGAGCTCCGCATCGGCCGAGGCGATGGCGGCGTGCGAGGGAAGCGTCGCACGTCGGGTCTCGAGCCGGTGCAGACGGGAGTCGAAGTCCTGCAGGTCGAGCAGCTTGAGCTGGACGAAAGGGTCGGCGTTCACGGTGCTGTGTCTACACGGGTTCGGTGTTGACGCGGTACGAGGAGCCACCGGCAGTGGTCGTCCACGGATCGGTGACCAGGTGCGAGACGGCGACGGAAGCGCCGGGCAGGGCCGCGCGGAGTCGATCCGCGGCGGCCCGCACCCACGGCCACTCCCCCGCCCAGTGCGCCACGTCGACGATCGGCAGCGGCGCCTCCAGAGCGCGGTGGTGCTTGGAGTCCGAGGTGACGAACGCGTGCGCCCCGCCGGCGTGCGCCGCTCCGGCGAGGTCGATGGTGGCACCGCCCGCAACCGCCACGGTGCGCACCAGGGTGTCGGGGTCGCCGGTCGCGCGCACTCCTGCCGCCGTCGCCGGCAGGCACGTGTCGACATGACGCACGAAATCGCTCAGCCGCAGCGGTTCCGGTAACACTCCGATCCGGCCGAGACCTCGCATCGAGGGTGTGCGGGTCTCGACGACGGTCAGGGAGGGCTCCTCGTACGGATGCGCCGCTCGCACCGCGGCCGCGATCGCGTCGCGCCGCCGCGGCTCGCCGATCATCTCGATGCGGTCCTCCGCGACCCGCTCCAACACCCCTTCCTGGCCCAGGTACGGCGCGGCGCCGGTGAGCGGCCGGAAGCTGCCCGTACCGCCGCTGACGAAGGAGCACCGGTCGTAGTCACCGAGCACGCCGGCACCGGCCGCCGACATCGCGGCGAGAACCCTGTCGGTGTGCGTGCCGGGTACGTGCACCACCCAGCGGTCGAGCGCCTCGAGCTGTGGGACGAGCGTCCGCACCTCGCTGAGCCCCAGCGCGCCGGCGAGCGCGTCCGAAACCCCGTTCACGGCGACGTCGGCGTTCGTGTGCGCGACGTGCAGCGCGCACCCGGCCTCGAGGAGGCGTCTGCAGATCGCTCCTTTCGAACCGTCGAGCCGGTCCGTTCCGCCCAGCCAGAGCGGGTGGTGGGTCACGAGCAGATCAGCGCCACCGCCGACGGCCTCGTCGACCACCGCGGGCGTCGGATCCACCGCGAACAGGACCGAGCGGACAGGCCGGCCGCGGTCGCCGAGGACGAGACCCACCGTGTCCCACGACTCGGCCCAGGCCGGGTCGTACCACGTGTCGAGCACATCGAGGACCTCGCCGAGCGAAGCGGTCCCGCGATCGGCGCCCATCACGACATCACACCACGTGAGACATTTGCCGAGTCCCGCCACTTCCCCGCGAAAGGACCTTGTGCGCGCGTTCGCCTGCGATATCTGCGAGAACCTGCTGTTCTTCGAGAACACGCTGTGCTTGCGGTGCGGGCACGAGCAACGTTTCGCCGTTCCGAGGATGCGGCTCGTCGCCCTTGCCGCTGAGTCCGGGGGCACCCTCGTCGACGGCACGGTCGTACGCCCGTGCGCGAACGCGCAGCGCGTGGGCTGCAACTGGCTCGTCGACGACGGCGGGGCATTCTGTGCGTCTTGCCGGCTGACCCGCACCCGTCCGGCCGACGACGATCCGGAGGCGCTGGCCGCGTGGGCCGACGCCGAGGCCAGCAAGCGCCGGCTGCTCTTCCAGCTCTTCGACCAGCACATGCCTGTCGATGGCCGATCGGCCGACAATCCGGCCGGCTTGACGTTCGACCTGCTCTCGAGCCGAGATCAACCCGTGACGACCGGTCACGCGGACGGGGTCGTCACCCTCGATCTGGCGGAGGGAAACGACGCACATCGCGAGGCATTACGCGCCCAACTCGCGGAACCGTACCGGACGATGCTGGGGCACTTCCGGCACGAGACCGGTCACTACTACTGGGAGGTATACGTCGGCGAGAAGAGCACCCGCCCGAGACGCGATATCGGCATGTTCCGCCACCTTTTCGGCGATGAACGCGCCGACTACGCCGGGGCCCTCGAGCGCCACTACGAGCAGGGCGCTCCGGCCGGGTGGGAGGACGACTTCGTCTCGGCGTACGCGACGATGCACCCGTGGGAGGACTGGGCCGAGACGTTCGCGCACTACCTACATATCCGCGACACGTTGCAGACCGCCTCGGAATTCGGCATCTGGATCGGCGGCCCCGACGTCGGAAGCGGTACGTCGGCCGCACCGCTGTCGGCATTACCGGACGACAACTCAGAGTCGATCCGCGATCTGATGCGGCAATGGGTGCCACTGACGTTGGCGCTCAACGCCGTCAACAGGAGCATGGGACGCGACGACCTCTATCCGTTCGCGCTCGCCCCCCGCGTCGTCCGCAAACTCGCCTTCGTCCACGAACTCGTCCTCGCGGGTTGACCGTGGCCCGCGGTCTGCTGCTCGACATCGATGGCGCGGCCGGCGAACTGCCTGCGCTGTTCGGGTGAATCGAGCGCAAGGTGAGCGTGCTCCTTTAGTCCAAGCGTGTTCCGTCGATAACTCCTGAGCCGGTACGGGGCCATCGCTGTTCCCGTACGGCTGGAAGCGGCACGACCCGCGAGTACCGAAGGTGCGGCCCTGGGCGGCGTCTGGTCCGACCGTGGGGCACACCGCGGCCGTCGGAACGGGTGGGAGAAGTGCCGTCGGACTGCCCCGTGAGGGGTGCGTCAGGCTGTAGGACTCTCACTCGCGATGTCGGTTGTGGTCGCCCCGATACGGCCGGGCCCGGCGCCGCCGATCACCGCATCCGACGTATCCGTGGGCCGCGCCGCTCCCTGCCGACACGACATGGGGACACGAACGGGAGACCGATGCGCACGCCGACACCGCTGAGCCGCCGTGCATTCATGGCCCGCTCACTAGGTGCCTCGACGGTCGTGGCCGCCGCCGGTGGATTGCTCCAGGGCGGCGCGCTCGATCTGCTCGACTTCTCCGGCGCGGCCACCACGACCGCGTGGCGGCTCAACACCCGGTGGGGATACCCGCGCGGCGGCCACGGCCGGACGTCGTGCCTCTGCAGCGCCTGCCGCTCACACGCGGCGAACAAGATCTTCGCCACGCAGCCCGATGCGGACGACGCCGCCCACCGTGCCCACGCCGGCTGCCTGTGTGTCGCCGAATCGTTCGAGCTCGACGCCGACGTCTATGCCGCTCTTTTCGGGACCGGAACGGCGATCGCGGACCGGCGCTATGCGGCCGTCGCGGCAATCTTCGCCGGCGGCGGTGCTCCCGCTCCGCTACCGCCGCCCGCGCTGACACCCACGCCGGTTCCAGCAGTCGGAGCGCCGACT
>CAXTUZ010000049.1:5205-10083 GCA_964247525.1 uncultured bacterium
CATCGACGGGATCAATGCGGCCACGACCAATCGGAGGCATTCACCAGCTCCGGACGTCTCCTCGCCCGCTGCCTCCGTCGAAGGTTCTCCGCCGGCGCCCGACGCGCGCGCATCCCCTGCCGCACACCACGGCCTCCCCGCCGCGGGTGGACGCTTACGCCGCGGACAGAGCCGCGCGCGCCGCGCAAGCACAGCACTCGAAGGGTTCGACGGACGCCCTGCTCTGGCTCGGGCCGACCGGCCTCCTCGCTGCGGGAGCAGTCGGCGGCCTGCTGTGGCTGCGGACGCGCCGCGATGACGACCCTGCGCCCGAGCAGCCCGAGTGACGCCACTGCCACTGCGCACTCAGTAGCCTAATAACGCTACGGGCGCGTAGCTCAGCGGTAGAGCTCCCGCCTTACAAGCGGGCGGTCGCTGGTTCGAACCCAGCCGTGCCCACCACTCGAACGCTGACGTGCTCAGCGAAGCCGATCCCGTGTGCCTGCTGTGGGGTGTCCCGCTGAGCACAGTGCTGGGTAGGTGCCTCCACGGCCCACGCTGTCTCCTACCGGGCAGCGCTTGATAACGCCCGCTGAGTCGGCCGTGCGCACCACCGTGTGCGCGTTGCGGAGTTGAGCATTGACGAAAGAAGCACGATGTGCTTACTTTCCGGCAATCCAACTATTTCCTTCTCCTCGCCCCTACGATCTGAGGTCTCACAACGGTCTTCGTCAGGAGTTGCTCGTGCTGATAACCGTCGGTCAATGGCGCCGGGCGATGACGGCCGGCCTCGCGTTCGTCGTGTTGTTCCTGGTCGGCGTGTTCTTGGTCAGCACACCCGACATCAAGAAGAAAGACACGCAAGCGACCGCAGCAGCAAAGTATGTGCGTTGGATATCGAACAGCGGTCACCGCACCGACACCCTCATCAGTGCATACCTGCTTATCGTCGCGGCCATCGTCTTCGTGTGGTTCGTCCAAGCACTCCGCACCGCGTTTCTGCCGAACAACACCGTCGCGGACCGCACCGTCGGTGCGCTCAGCGCAGCGGGCGCAGGCGTGATCGCTACCGCCGCGATCATCAACGCGACCATCGCTGGATCAATGACGTTCGGGAGTGAGCCGGCACCCAACGGCGATACGGTTCGCGTCATCATGGACATCGCATTCCCGGAGCTGTGCGTGGCCTTCGGTCTCATCGCGGCGGCGATCATCGCAGCGTTCGCACTGGTCACCACAGGCAACCGGACATTGCCGCGTTGGCTCGCATACGGCGGCTGGCTGGGAGCGCTTGGCGCCGCTCTCGGCGCGCTGTTTCTCCCCTTCGTCTTCCCGTTGCTGTGGTTCCTGTTGGTCGCGATCGTCGGGATAATCCGCGCTCCCGCCGCTCTGGTCACCCTCGGCCGCGAACCGACGCCTGGCGCCGCAACCGCTCGCTGATGCGGCATTGTCGTAGACGCTCATGCGTCCGCCTCAATGAGCAGCAGCTCATCGGGTGAGGTCGTGGGTGCGACCGTCGGCCACTTCCGTACCCACCGCCGCGTCTCGGCGGCGCCTTCGCACGCTCGTGACATGCTGTTCCCACACCGTCGTTTCCACATGCACGCTTGTGGGCATGCGAGAGTCGCGTCGGCAACTCGCCGCGGCGCGCCATCGCCTCGGCGGTGTTGCAAAGGAGGAACCGTGGATCGGGAAGCATTCGTGGACGCTCTCAACAGCGACCTGAGCACCGAGTATCAGTCGATCGTCCAGTACACGCAGCACGTCGCCACGATCTCGGGGCCCGAGTTCCAGAGCATCATCGACGAGCTGAAGGTCCACGTGGGCCAGGAACTCATCCATGCGCAGATCCTCGCCGAACAGGTCGCCTTTCTCGGTGGATTGCCCGCCACGACCGTTCCCGTCGTCGTCGCGACGACGGACAGCAAGGAAGCGCTGCGGCAGGACCTCGAGCTGGAGACCAATCAGCTCGAGCGCTACCGCGAGCGCACGACTCAGGCGACGGACCTGGGGCTTCCGGACGTCGCCGAGGCGCTCAAGCCATTGCTGACTCAGACGCAGGAACACGTCCGCGACCTGCGGACCTCGCTCGGCGAGTAGGGGCCTACCGCCGCGGGGCGCGGGACCCGCGGGGCGCCGTGAGTTTCATGCCGGTCCAGTCGGCGGCGATGCTCACGGTCGAGGTCTGCGCCAGACCGGCCGTGGGTACGGCCTCCAACACGTCTGCGGGTTCCACATGACCGGTTCGTCCCGCTTTCGGCGTGAGCAACCAGATGGCGCCGCTGTCGCCCAGTTGACGGCGGGCGTCGAGCAGCACGTCCACAAGATCGCCGTCGTCCTCGCGAAACCACAGCAGCACCAGGTCGACGACGTCATCGGAGTCCGCGTCCACGAGATCCGCACCGCTCTGGGCCAAGACGTCGTCGACCACCGACGTGTCGATGTCGGTGTCCTCACCCAGTTGCTGGACCAGGAAACCTGGTTTGACGCCCATGCGTTCCGCCGGGCCCCGCGAGGCTCCGCCGCCGCCCTCTCCTCCCGCGTTCGCCGCGGTGGCGCTCACCTCGATCTCCTCCAGTTGCTCGTCCGGCCAGCGCACCGCGCCGACGTCCGGAGGTTAGTCCACCCCGGATCACTGCGCGTGACGAGGGTCCTTCCGGGTCGCGACGCGCCGGTGCGCGCATCGCCCGAGCCGGGGGTGAGAATGAAGGCGCGATCGCGCCGGAAAGACCGACGGCCGAGGTCACGGTGGAGCGAGGAGACGGCATGACGGAACAGCCGGTGTCCGGTGGTCGGCGGGCGGTGATCACCGACGGGCTTCCCAGCCAGATCCCGGACGTCGATCCGGCCGAGACCGCCGAGTGGCTCGAATCGTTCGACGCCGTGGTGAACGAAGGGGGCACCACCCGGGCGCGCTACCTGATGCTCAAACTGCTCGAACGCGCACGCGAGCGGGCAGTCGGCGTCCCGTCCCTCACCAGCACCGACTACGTGAACACCATCGGCGCCGCGGACGAGCCGTGGTTCCCCGGCGACGAGCACATCGAGCGCCGACTACGGGCATACATCCGCTGGAACGCCGCGATCCTGGTCTCCCGGGCGAACCGTCCGGAGATCGGGGTCGGCGGCCACATCGCGACCTACGCCTCCGCGGCCAGCCTGTACGAGGTCGGCTTCAACCACTTCTTCCGCGGCAAGGACAACGGCGCCTCCGGCGACCAGGTGTTCGTCCAGGGCCACGCCTCGCCCGGCATCTACGCACGGGCTTATCTCGAGGGCCGCCTTTCGGAGAAAAACCTCGACGCGTTCCGGCAGGAGTCCAAGCCGGGCGGTCTACCCTCCTACCCGCACCCGCGGCTGATGCCCGACTTCTGGGAGTTCCCGACGGTGTCGATGGGGCTCGGCGCGATAGCTGCCATCTACCAGGCGCGTTTCAACCGCTACCTGCTGCATCGCCGCATCCACGACACCAGCGAGTCGCACGTGTGGGCGTTCCTCGGCGATGGCGAGATGGACGAGCCCGAGTCCCTCGGCGCGATCGGCATCGCCGCCCGCGAGGAGCTCGACAACCTGACCTTCATCGTCAACTGCAACCTTCAGCGTCTCGACGGGCCGGTACGCGGGAACGGCAAGGTGATCCAGGAACTGGAGTCGTACTTCCGCGGCGCCGGCTGGAACGTGATCAAGGTGATCTGGGGACGGGACTGGGATCCGCTGCTCGCCGCGGACCGCGACGGCGTCCTGGTCAACGCGATGAACACCACGCCGGACGGCCAGTTCCAGACGTACAGCGTGTCGGACGGCGCCTTCATCCGGCAGGACTTCTTCGGCCCGGACCGGCGGCTCACGGCGATGGTCGACCACCTGTCCGACGAGCAGCTGACCCGCCTCTCACGGGGAGGACACGACTACCGGAAGCTGTACGCGGCGTTCAAGGCCGCCCGCGCGCACACCGGCCAGCCGACGGTGATCCTCACCCACACCATCAAGGGATGGACGCTCGGCAAGGATTTCGAGGCGCGCAACGCCACGCACCAGATGAAGAAGCTGACCAAGGCCGAGCTCAAGGAGTTCCGCGACCGGCTCTACCTCCCGATCAGCGACGGCGAGCTCGAGGGCGAGCTCCCGCCGTACTTCCACCCGGGCGAGGGCAGCGAGGAGATCGCGTATCTGAAGGAACGCCGCGCGCTGCTCGGCGGGTCGCTACCGCGACGGGTCGTGCGCGCGAAGCCGTTGACGATTCCCGACCCCGAGAAATACAGCGAGCTGCGCAGGGGCTCGGGCAAACAGCAGGTCGCCACCACGATGGCCTTCGTCCGCCTCCTCAAGGACCTCATGAAGGACGAGCACCTCGGCAGCCGGTTCGTCCCGGTCATCCCGGACGAGGCGCGGACCTTCGGCATGGACTCGCTGTTCCCGACCGCGATGATCTACGCCCCCGGCGGGCAGCGTTACGACGCCGTCGATCGGCAACTCCTGCTCTCCTACAAGGAGTCCGAACACGGGCAGATCCTGCACGAGGGCATCAGCGAAGCGGGATCGATGGCCTCGACGATTGCGGCGGCGAGCGCGTACGCCACCCACGGCGAATACATGATCCCGGTGTACATCTTCTACTCGATGTTCGGTTTCCAGCGCACCGGTGACCAGATGTGGGCACTGGGTGACCAGCTCGGACGCGGCTTTCTCCTCGGTGCCACCGCAGGCCGGACAACGCTCAACGGGGAGGGCCTCCAACACCAGGACGGCCATTCGCTGCTCATCGCGGCGACGAATCCCGCGTGCGTGGCGTACGACCCGGCGTTCGCCTTTGAGGTCTCCGTCATCGTCCACGACGGGCTGCGCCGGATGTACGGCCCGCACTCGGAGGACCTGTTCTACTACCTCACCCTGTACAAC
>CAXTUZ010000049.1:10093-11150 GCA_964247525.1 uncultured bacterium
GTGCGGCAACCCGCCGCACCCGACGACCTCGACGAGAGTGCTCTGCTGCGAGGGCTCTACCGCTATCAGCGCTCCCCGCTTACCTCCGCGCCGCGGGCGCAGCTCCTCGCCAGCGGCACCGGGATGTACGCGGCGCTCCGCGGGGCCGAACTGCTCGAAGCGGACTGGGGGGTCGCCGCCGACGTCTGGTCGGCGACCTCGTGGAACGAGTTGCGGCGCGAGGCGCTCGCGTGCGACCGGGAGGCGCTGCTGGATCCCGGCGCCGAACGGCGCGTGCCGTGGGTGACCGCGGCGTTGTCCGACCAGCCCGGTCCGGTCATCGGCGTCAGCGACTTCATGCGGGCTGTCCCGGACCAGATCGCGCAGTGGGTACCGGGCGACTGGTCCTCGCTCGGCACCGACGGTTACGGCCGGTCCGATACGCGTGCCGCGCTGCGGCGCCATTTCCACGTGGACGGACCGTCGATCGCGGTAGGGGTACTCGCCGCGCTCGCCGCGCAGGGAGAGGTCAAAGCCTCCGTGGTGGCCGAGGCGGCGGAGAGGTACCGGATCGCCGACGACGGCGTCGTCGACGCGGCAAGCGCCAGCGAGGGCGGCGTCTCCTGACCTCGTCCGTGCTCAGCTGATCCGGAACAGCGAGTCGCAGCTCTCCGGCGCGGCGAAGCCGGTCTGATGGGCGGCGTCGGACACCCGGACCTGCGCGGACTGAACCGGCGTCAGGGTCGCGACGAATGCCGCGACATCCCCTCGGCGCGCTGCGGCGATCTGCGCGAGTGTCTGGCGCTGCAGTTCGGCGGCCGTGGTGACGAATGCGGACCAGGTCTCGGGATGGGTCGTCGGCGCCGGGCGCCGGATGATCGCGGCGAGCACCTTCTCGTACGGGCTCGCGGCGTAGTAGGTTCCGAGTTTCGCCAGCGTTGCGCTGTCGGGCGACAGCAGGTTCAGGTCCGGGTACGGATTGGGATGAGCGGTGTTGTAGGTGAGCACCTGCTGGCACAGGGTGTCGACCGAATGCCGGTACGGCTCGTCGACCGGCGCGGGCGGCGGCGCGCTGCGC
>CAXTUZ010000049.1:11160-12554 GCA_964247525.1 uncultured bacterium
AGCAGGATCAGCGTGGCATCGTCGGGGGCATTGGAGGCATCGACGCCGGCGTTGTGACTCGCCGACCCCCCGCAACCGGCCAGCAGCGGGAGCGTCGCAGCGAGGATTGCTCCGGTGGCCCGCCGCCTCACGCGGCGCGTGCCGTCCAGGCCAGCAGTTCCTCGACCGCCCAGGTGTTCACGATGCGCTCGAGGGGCACCTCGCACTCCTGCGCCCTTGCGCAGCCGTACGGCTGCCACTCGAGCTGACCGGGGGCGTGCGCATCGGTGTCGATCGAGAAATAGGCGCCGGACTCGATGGCCAGCCGCAGGAGGCGCCGGGGCGGGTCGAGGCGCTCGGGACGGCAGTTGATCTCCACCGCGACGCCGAACCGGGCGCACCCCGCGAAGACGAGCTCGGCGTCGAAGGTCGATTCCGGGCGCCCCCTGCCGTGCACGAGCCGGCCCGTGCAGTGCCCGAGGACGTCGACGTTCGGATCCGCCACGGCGGCCACCAGCCGGCGGGTCATGGAGTCGTGGTCCATCCGCAGCTTCGAGTGCACGCTCGCCACCACGACGTCGAGTCGCGCCAGCAGCTCGCTCTCCTGGTCGAGCGAGCCGTCCTCCAAGATGTCCACCTCGATGCCGGTGAGCAGCCGGAACGGGGCGAGGCTCTCGTTGACCGCCGCGACGATGTCGAGCTGCTGCCGTAGGCGGTCGGGCGTCAGGCCGTGGGCAACCTTCAAACGCGGCGAGTGATCGGTCAACGCTACGTAGTCATGGCCCAGGTGCCGCGCCGCGGCGGCCATCTCGTCGATCGGGGACCCCCCGTCGGACCAGTCGGAATGGGTGTGCAGGTCGCCGCGGAGCGCCGCTCGGACGGCCGCCCCACCCTCGACGAGGTCGCCGGCGTTCTCCTCGAGCCGGGCAAGGTAGTCCGAGGTCCGTCCCGCGAGGGCCTCCCGGAGCACCTGCGCCGTCGTGTCGCCGATGCCGGGCAGATCGGTGAGCGGCGCCGTTCGTCCCCGCAGCCCGGGGTCACCCAGCTCGTCGACCGTGGCGGCCGCCTGCCGGAACGCGCGCACCCGGTACGTCGGTGCGCCTTCGCGTTCGAGAAGGTACGCGATCTTCCGCAGCTGGGCCGTGGGATCCAAAACCGGCATGCGGCAGTCTTACCCGGCCGGGCGCCCGCCGTCATCCCCGAGCGGTGCCCCGGGGGTGTGGACAACCGGCGCGCACCCGGCCGGCATACGGCAACCTGAGCGCGTGAGCGCTGCCAGCCGCCCGGGCCGCCGCTGGCACGTCCAGCCCGCGCCGGCCGAGTTGAGGCTCGCCGAGCCACCGGCGCGGAGCACCTTCACCACGTCCTGGTCCACGGCACTGCTGCCGGTCATCGGCATGCTGCCGGTGGCGCTG
>CAXTUZ010000050.1:0-11346 GCA_964247525.1 uncultured bacterium
CTCGGCTCGTACGCGGCCAGGCCCACTCCGCTCACGCAAGCCCGTCGGCTCGGCGCGGTGTTCGGTGGTGCGCGGATCCTGCTCAAGCGTGAAGACGTCGCGCACACCGGCTCGCACAAGATCAACAATGTCCTCGGCCAGTTGCTTCTGACCCGGCGCATGGGCAAGCGGCGCGTCATCGCCGAGACAGGCGCTGGTCAGCACGGGGTGGCCACCGCGAGTGGCTGCGCACTGTTCGGCCTCGACTGCACGGTGTACATGGGCGAGGAGGACACCGAGCGCCAGGCGCTCAACGTGAGCCGGATGCAGCTGCTCGGTGCCGAGGTCATCCCCGTGCGCAGCGGTGCCAAGACGCTCAAGGACGCCACGAACGAAGCCCTACGCGACTGGGTGACCAACGTCGAGGACACGCACTACGTGCTCGGCAGTGTCGTCGGACCGCACCCGTTCCCGATGATTGTGAGGGACTTTCAGCGGATCATCGGTGTCGAGGCACGTGCCCAGTGCATGGACCTCACCGGGGTTCTGCCGGACGCGGTGGTGGCCTGCGTCGGCGGCGGGTCCAACGCCATCGGGGCGTTCCACGCCTTCCTCGACGACCCCGGGGTGGCGCTCATCGGATGCGAGGCAGGCGGCGAGGGCGTCTCGACCGGTCATCACGCTGCGCCGCTCACCGCCGGCACGCCCGGGGTTCTGCACGGGGCCCGGTCGTATCTGATGCAGGACGACGACGGGCAGACACTGCCTACCTTCTCGATCTCCGCCGGCCTCGACTACCCGGGAGTCGGCCCGGAACATGCCTGGCTACGGGACACCGGGCGGGCGCATTACCGCGGCATCAGCGACGCGGACGCGATGCACGGGCTGCAGCAACTCGCGCGGAGCGAGGGCATCCTCTGTGCGATCGAGACGGCGCATGCGGTGGCCGGAGCACAGGAATGGATTGCCGAGCAGGTCGCGGCCGGGCGCGACCCCGCGACGCTCACCGTCGTCATCAACATCTCGGGCCGCGGTGACAAGGACTCGGCGACTGCAGCCCGCTGGTTCGGCCTCGGAACCGCGTGACCACGCTCGCCTCAGCGTTCGCCCAGGCGAAGGCTGAGCGTCGCGCTGCTCTCGTGGGCTACCTGCCGGCGGGGTTCCCGAGCGTCGACGGAGCCATCGACGCGTGCCGCGCGATGGTGGACGCCGGGGTCGACATCGTCGAGGTGGGGCTGCCGTACACCGATCCGCTGATGGACGGCCCGACCATTCAGGCCGCCGTGGAGGCGGCGCTCCGCACCGGGACCTCGACGGCCGACGTTCTGCGCACGGCGGAGGCGGTTGCCGCGACGGGCGCCGCCACCGTCGTGATGACGTACTGGAACCCGATCGAGCGGTACGGGCCGGCGGCGTTCGCCCGGGACCTGGCAGGCACCGGCGCGACCGGCGCGATCACCCCTGACCTGATCCCGGACGAGGCGGCGGACTGGGTGGACGCGACCGACGCGGCCGGCCTCGAGCGCGTGTTCCTGGTGGCGCCGAGTTCCACCGACGAGCGCATCGCGAGGACAGTGGCCGCGACGACGGGTTTCGTGTACGCCGCGTCGACCATGGGAGTGACCGGCGCGCGGACCGCGGTGTCCAGCCGGGCCGAAGAACTCGTCACGCGGGTACGGCCGCACACCTCTCGCCCGATTGCGGTCGGCCTGGGGGTGTCGGACGGAGCTCAGGCCGCGCAGGTGGCGTCGTTCGCGGACGGGGTTATCGTCGGCTCCGCGCTGGTTCGCTGCCTGCTCGACGCCGGGTCCGACGCCGGAGCCGCCCTCAAGGGCCTTGGGGCTCTTGTCACCGATCTTGCGAACGGGGTTCGCGCCGCGGCGTACTCGTCGAGGATCTGAGTCGTCGGAGTCCGACGTCGTAGTGTCGCTGCGTGAGAACGAGCATCTCGAGCCCGGGCAGCAATGTGCTGCACCTCGGGCCGTTCCCGCTCCGGGCGTACGCGCTGTGCATCCTGGTCGGGATCGCGGTGTGCATCTGGTGGGCCGATCGACGTTTCACCGCCAGGGGCTATCCCAAGGGCACGGTCTGGGAGATCGGCGTCTGGGCGGTGCCGTTCGGCATCGTCGGCGGCCGGCTCTATCACGTCATCACCGACAACCAGCTCTACTTCCGCTCGGGTCGCCATCCGATCGACGCTCTGGAGATCTGGAAAGGCGGCCTCGGCATCTGGGGTGCAATTTCCCTCGGCGCCCTCGGTGCGTACATCGGAGCACGACGGCACCGCGTACCGGTCCGATTCAGCGACCTCGCCGACTCGCTCGCTCCGACGATCCCGATCGCGCAGGCGATCGGGCGGCTCGGGAACTGGTTCAACCAGGAGCTGTACGGCCGTCCCTCGAGCCTGCCCTGGGCGTTGGAGATCGACCCCGCGCATCGAGAACCGCGGTATGCGAACGTGCCCACGTACCAGCCGACCTTCCTGTACGAGCTGATCTGGGACGTCGGCGTCGCCGGACTCGTCGTCTGGGCCGAACGGCGCTTCGCCCTCGGCGCGGGACGCGCCTTCGCGCTCTATGTGGCGGCGTACTGCGTCGGCCGATCATGGATCGAGTACCTGCGCATCGACGAGGCGCACCGATACGCCGGCCTGCGGCTCAACGACTACACCTGCCTCGTGCTGTTCGTGTTGTCGGTCGGGTACATGTGGCGCAAGCGGGGTGCGGCGCCCACGCTCGGGCCACCGGTGCAGACCCCGGCGTCGGTGGTGAGTGGCGGGTGACGACCGAGTACGGTGCCGGGCCGGCAGAGGTTCGCCTACCTCCGCACGATCACCATCGCGACGTCGCGGGCAGCGCGCTTCGTCCCGCTCTCTTCGGCGGCATGGACGGAATCGTGTCGAATACGAGCTTGCTCGCGGGTGTCGCGGGTGGCGGCGGGTCCGGTCATACGGTGCTGCTCGCGGGCCTTGCCGGCCTGATCGCCGGCGCGGGATCCATGGCGGTGGGTGAGTACACGTCAGTGCGTACCCAGCGCGAGGCAACACTCGCCGAGGTGAGCATGGAGCGTCTCGAACTCGGTCGCTCGCCGCAGGCCGAACAGGCGGAGCTCGCCAAGGTGTACCGGGATCTGGGCCTGGACGGCGAGCTCGCCAATACGGTCGCCGCGCAGGTGATGGCAAGCCCGGACACCGCTCTGCGCGTCCACACCCAGCAGGAGCTCGGCGTCGACATCGACCGGCTGCCCAGTCCGTGGACGGCCGGGCTGTCCAGCCTTGCCGCTTTTGCGATCGGCGCGTTCGTCCCGGTCCTGCCGTATGCAGTGGGCTGGCACGTCCTTCCGCTCGCCCTCGCGCTGGCGGGCGTGGCCCTGTTCATCGCGGGCGCGTTCGCGAGCCGGTACACCGCGCGGCCGCTTCTGCTCGCCGGCTTGCGCCAGCTCGTACTCGGTGCCGCAGCAACCGGCCTGACCTACGGCGCCGGTCTCCTGATCGGGCACAGCACCTCGTAGCGGTGCCGATCGGGTATCGCACGTCATTGCACGTCGTAGCGGCGTCGATCGTCGCAGCACGTCGTAGGACGTGTGACCGGATACGCTTGGTACCGCAGGCAATCCCGCTCGACAGATCAGAACGCGGCCGGTTAACCTGCCCGTAACCGTCATCTGGACAGCGTCGTCCGATCCCGACTCGCTCGCTCTTCCTGAGGACGCTCTGGTGACCGCTTTCCCCTCGCCCCGCGCGCCCGGTACGACGCCTTTCTCGGCCGTTCCGCCGAAGCAGGGCCTCTACGACCCGGCGCGTGAGCACGACGCGTGCGGCGTCGCGTTCGTCGTCGATGTCCACGGCAGGCGCCAGCACGAGATCGTCCGGCACGGCATCACCGCACTTCGCAACCTCGCCCACCGGGGCGCGGCCGGTTGCGACCCGGAGACCGGCGACGGCGCGGGAATCCTCGTGCAGGTCCCCGATGCATTCCTGCGAGCCAGCGTCGACTTCGCGCTGCCGGAGGCGGGCGCGTACGCAGTGGGCATGGCGTTCCTGCCGGTACTCGCCGAAGTCCGGGACGAGGCGCTCCGCGCGTTCTCCCGCATCGTTCACCAGGAGGGTCTGGTCGTCGCAGGATGGCGGGTCGTCCCGGTTGATCACGACGCGATCGGCGTCGTCGCGCGCAGTGTCGAGCCGGTCATGCGGCAGGTGTTCCTGGTCTCGCCCGACGGCCTGAGTGGCATCGACCTGGACCGTAAGGCCTACCGGGTCCGCAAGCGGGCCGAGCACGAGGCGGACGTGTACTTTCCCTCGTTGTCGGCGCGGACCCTGGTCTACAAGGGCATGCTGACCCCGGTCCAGCTCTCGCAGTACTACCCGGACCTGCACGACGAGCGGTTCACCAGCGCGCTCGCACTCGTGCACAGCCGGTTCTCGACGAACACCTTCCCGAGCTGGCCGCTCGCGCATCCGTACCGCATGCTGGCGCACAACGGCGAGATCAACACGATTCGTGGCAACCGCAACTGGATGCACGCGCGCGAGGCGCTGCTGGCGAGCCCGTTACTCGCCGGGGGCCCGGACGAGGACATGTCGCAGCTCTTCCCGATCTGCGCGGATCTGGTGAGCGACTCGGCCAGCTTCGACGACGCGCTGGAGCTGCTCCACCTCGCCGGCCGAAGCCTCCCGCACGCGGTGATGATGATGGTGCCCGAGGCGTGGGAGAACAACACCGAGATGCCGCGGGAGGTACGCGACTTCTACCGATTCCACGCGAGCCTCATCGAGCCGTGGGACGGTCCGGCAGCGATCTGCTTCACCGACGGCACGTTGATCGGAGCAACGCTCGACCGGAACGGGCTTCGCCCGTGCCGGTACTGGGTCACGCACGACGGTCTCGTCGTGATGGCCTCCGAGGCCGGAGTGCTCGAGTTGCCCAACTCGTCGATCAAGGCGAAGGGCCGGGTGGCGCCCGGCAGGATGTTTCTCGTCGACACCGACCAGGGCCGGATCGTCGACGACGCCGAGGTCAAGGCGAGCCTGGCCGCCGAACACCCGTACGGGGAGTGGCTGCACGCGGGAATCATCAAGCTGGCCGACCTTCCCGAGCGGGAGCACGTGATCTATCCGAAGGACTCGGTCGCCCGCCGCCAGCAGACCTTCGGGTACACCGAGGAGGAGCTGCGAATCCTGCTCGCTCCCATGGCGCAGGCGGGCGCCGAGCCGATCGGCTCGATGGGTACCGATACTCCGGTCGCTGTGCTCTCGACCCGTCCCCGGTTGCTGTTCGACTACTTCAGCCAGCTGTTCGCGCAGGTGACGAACCCGCCGCTCGACGCGATCAGGGAAGAACTCGTGACCGCGCTCGGCGGCACGGTCGGTCCCGAGCGGAACCTGCTCGAGCCCGGCCCGGCGTCGTGCCGACAGGTTGTGATCCCGTATCCGGTGATCGACAACGACGAGCTGGCCAAGCTCGTGGGGATCAACGACGACGACGACATGCAGGGATTCGCGTCGGTCACCGTCGGCGGCCTGTACGAGGTTGCCGGTGGGGGAGAGGCGCTGCGCGCCAGGCTCGACCGGATCAACGACCTCGTCGACGAGGCGATCGAGGACGGCGCCCGCATCATCGTGCTCTCCGACCGGCACTCGGACGCAAACCTTGCGCCGATCCCGTCGTTGCTGCTCACCGGGTCCGTACACCACCACCTGATCCGTTCCAAGACCAGGACGCAGGTCGGTCTCGTCGTGGAGTGCGGCGACGCGCGCGAGGTCCATCACGTCGCCCTGCTGATGGGGTACGGCGCCGCGGCGGTCAACCCGTACCTGGCGATGGAATCGGTCGAGCACCTCGTCCGGGAGGGACTGGTCACGGGGATCAGCGGGAAGCAGGCCGCCCGGAACCTCGTCAAAGCGCTCGGCAAGGGCGTGCTCAAGGTGATGAGCAAGATGGGAATCTCGACGGTGCAGTCGTACACGGGTGCGCAGGTCTTCGAGGCGATCGGCCTCGGCGAGGAGGTCGTCGCCCGCTACTTCACCGGCACAGCGTCACGGCTCAACGGCGTCGAACTCGAGGTGCTCGCGGCGGAGGTCGCGGCGAGGCATGCGCGCGCCCATCCGGCGAATCCGGCCGAACGCGCGCACCGCCGTCTCGAGGTCGGCGGCGAGTACCAGTGGCGGCGTGAGGGCGAGATTCATCTGTTCAACCCCGAGACCGTGTTCACCCTGCAGCACGCGACCCGCCAGAAGCGCGAGGACCTGTTCCGGACGTACACGAAGATGGTCGACGACCTGTCCGCTCAGGCCAGCACCCTGCGCGGGCTCTTCGGATTCCGGGACGGGGTGCGGGAGCCGATCCCCCTCGACGACGTCGAACCGGCCGAGCAGATCGTGAAGCGCTTCGCCACCGGCGCGATGAGCTACGGGTCGATCAGCCTCGAGGCCCACCAGACGCTGGCGATCGCGATGAACCGGCTCGGCGCGAAGTCCAACACCGGCGAGGGCGGCGAAGACCCGGACCGGTACCTTCCGGACGCGAATGGCGACCTGCGGCGCAGCGCCGTGAAGCAGGTGGCGAGCGGCCGGTTCGGGGTCACCAGCGAGTACCTCGCCAACGCGGACGACATCCAGATCAAGATGGCGCAAGGCGCCAAGCCCGGCGAGGGCGGGCAGCTCCCGGGGCACAAGGTCTACCCGTGGATCGCGAAGGTGCGTTACTCGACGCCCGGAGTCGGGCTCATCAGCCCACCACCACATCACGACATCTACTCGATCGAGGACCTGAAGCAGCTCATCCACGACTTGAAGAACGCGAACCCCCTCGCGCGCATCCATGTCAAGCTCGTCGCCGAGGTCGGCGTGGGAACAGTGGCCGCGGGAGTCTCCAAGGCGCACGCCGACGTCGTCCTGATCTCCGGTCATGACGGCGGTACGGGCGCGTCTCCGCTCACTTCGCTCAAACATGCCGGCGGCCCCTGGGAACTCGGGCTGGCCGAGACCCAGCAGACGTTGTTGCTCAACGGCCTGCGGGACCGGATCACCGTGCAGGTCGACGGCTCGATGAAGACCGGCCGCGACGTGATCATCGGCGCGCTCCTGGGAGGCGAGGAGTTCGGGTTCGCCACGGCCCCGCTCGTGGTTTCGGGCTGCATCATGATGCGCGTCTGCCACCTCGACACCTGTCCCGTCGGCATCGCCACCCAGAACCCTGAGCTGCGCGCGAACTTCGCCGGCAAGCCGGAGTTCGTAGAGAACTTCTTCATGTTCATCGCGCGCGAGGTGCGCGAGTACCTCGCGCAGCTCGGCTTCCGCACGCTCGAAGAGGCGGTGGGGCACAGCGAGCTTCTCGACATGCGACCGGCGATCGAACACTGGAAGACGGTCGGGTTGGACCTCACGCCGGTGTTGCACGTACCGGAGCGCCCGTACGGGGGCGCGCTGCACCGCACGGTGGCGCAGGATCACGGTCTCGATCGGGCGCTGGACAACACCTTGATCCAGCTGTGCGAAGGGGCGCTCGAGGACGGTCGGCCGGTCTGGCTCGACCTGCCGATCCGAAACGTCAACCGCACCGTCGGGACGATGCTCGGCTACGAGGTGACCAAGCGGTACGGGGGCCGCGGACTGCCCGACGACACCATCTCGCTGAGGTTCACCGGCTCGGCCGGCCAATCGTTCGGCGCGTTCCTGCCGAGGGGCATCACGCTGCGCCTGTCGGGCGACGCCAACGACTACTTCGGCAAGGGGCTCTCCGGCGGCCGCATCATCGTCGCGCCGCCGGCGGACTCCTCGTTCGTCGCACAGGACAACATCGTGGCCGGCAACGTGGGGCTCTACGGCGCGACCGCTGGGGAGGCGTACATCCGGGGCATCGTCGGCGAACGTTTCGCGGTCCGCAACAGCGGTGCGACCGCGGTCGTCGAGGGCACGGGTGACCATGCGTGCGAATACATGACCGGCGGGCGGATCCTCATTCTCGGCGAGACCGGGCGCAACGTGGCCGCCGGGATGTCCGGCGGCATCGCTTACCTGCGAGCCCTGCCGGGCGCCGAGTTCCGGGTGAACCGCGAGTTCGTCGAAGTCGAACCCCTGGACGAGCAGGACCGGGCGTTCGTCGACGAGCAACTGGCCCGGCACGCCAAGGAAACCGGGTCGCCGCTGGCGTTGCAATTGCGCCCGGCGGACTTCATCAAGATCATGCCGCGCGACTACAAGAAGGTGCTGACGGTGATGCGTGAGGCGGAAGATCGGGGCGTCTCGCCGGAGGCCGCCGTGCTCGAGGCGCTGTCCAGTGGCTGACCCCCGCGGTTTCATGAAGGCCGGCCGCGCGCTGCCGACGCGGCGCCCGGTGGACATCCGGATCCGGGACTGGAAGGAGGTCTATGAGCCCTTTGCGGTCGGTGACCTGCAGACCCAGGCAGCTCGCTGCATGGATTGCGGCATCCCGTTCTGCCACAACGGTTGCCCGCTGGGAAACCTGATTCCGGAGTGGAACGACCTGGTGCGCCGGGATGACTGGCGGATGGCGATCGAACGCCTGCACGCGACGAACAACTTCCCCGAGTTCACCGGTCGGCTGTGTCCGGCTCCGTGCGAGTCCGCGTGCGTGCTCGGGATCAATTCCGACCCGGTCACGATCAAGCAGGTGGAGGTGTCGATCATCGACCGGGCCTGGGACGAGGGGTGGGTCGAACCGCAACCGCCGATCTCGCGTACCGGCAAGTCGGTGGCGGTTGTCGGCTCGGGTCCGGCCGGATTGGCGGCCGCCCAGCAGCTCACTCGGGCCGGGCACGAGGTCGTCGTACTCGAGCGGCACGACCGGATCGGTGGACTGCTTCGGTACGGCATCCCCGAGTTCAAGATGGAGAAGCGGCATCTCGACCGCCGGCTCGCGCAGATGAAAGCGGAGGGCACCGTCTTTCGTACCGGGGTGGACGTCGGCGTGGACATCACGGTCGACGAACTCAGCGAGACCTACGACGCCGTCGTCCTCGCAGGCGGAGCCACGATCGGCCGAGACCTCCCCGTCCAAGGGCGCGAGCACGCGGGCATCTACCTCGCGATGGACTACCTCGAGCCCGCGAACCGGGTCCAGCAGGGCGATCTCGACCACGTCCCGCGCGAACTGGACGCCGCGGGTCGCGATGTGGTCATCATCGGCGGCGGGGACACCGGCGCGGACTGCCTCGGCACCGCGCACCGCCAGGGCGCGCGCTCGGTCACGCAGCTCGAGATCATGCCCCGGCCGCCCGAAAGCCGGGCTGAATCGACCCCCTGGCCGCTGTGGCCCCTGCAGTTCCGGACCTCCTCGGCGCATGAGGAAGGCGGTGAACGCGTGTTCGCCGTGCAGACGCAACGATTCGCCGCCGGCCCTGACGGCAGCGTCGCCGAACTCGTCCTGGTCGAGGTGGAGTCGAGCGACGGGAAATTCGAGCCCGTACCGGGAAGCGAGCGGTCGATCCCGGCACAGCTCGTGCTGCTCGCGATGGGCTTCACCGGACCGCAGCGCGAAGGGCTGCTGGAGCGGCTTGAGGTCGACCTAGACGGCCGCCAGAACGTCGCTCGCGACGCCGGTTACGCGACCAGCAAGCCCAACGTCTGGGTGTGCGGCGACATGGCTCGCGGGCAGTCGCTCATCGTGTGGGCGATCGCCGAAGGGCGCTCCGCCGCGGCCGCGGTCGACGAGGTCCGGGGGGGCCACCCACGCCGCCGGGCGCCGCTCGGGGCGGCCCCGACGCGCTGAGCGCTGCACGCAGTAAAGTCTGGCCAGCCCTGCCATCCAACCGCCGCGGCGCCTCGCGTCACAAGGAGGACCTGATGTCCGAAGCACCTGCCGAGATTGCCGTGCTCGAAGCCGACGAGAGCGGCGGCGACACGCACCTGGTCGACACCGACCTGCTGATCGAGGACGTCTCCATCGACGGCATGTGCGGCGTCTACTAGGCCGCTGCACCATGGCATTTGCTGCTGGTGAGGCGTGGCAGCTGCACCCGTCGGTCGGTCTCCGACCCGAGCCGTTCGGAGCGCTCGCGTATCACTTCGGCACTCGCAAGCTCACGTTCCTCAAGGACCCGATTCTGACGTCGGTCGTGCGCACGCTCGGTAACCATGTCGACGTGGCTGCGGCCCTCGATGCGGCGGGCGTGCCGGTCGAACGTCATGGCACGTACCGGGCCGCACTCGAGCGGCTCGCCGACACCGAGGTGATCTGTGTGCGAGGAGCCGCCCGATGAGCGTGGAAACCCGGCCGTTGGTCGAGCACATGGAGGTCGGGCTCAACGCTCCTGTCTGCATCACCTGGGAGTTGACGTACGGGTGCAATCTCGCGTGCGCACACTGCCTGTCCTCCTCGGGACGGCGTGACCCGCGCGAGCTGAGCACCGCCGAGTGCTTCCGCGTCATCGACGAGCTTGAGCGCATGCAGGTGTTCTACGTGAACATGGGTGGCGGTGAGCCCACGTTGCGTCCCGACTTCTGGGAGATCCTCGACTACAGCGTCGAGCACCAGGTCGGGGTGAAATTCTCGACGAACGGGTCGCGTATCGACGCCCGCGCGGCACGTCGGGTGGCGGCGACGGATTACGTCGACGTGCAGATCTCCCTCGATGGCGCCACCGAGACCGTCAACGACTCCGTCCGCGGTCCGGGGTCGTACGCCGCGGCCATCGGCGCGATGGACAACCTGGCTGCCGCCGGATTCCCGGGTTTCAAGATCAGCGTCGTGGTCACGAGCGAGAACATCGCCGAACTGGACGGATTCCGGGCGATCGCCGACCGCTACGGCGCGACGCTGAGGCTCACCCGGCTCCGGCCGAGTGGCCGCGGCGCCGAGGTGTGGGATCGCCTTCATCCGACCCAGGCGCAGCAGCGCGAGCTCTACAATTGGCTCGTCGAGCATCCCGACACCCTCACCGGCGACTCGTTCTTCCACCTGTCCGCGCTGGGTGAGCGCTTGCCCGGTCTCAACCTGTGCGGCGCGGGAAAGGTCGTCTGCCTCATCGACCCCGTCGGTGACGTCTATGCGTGCCCGTTCGTCCTGCACGACAAGTTCCGCGCCGGGAATGTGCGCGATGTCGGCGGTTTCAGTGCCGTCTGGCGCGAGTCCAC
This sequence comes from uncultured bacterium, assembly GCA_964247525.1. GTDB lineage: Bacteria > Actinomycetota > Actinomycetes > Mycobacteriales > CAJCIY01 > DASYGP01. Next base: position 11,072 of record CAXTUZ010000050.1, read on the forward strand.
CCTGTTCGCCGAGTTGCGCGAGCCGTCCGGTCCGGGAGCGTGCGGGTCGTGCGGCTCCTACGACGCCTGCCGCGGCGGCTGCATGGCGAGCAAGTTCTTCACGGGCCTGGAGATGGACGATCCGGACCCGGAATGCGTACACGGGCACGGCGAGGCGCTGCTGCTCGCGAAGGCGGGCACCGCGGTCCGTCCGCCCACCACTGCAGGGCATTCGCATTCCGGTGGGGTCCGGCCGTTGGTCGCGCTCAGCCTCGGGCCGACGCGCCACGCCGGCT
>CAXTUZ010000050.1:11356-12187 GCA_964247525.1 uncultured bacterium
AGCTGGGGGGCTCCGCGGCCCAGGGCGCGGTCTGGGGCTGACTGGGCCCCTCTCGTGTTGATCATGAACTCGCAGACGGACTTTCCGGCGTGTCGAGGGGGTGTCGCGGTCGCCAGTTCATGATCAACACCATGAGGGGCCATGCGGCTCGCTGAGCAGGCTTGGCCGGAGGTCGACCGCCGGGCGGTGCTGGTCGTCCCGTTGGGCTCGACCGAGCAGCACGGGCCGCACCTGCCGCTGCACACCGACACGACGATCGCCGTTGCCCTCGCCGGCCTGCTTGCCCAGCAGGTGCCCGGAACAGTAGTTGCGCCCGGCATGCCGTATGGGTCAGCCGGCGAACATGCCGCTTTCCCCGGGACCCTTTCGATCGGCGCTACTGCGCTGCGCATGCTGCTGGTCGAACTCGTGCGATCGGCCTGCTTCGCCCGTACCGTTGTCGTCAACGCGCACGGCGGCAACGCGGAGCCACTCGAGGCCGCTCTGAGCCAGCTGCGCGCGGAGGGACACGACGTGCTGTCCTGGTCGCCGCGCCTCCCGGACGGCGACGCGCACGCGGGCCGGGTGGAGACCGCGCTCATGCTCGCCCTGCGCGCCTGCGACCCCTCCGGCGCGCCGCTGGTTGCGGGCAATGTCGAGCCGCTGGGAACGTTGATGCCCGCACTGCGGGCCGGCCAGCTGCGCGAGGTGACGCCCACCGGGGTACTGGGCGATCCGCGCGGCGCCACCGCGGCGGAGGGCCAGGCTCTCCTCGGCCGCCTCGGGGCCGACCTCGTCGCGGTTGTCCGCGCGCACTGGCCCGGCCTTGCCGCATGACCAGCGATTCGGCTC
>CAXTUZ010000051.1:0-6825 GCA_964247525.1 uncultured bacterium
GTCAGCGACTGTCTGGTGATGACCAGGCGGAGCCTGCTCGTGATGTTCCGGGTACCGGCCCTGATCTTCTTCACCCTCGTGCAGCCGGTGATCTTCGTGCTGATGTTCCGATATGTCTTCGGCGGCGCGATCGCGGTAGACGTACCCGGTGGCTACGTGAACTTCCTGCTGCCCGGCATCATTGCCCAGACGGCCGCTTTCGCCACCTTCGGGACCGCAATCGCCCTCGCGCGGGAACTGCAGAAGGGCAGCATCGACCGCTTCCGCTCGATGCCGATGGCGCGCTCTGCCGTCCTGGCCGGACGGCTCATCTCCGACACCCTTCGCATGCTGGTCACGATCCTGCTCGTCGTCGGGGTCGGGTACGCGGTCGGCTTCCGCTTCGAGAACGGTGCGGTGCCCGCTGCCGGGATGGTGCTCCTCGCGACCGCACTCGGGGCCGCGGTGTCGACGGTCTCGGCCTTCTGCGGGCTGGCGATCAAGGACGAGGAGGCGGTGCAGTCCTTTGGGCTCATCTGGCTTTTCCCGCTGACCTTTCTCAGTTCGGCCTTCGTCCCGATCGCGTCGATGCCGGGCTGGCTGCAGGCCTTCGCGAACAACCAGCCGGTGACGCACACCATCAACGCGATGCGCGGGCTCGCGCTCGGCGGCCCGGTCGGTGATCCGCTATGGAAGTCTGCCGTGTGGTTGGCCGCGATCGTGGCAGTGTTCGGTCCACTCGCCGTCCGGGCCTATCGCCGCGTCGACTGATCGGCGGCCGGTGCACGGCGGTGGTGTCGTCCCGGCGCGCGGTCTGGCACAATCGGCGGCGAGCCCCACCTTCCGTTCGTATCTCTGGAGCACAGCAACCTCGTGGCCACGAAAATCAAGCTGACCCGCCTCGGCAAGATGCGGAACCCCTACTACCGAATCGTCATCGCCGACGCCCGCGCCAAGCGCGACGGCCGGTCGATCGAGGAGATCGGTAAGTACCACCCGAAGGAAGACCCTTCCTACATCGAGGTCGACAGCGAGCGGGCGCAGTACTGGCTCGGCGTCGGCGCGCAACCGACCGAGGCTGTTGCGGCCATCCTGCGGGTCACCGGCGACTGGCAGAAGTTCAAGGGTGAGCCGGCGCCGCCGCCGATGAAGGTGGCCCCGCCCCGCGCCGACAAGCACGCCGCCTTCGCGACCGCGGCCGCTGCGGCTGCCGGTCTCAGCGAGGCCGACGGCGGCAGCGCCACGACGCCGAAGAAGAAGGCCGCGCCGAGTGCCGCCACCGAACCCGAACCGGCCGTGGATTCGGAAGCTTCCACGGAGCCGGCTCCCACAGAGCCGGCCGGCGCCTAGTGCTCGAGCAGGCGCTCGACCACCTCGTGCGAGGCATCGTCGCGCATCCGGACGAGGTCCGCGTGCGGCACAAGCAGACCCGGCGTGGGCCATTGCTCGAGGTGCGGGTACACCCCGACGACCTCGGCAAGGTCATCGGACGGTCCGGACGCACCGCGACCGCACTGCGCACAGTCGTCAGTGCGGTCGGGGGCAACGGCATCCGCGTCGACGTGCTCGACGTCGACGAAGCCCGCTGACCTCACCGACCGACCGGCAGGTGAGCCCCGGCGATCTGGTCGTCGGGCGGATCGGGCGTGCGCACGGAGTCCGCGGCGACATTGCGGTCGAGGTCCGCACGGACGCGCCCGAAGCCCGCTTCGCACCCGGTGTCACGTTGCGTACCGATCCCGCCGAGCGCGGCCCGCTCACGGTAACGGTGGCCAAGATGCACTCGGGCCGGCTGCTGCTGCACTTCAGAGGCGTCGAGGACAGGACGGCGGCCGAAAAGCTCGCGGGCACACTGCTCGTGATCGACCCGGCGGACGCGGGTCCGGCCGGTCCGGGCGCGTGGTGGGACCACGAGCTGGTGGGACTGCGGGCCGAGACCGACACGGGCGCGTACGCCGGAGAGGTCGTCGACGTGATCCATGCCCCGGCTCAGGATCTGCTCGCGATCCGTGGACTCGATGGGAAGGAGTCCCTGCTGCCGTTCGTCGCCGCGCTTGTTCCCGATGTCGACCTCGCTCGGCGCCGCGTGGTGATCGCGCCGCCCGAGGGCTGGGCGGAGGTGTGACTGCCGGTGCCGCGCCACCGGCGCCCCCGCTGGAAATCGACGTGATCACGATCTTCCCGGCGTATCTCGCACCGCTTCGGCTCGGGGTGGTGGGCAAGGCACTCGAGCGCGGGCTGGTGCGGCTGGCGGTGCACGACCTACGGCGCTGGACCCATGACGTGCACCGGAGCGTCGACGACAGCCCGTACGGAGGTGGCGCGGGGATGGTCATGCGTCCCGAGCCGTGGTGGGAGGCCCTTACCGAGCTCGTCGGGGCGGTTCCCGGCCCGGACGTGCGGATCATCGCTCCCACGCCGTCGGGCCGGTCGTTCGATCACCGGTACGCGGGTGAACTCACTGCGGCCCGCCGGTTGGTCTTCTGCGCCGGCCGGTACGAGGGCATAGACCAGCGCGTACTCGACCGGTGGGTCACCGACGAGATATCCCTCGGCGACTTCGTCGTGAACGGCGGCGAGGTCGCCGCGCTCGCCATCAGCGAGGCGGTTATCCGGTTGCTTCCCGGCGTGGTCGGAAACGCGGAGTCGATCGCCGACGACTCGTTTGCCCACGGTCTGCTCGAGGGGCCGGTGTACACCCGTCCCGAGTCGTACGCGGGACACGAGGTGCCCGCGGTGCTGCGCAGCGGCGACCACGCGGCGATCGCCGCCTGGCGCCGTGAGCAGGCGCTCGCGCGCACCCGCGCACGGCGTCCCGACCTGCTGTCGTGAAACTCCCGCCACCCGCCAGCGGCAAGGATTTCGGTCTGCCCGGGCGATGTGGCATTCTTGGCGGGTTGCCTCCGCCCGGCGGTCGCTCCCCGCAGCACACCCGACGCGCTCGTGCGCGCCCGATGATCGGACCGTCATGCAGACCCTCGACCACGTCGACGCCGCCTCGCTGCGCACCGACATCCCCGATTTCCGTCCGGGGGACACGCTCAAGGTATTCGTGAAGGTCGTCGAAGGAACCCGCACCCGCGAGCAGATGTTTCAGGGTGTGGTGATCCGGCGGCAGGGCGCGGGGCTCCGCGAGACGTTCACGGTCCGCAAGGAGTCGTACGGGGTGGGCGTCGAGCGCACGTTCCCGGTCCACAGCCCGACGATCGGGCACATCGAGGTCTTCACTCGTGGCGACGTGCGCCGCGCGAAGCTCTACTACCTGCGCGATCTTCGCGGGAAGAAGGCGAAGATCAAGGAGAAGCGGGACACGCCGACCCGCTAGACGCCTCCTTTCGTCATGACGTCCGCGAGCGAGCCACCGGATCCGGATACGGGGCAGGAGGCGGCACCCGCCGCGTTGCCGGCGCACCGGCCCGAACGCAGGACGCATTCGTTCCTGCGCGAGCTCCCGGTTCTCATCGGAGTCGCGGTGGTGCTGGCGCTGCTCATCAAAACCCTGCTCGTGCAGGCGTTCTACATCCCGTCCGGTTCGATGGAACAGACGCTCCATCTGAACGACCGGGTGCTGGTCAACAAGGTCGTATATCACCTGCGCGACCCGCACCGCGGCGAGATCGTCGTGTTCGACACCAAGGGAACCTTCTTCGACGGCCGCGACGCGGACGTCAACCCGTGTCCGAAGACCAACGCCCTCGTCGACGGCGTGCGCGCCGTGCAACGGTTCGTCGGCGCCGGTGGCTGTGGGGACAGCGATTTCATCAAACGGGTCATCGCAGTGCCCGGCGACACCGTGCAGTGTTGCAACGCCGCCGGTCAGGTGCTCGTCAACGGCAAGGCGCTGGTCGAGAAATACCTCTACTTCACCACGGCCGCACCCCAGGAGGCGTTCTGCGCGGCGCCGCCGGGGTCACTTCGGCCGGCGGTCGTCGGGGATGCGTGCGCGGACAACCCTGCGCCCATCACCGTGCCGAAGGGGAAGTACTGGGTGCTCGGTGATCACCGGGACTCCTCCGATGATTCGAGACCCAACGGCTTCGTGCCGGGCCACAAGATCGTCGGCCGGGCCTTCGTACGGGTCTGGCCGATGTCGCGATGGGGATTGCTGTCGGCGCCGACCAGCGCCGCCAAGGTGTCGGCCGACGCCGTCGTGATCGGGGCCACTCCGCCCGTCAGCGCCGGGCTGCTCCTGATGCCGCTGAGCGCCGGCCGCATGTTCTGGCGGCGGCGGCGATGCACCGGCCGGCCACGGTCCGGTAACCGGCCGAGTCGGCGCCTCGTCCGGTCGTAAGGTGGCTGGCGTGGGAGTCGACGCCGCTGGCAGCCGATGGCCGGCTGAGCCCGACCTGCATCGCTTGGAGCGGCGGTTGCGCCGCGCCGGTTTCGGGGTGGTCGCCGGTGCGGACGAGGCCGGTCGAGGCGCCTGTGCGGGCCCGCTCGCCGTGGGAGCCTGCATCCTCCCGCCCGGCCGCCGCGGGGTGGTGCCCGGACTGGCGGATTCGAAGCTGCTCACCCCTGCGGTGCGCGAGCGGGTGTACGCCGAGGTGGTGGCGCGAGCCGTGGCATGGAGCGTGGTGGTGATTCCCGCCGCGCACATCGACCGGATCGGGCTGCACGTCGCGAACGTGACGGGCATGCGCCGCGCCCTCGCGCAGCTCTCGCCGACTCCGACGTTCTGCCTCACCGACGGGTTCGGGGTCCGCGGACTCGGGCTTCCGGGTCTGGCGGTCTGGAAGGGGGACCGAGTGGCTGCCTGTGTGGCGGCGGCGAGCGTAGTGGCGAAGGTGACACGCGACCGCCTGATGGTGGAGATGGACGGGCAGTTCCCCGGTTACGGATTCGCCGAGCACAAGGGCTACGTGACACCAGCACACAGCGAGGCCCTGTCCGCGTACGGGCCGTGCCTCGAGCACCGGCGCTCGTACGTGAACGTCCGCCGGGCCGCCGACGTGCGCGATGATGGGCAGATGGCGGAACGGCTGCCGGCGTGAGCGCCGAGGACCTGGAGAAGTACGAGACCGAGATGGAGCTCCGGCTCTACCGGGAGTATCGCGACATCGTGAGCCAGTTCGACTACGTCGTCGAGACCGAGCGCCGGTTCTACCTCGCCAACGAGGTGAAGGTCGAGCCGCGCAACGCCGACGGCGAGGTCTACTTCCACGTGACGCTGCGCGACGCCTGGGTCTGGGACATGTACCGGCCGGCGCGATTCGTGAAGGACGTCTCGGTCGTCACGTTCAAGGACGTCAACGTCGAGAAGCTGGAGAAGCCGGAGCTGTAGTGCTGTGGCCGGCTCCGCCGCCGTCCACAGCTGACCTCTGCCGGCCGCACAGGTGCCTGCAGCTCGGCAGGCTGGGCTCATGGCGTCCGAGGTGGTGCGAGCCAAGGATCGGCTCGGCCGGTACGGAGAAGAACTCGCCGCGCGGTTCCTCGCCGAGCGCGGGCTCGTTTTGCTCGACCGGAACTGGCGCAGTCCGGACCGCGCGGTGCGAGGCGAGCTCGACGTCGTCGCGTCGCTCGGGTCGGTGTTGATCGTCTGCGAGGTGAAGACCCGTTCGTCGGTGGCGTACGGACTGCCCGCAGAGGCGGTGGCGCCCGCCAAGCAGCGCAAGATCCGGGCCTTGGCGGCGTGCTGGCTCGAGCTGGACGAACGCCGGTGGGACAGCGTCCGCTTCGATGTTGTCGCGATCGTCCGGCCGCGCACGGGTCCCGCGGTGATCGAGCATCTCGCCGGAGCGTTCTAGGTGGCGCTCGCCCGGAGTTGGGCCGTCGCTCTCGTCGGAGTCGAGGGCCATCTCATCGAGGTGGAGGCCGACCTCGCCCAGGGACTTCCCGGTCTGGTGCTGGTCGGGCTTCCCGACGCCGCTCTGCACGAGGCGCGTGACCGGGTGAAGGCGGCCGTGCTCAACTCGAAGTTGTCCTGGCCGTCACAGCGGATCACCGTAGGCCTCTCGCCTGCTGCGTTGCCCAAGTCCGGCAGCGGCTTCGACGTGGCCATCGCGGCTTCGGTTCTCGCCGCGCACGGGCTGGTCCCTCTCGAGGCCGTCGCCCGGCGGGTGCTCATCGGTGAACTGGCGCTCGACGGCCGGGTACGCGCGACCCGGGGTGTCCTTCCCGCGGTCGCGGCCGCGGTCCGGGCCGGCTGCGAGCACGTCATCGTGCCGGCGGACAACGCACGGGAGGCGGCCATGGTGCCCGGCGCACAGGTGGCCGGGGTGCGAACCCTGACCCAGCTGGTGGCGGTGCTCTGCGGGGAAGACCCCGGTGCTTCGCCGCCTCCTCCGGAGCCGACCGGCGCGGCCCACGTCGGGCCGGATCTGGAAGACGTCGTGGGCCAGGACCGCGGCCGGCTGGCACTCGAGGTCGCCGCCGCCGGCGGTCATCACCTGTATCTGCACGGGTCCCCGGGTGCGGGGAAGACGATGCTCGCGGCGCGCCTGCCCGGGCTGCTGCCCGCCCTCACCGATGCCCAGGCGCTCGAGGTGAGCTCGGTCCACTCGGTCGCGGGGCTCCTGCCGCCCGACGCTCCGTTGCTGCGGCGGCCGCCGTACCGGGCTCCTCATCACAGCGCCACCCTGCCGGCCCTGGTGGGCGGGGGGAGCGGTCGTGCGCTACGTCCGGGGGCGGTCTCCCTCGCCCACCACGGCGTGCTCTTCCTGGACGAGGCGCCCGAGTTTCGCGCCGGACTGCTGGATGCGCTGCGTCAGCCGCTGGAGAGCGGTGCGGTCGAGATCGCCCGGTCGGGGACCGCGGTGCGGTTTCCGGCTCGGATCCAGCTCGTGCTGGCCGCAAATCCCTGCCCGTGTGCGAAGGCGTCCCGGGAATGTGTCTGCGGATCGCTGGCGC
>CAXTUZ010000051.1:6835-11958 GCA_964247525.1 uncultured bacterium
CGGCGATACGTCGGCCGCCTGTCGGCGGCGCTGCTCGACCGCGTCGACCTGAGGGTCGAGCTCCTGCCGGTGAGCCGCGGCGACCTGCTCGGCGGGACTCTCGGCGAGGCGAGTGCGCGGGTCGCCGAACGCGTGTCCGCGGCCCGGGCACAGGCCGCCGCGCGATGGACCGGTACGAGCTGGTCTCGCAACGCGGATGTGCCGGGAAGCGCGCTTCGGGGGCGCTGGCGGCTCCCGACCGTGGCGACTCGCTCGCTGGCGACGGCACTGGACCGCGGATCGCTCACGGCCCGCGGGTACGACCGGGTGCTGCGGGTTGCCTGGACTTTGGCCGATCTGGGCGGCATCGCGGAGCCGGGCACCGTCGAGGTGGGCGCCGCGCTCGAAATGCGCCAGCCGCTGCTCGTCGCGGCGTGAGCAGCCTCGACGAGCAACGCGCCGCCGCTGGGCTGGCCGCGCTGACGCGACCGACCTTCACGGCGGCGGCGAGCGTTCACGCCGAAGGTGTGATCGGTACCTGGGAGCGCTTCCGCGCCCAAGCCCTGGCCCTGGGGAGAGCCGTTCCCGATCCCGACCGGGTGCTGGCCGACACCGCGGCATGCGGCGCACGGCTGGTCCTGCCGGGCGATCCGGAATGGCCTGCTGGTCTGCAAGACCTCTCCGCCGCGCCCGCGCCTGCTCCGCCGGAGGACGTGCGCCGTGCGGGGCGCGATCACGGCGTTCCCTTCGGCCTGTGGGTTCGTGGCTCGGCAAATCTCGCGGAGGTGACCAGGAGGTCGGCTGCCCTGGTCGGCGCGAGGGCCGCCACCGGTTACGGAGTCTGGGCGGCAGGCGAGCTGGCGGCAGGTCTTGTCGAACGTGAGGTGGCGGTGATCTCCGGTGGCGCCTTCGGCATCGACGGTGCGGCTCATCGAGGTGCGATCGCCGCGGGCGGCGTGTCCGTCGCGATTCTGCCCGGTGGCATCGACGTGCCGTACCCGGCCGCTCACGCGCCCCTGTTCGCCGAAGTCGTGCGGCGGGGGGTTCTCGTGGCGGAACAGCCACCGGGGCGCCGCCCACGACGTGAGGGATTCCTGGTCCGTAACCGCCTCATTGCTGCGCTGGCCGGTGGTGTCGTGCTGGTAGAGGCGGCACTGCGATCGGGAGCGAGGAACACCATGGTGCATGCCGCAGTACTCGGCAGACCGCGGATGGTCGTCCCCGGACCGATAACCTCCGCGCTCTCGGCGGGCGCGCACCTCGTGCTGCGGCGGGATCTCGAGGCGCGGTTGGTTACCTCCGCGGCCGACATCCTCGAGGAGATCGGCAGGCTCGGCGTGGACCTCGCCCCGCCCCAGTACGGCCCGACCACCACCCGGGACGACCTCGCAGACGACGCACGCGCCGTGCTGGACGTATTGCCGGCTACCGGGACCTGGTCCGCGGGCCGCATCAGCGCGGAGACCGCCGTTCCCGTCGCGCGTGTGCTCGGGCTCGCCGGTGCTCTCGTCGACCACGGGCTCCTCGAACGCTCGGGCCAAGGGTTCCGGCTCACCGAACTCGGAAGGACGCCGACGTCGCGATGAACGCGGTCGCGTCGAGCGCGGTGCGCAGCCTCGGACCGGCGCGTCCCCTTGACCGCTCGCGGGCCAGCGGCGAGCGTCGTCGCGGTGACCGGCGAGGCGAGCGATGAGGCCGCGGGACTCCCGCCCGCGCTGGCTCGGTCCGTAGCGCTCTTCGAGGAACACCTGGGTCGCGAGCTCGGCCGCTCCGCGCACACCGTGCGGGCCTATGTCGGCGACGCCCACAGCCTCTGCGAGCACGCGGCCAGACTCGGCGCGACAGTGCCCGCCGACATCGACCTGGCCGCTATCCGGAGCTGGTTGGCGAAGATGCGCAGCACCGGGGCGGCGCGGAGCTCGTTGGCTCGCCGCGCGTCGACGGCCCGCGCATGGGCCCGGCACGCCCAGCGAACCGGGCAACGATCCGACGACCCGGGCGCGGCACTGGTCAGCCCGCGTGCGCACCGAACGCTTCCCGACGTGCTCACCCCGGGGCAGGCCCACCGGCTGCTGGACTCGCCGCCGCGAGGCCCGCTCCGCGAGGATCCCGCCGGGGCCGCTCTCGCGGATCGGGATGTGCTGATCCTCGAGATGCTTTATGCGACCGGGCTGCGGGTCAGTGAACTGTGCGCACTCGACATCGAGGATGTCGACACGTTCCACCGGCTCGTACGGGTGGTGGGGAAGGGCGACAAGGAACGTGCCGTCCCCTACGGCGCCCCCGCCGCGGACGCGCTGGCACGGTGGCTCGCGCCTACCGGCAGAACTGTCCTCGTCGGCGGTGGTGCCGGATCGGCACTACTGCTCGGGAGGCGGGGGAGAAGGATCGATCCCCGAACGGTCCGCGCCGTCGTGCACCGGCGGGCATCGGCCGCGTCCGTGCCTGACATCAGCCCGCACGGACTGCGGCACAGCGCTGCGACCCACCTGCTTGAGGGCGGAGCCGACCTGCGCTCGGTTCAAGAACTACTGGGGCACGCTACGCTCGTCACGACGCAAATCTATACACACGTCTCCGCCGAGCGACTGAGGGCTGTCTATGAGCAGGCGCATCCGCGCGCGTGAGCGTGCGCTGGCGCGTCGTCGGGCGGTGCGGTGACGGCACGAAGCAGCGCCCGATCGGCCGCTGGCGTGACCGCAGACACGAGCGTCACCGCGGACGCGGGGCGCCCCGAGCACGGTGACGGCGACGAGGGCATCGAGATCGTGGATCCGGTCGTTGCCGAGAAGGCGCGGAAGGCCGCGGCGAAGGCCGAAGCCGACGCCAAGATCAGCGTCATCTGGCGCGAGTACAAGGCGAGCACCGACCAGCGTCTGCGCGAGCAGCTGATCCTGCATTACTCACCACTGGTCAAGTACGTCGCGAGCAGGGTGGGTACGGGACTGCCGCCGAACATCGAGCAGGCCGACCTGGTGTCGTACGGCATCTTCGGGCTGATCGACGCCATCGAGAAGTTCGATCCCGCCCGTGAGATCAAGTTCGAGACGTACGCGATCAGCCGGATCAAGGGCGCGATCATCGACGAGCTACGCGCCATCGACTGGATCCCGCGCTCGGTCCGGTCGAAGGCTCGCGACGTCGAACGGGCGTACGCCGCGCTCGAAGCGAAATTGCATCGCACGCCGACCGAGAAAGAAGTCGCCGGCCAGCTCGGGATCGGGCTGACCGAACTCCGGCAGATCTTCAGCCAGGTCAGCTTCGTCAACGTCGTCGCCCTCGACGAACTGCTCGGGGCGGGCAGTGACCGCGGCGACAAGGTGAGCCTGGTCGACACCTTGGAAGATCTGCGGGCCGAGGATCCGGTGGCCGCCTTCGAGACCGAGGAGACCAAGTTCCTGCTCGCCGGAGCGATCAACCACCTTCCCGAGCGCGAGAAGATCGTGGTGACCCTCTACTACTACGAGGGCCTCACCCTGGCCGAGATCGGTCAGGTTCTCGGCGTGACCGAGAGCCGGATCTGCCAGATGCACACCAAGGCGGTGCTCCAGCTTCGCGGCAAGCTCGCCGAACAGCAGGATTGACGCTCAGATCTTCGCGACGGCGACGCGCCGGGTGCCGAACATCTCGTCGAGGGTGACCGGGCTGAGTGCCCGCGCCTGAATCAGCTCGACGATCCGGTCGTAGAGGTGGGTTACGGTCGGATGGTTGGCGTGTCCGAGCATCACCGTGCCGCGCTGAAGGTATTTCTGCGCCTGCTCGAGCAGAACGTCCGCGGTGAGCACCGCGGCATCGCCGAAACTGCCGTTCCACAGCACGAGTTTGGTGAAACCGACCTCCGCGCACGTCGCGGCGACGGCAGCCGAGAAGGTGCCGTAGGGCGGCCGCAGATATGGGACCGAGGTCGTCCCGAACGTCGAGGTGATCCATTCCTCGTTGCGCTCCACCTCGGCGCGGATCCGCCCTGAGGGCAGCGTCGTGAGGTCTTTGTGCGCGAAGGTGTGATTGCCGATCTGAATCTGCCCGGCCTCGATCAAGGGGCGGAGCTGTTCCGCGTGCGGTTCCCACGTCCGGGAGTAGATGCCGTTCGGGCACAGGGTGAGATGGATCCCGGTGTCGTGGGCGAACGTGACATATGCGGCCACGGTGTCGGCGTCGAACCCGTCGTCGACCGTCAGCGCGATGTTGCGCGTGTCGAACGTCGCGTGCCGCAGGACGCCCATGGTGGCAGGGTCGATCGGGTCCGGCGGTACGTCCGGGGCGGCGAACAGGCTCCGACGAGATGCCGTGGCCGGCGTTGGTGGGTCGGGGATCGGTGCGCTGCTCGAAGGTGGCGACGGCGGACGGGTGCTCGGCGGGACGACGCGACGCGCGCTCGATCCGGTCCGCGCCGGTTCGCAGCCCGCCACGAACGCGGCCACCCCCAGGGACAGACCGGCGAGCACCCGACGGCGTTCCACGCTGACACCGTACGGGAGCGGGATCGTTCCGTTCTCGCGGGTCACGGCGCCTCGTCGGGCTCCCCGTGCCACGGGAGCAAGCGGACGCGCCTGTTGCGCAGTAGCAGCAGCGGGTCCGCGTAGCCGGCTGCGGTGATCAGACCCCAGTGGAGGCAGGCTTGCGCCGGGCACCCGGGATGACCGGGGAGCAGCCGCCCGAGCATCGCACCGCGTGCCACCGCCGTTCCCCGGCCGACGCCGGCTGCCACCGGCTCGTACGTCAGCCTGCTGCCGTCGGGCGATTCGATGCTGACGACCGGTTGGCCGGCGACGACGCCCGCGAAGACCACCGTCCCGCCGAGCGCCGAGCGAACGGGTTGGCCCACCCACCCGGCGAGGTCTGCGCCGCGGTGGCCCGGGCCGTAAGGCGTCGCCGGCGGGTCGAAGGCGCGTGTCACCCGAACCGGGAGCAGCGGGGCGATTGCGTCGGATCGCGTACCGGCGACCACTCGGAGGTCAGGGGTGCTCGCGACCGTCGTCGCCAGCACCGATCCGATCGCCGCCAGGACCGCTCCGCGGCCGAGACCGATCGCGCGCGTCCGCCGCATCCGCTCGTGCACGCTACGACGGTGCCGGTGCCACCCGCTCCGTGCCGCGGGCACGCCACGCTGTGGACGGCGCGGCCGGCGCGGTGTGTGCGACCGG
>CAXTUZ010000052.1:0-10511 GCA_964247525.1 uncultured bacterium
GGCCTCGACCGTCCGCGGCTCGACGCCGTCGTCGACGCGATCGCCGCGACTGTTCGTCGTGGCGAGCAGGTCGTGCTCGTGTCGTCGGGCGCCATCGCCGCCGGCCTCGCCCCGCTCGGACTGCCGTCCCGGCCCCGCGATCTCGCGACATTGCAAGCCGCGGCCGCGGTGGGACAGACCGCGCTGATCGACGCGTACGCGTCGGCATTCGGGACACACGGTCTGACGGTAGGCCAAGTCCTGCTCACCGCCGAGGACATCATGCGCCGCGCCCACTACCGCAACGCCCGCGTGACCCTCGACCGGCTCATCGAGCTCGGTGTGGTCCCGATCGTGAACGAGAACGACACGGTCGCGAACACCGAGATCCGCTTCGGTGACAACGACCGGCTGGCCGCGCTCGTTGCCCACCTTGTGGATGCGGATCGCCTGCTGCTGCTCTCCGACGTCGACGGCGTGTACGACAAGTCGCCGAGACTGCCTGGTGCACAGCGTGTTGCCGAGATCCGGGGCGAGTGGGACCTGGCCGGACTGAACGTGCAGGCGCCGGGGACCGGCCTCGGTCGGGGCGGCATGGCGTCGAAGGTCGAGGCAGCCCGGATCGCCGCTGACTCCGGCGTTCCCGTGGTGATCGGGGCGGCCGCACAGGTTGATGAGCTGTTACGAGCCACGCCCGGCTACGGCACCGCCTTCTTCGCGACAGGTACCCGGGACAGCTCCCGGCGGCGGTGGCTGGCGCACGCCTCCGTACCCCGGGGACGCCTGGTGCTCGACAGCGGCGCGGTCCGCGCCGTCCGCGAGCGAGGCGCGTCGCTGCTGCCCGCCGGTGTGACCGAGGTCCAGGGCGAGTTCGTCGCCGGCGACCCGGTGGAACTGGTGGACGTCGACGCGGTTCCGCTGGCGCGGGGTCTGGTGGCGTACGACTCGGCGGAACTGCCTGCGCTGCTCGGACTTTCGACCAGAGACAGCGGCCTGCGTGAGGTCGTGCACCGCGACGATCTCGTCCTGCTTCGCAGCTAGGCCGGTCGCCGCTCAGACGAGAGCTACCTGCGGCAGGCATCCCGAGCGGCAGAGGGTGCAGCCGACGGCAGGGTCCTTGCTGCCGCAGCGGGCGGGTTGCGCCGCGACCGCGGCTGCGAACGCGGGATGCACCCGGCGGAGGATGAGTTCGCGGTCGCGGACCTGGGCGAGGACCCGGCCGCGGCGCGCCTCACGCGCGGCGATCGCCGCGATCAGAGCGCTCATCACCGCCGGTACGAGGAGAAATGCCGCCACGAACCCGCAGACCGCAAAAGCCGCTGCCAGCAGCGCGGCGAGCACCGCGATCCGAGTGAGAGCTCGGACCCGGATGCGCGCGGCGGGCGACAGTGGGACGATCACTTCCGCCCCGGCGTACGGAGCCCCGGCTGGCGTGAGCACCAGACCTGCGAGGGTGGGGACTCCGGTGCGTGCGCACACTCCCGGCAGGCTCGGCGCCGGCCAGGGGAGCCGCACCTCGACCAGGGTCTCCGCCACGCTTCGATCGTAAGGCCCGGCCGGGTGCCCTGCCGCGCCGTAGACTCGCCGAATGTCGAACGCCGCCAGCATCCGGCCGCATTTCGCCTCGGTGGCCGACGTCCGCGAACGACTGGGCGCCGCGGGGTACCTCACCGACGACGCGATCGCAACCACCGTGTTCCTCGCCGACCGGCTCGGCAAGCCGCTGCTGATCGAAGGCCCCGCGGGCGTCGGCAAGACCGAACTCGCGAAGGCCGTCGCACAGAGCAGCGCCGCTGAGTTGATCCGGCTGCAGTGTTACGAGGGTCTCGACGAGGCGCGGGCGCTGTACGAGTGGAACTACAAGAAGCAATTGCTGCGTATCCAGGCGGCGCGTGCCGACGATGCTTGGGACGCCACGCACGACGACATCTTCGGCGAGGAGTTCCTGCTCGCGCGTCCGTTGCTCACCGCGATCCGGCGCGAGGACCCGACCGTCCTTCTCATCGATGAGGTGGACAAGGCGGACGTCGAGGTCGAAGGGTTACTGCTGGAGGTGCTCAGCGACTTCCAGGTGACCATTCCCGAACTCGGAACGATCACCGCGACCAGGCGGCCCTTCGTGGTGCTGACGTCCAATGCGAGCCGCGAGCTGTCCGAGGCACTCAAGCGTCGCTGCCTGTACCTGCATCTGGACTATCCGACCGTCGAGCGCGAGAAGGCGATCGTGCTGTCGAGGGTTCCGGAGGTACCGGAGAAGCTTGCGGAGCAGATCGTCCGGACCGTGCGGGCGCTGCGCGCGATGGAGTTGAAGAAGGCGCCGTCGATCGCCGAGACGATCGACTGGGCCACCACCTTGCTCGCCCTGGGGATCGACACCCTCGACGAGGAGTCGGTGACAACGACGCTCGGTGTCGTGCTCAAGCACATCAGCGACCAGATCCGCGCCACCGGCGAACTCAAGCTTTCGTGACCGGGACGACCCGCCCCAGCGGCGGGCTGCTGGATCGGGAGATCGCGTTCGTCGCCGCCCTGCGGCGCTCGGGCCTTGCTGTCTCGAGCGCCGAAACCGTCGACGCCACAAGGGCTTTGGGTGCGATCGACCTGCTGGACCGCGAGTCGCTGAAAGCGGCGTATGCCGCGGCCCTGTGCAAACGGCCGAATCACCGCCCGAATTTCGACGCGCTGTTCGATGTGTACTTTCCGCTCGCGATCGGTGATCCGACCTCGCAGAAGGGCGGATCGGGTGAACCCGCCGATGCCGGCGAGGGTGATCTCGATCCGCGGGAGCTTCGGGAGATGCTCCGCAGAGCTCTGCTCGACGGCGATAGCGGTGCGATCGAAAGGCTTGCGCGACAGGCAGTCGGCCGGCTCGGGCGGGCCGACGCTCAGCCGGGCAACCAATCCTGGTTTGCCTACCGGGTCCTTCGGCAGATGAATCCGGACACGCTCATCGCGGGTCTGTTGCGCGATCTGCTCGGCGAGGACGAGACAGGCGGGTTGGCGGAAAAGGTTGCGCGGCAGACGATCCGTGATCGTATCCGGCAGTTCGAGGAGGCGGTCGACGCGGAGGTGCGCCGGCGCCGCGCCGAAGACCGCACCCTCGAGCAGGTCGAACGTACGCTCGCGCCGCAACTCGCCGAGCAGGTCGACTTCTTGCGCGCGTCTCGCGACGACCTCGCCGAACTGCGTCGGCAGGTCTACCCGCTGGCACGCCGAATGGCGACGCGGCTGACGGCGCGAAAGAAGGTCGACCAGCAGGGACGGCTCGACTTCCGCCGGACCGTTCGGGCATCGCTCGCAACCGGCGGCGTTCCGCTCACCACGATGCACAAGCCGAGGAAGCCGCACAAGCCCGAACTCGTCGTGTTCTGCGACGTATCGGGCTCGGTCTCGAGTTTTGCGCACTTCACGCTCATGCTGGTGTCGGCGCTGCGCGAGCAGTTCTCGAAGGTCCGGGCGTTCGGGTTCATCGATTCCTGTGACGAGATAACCAGGTATTTCTCGCCGGATTTCGACCTCGCGGATGCGATGAGCCGAGTGCTTCGCGAGGCGGACCTGGTGTGGTTCGACGGGCACAGCGACTACGGGCACAGCTTCGAGGTGTTCAGCGAGCGCTTCACGGACGCCATCACGCCGAAGACATCACTTCTCGTCCTCGGCGACGCGCGTAACAACTATCGGGCAACCGGCGCGGAAGCCTTCAAAGGTGTCACCGCACGGGCCCGGCATTCGTACTGGCTCAATCCCGAGCCGCGCTATCAGTGGGGCACGGGCGACAGCGCGACCCGGGTGTACGCCGACCTCGTCGACGAGATGGTCGAGTGCCGTAACGCCGAACAGCTGACCGCGTTCGTCGCCCGGCTGCTCCCGGTATGACCGCGTGACCGCCGCACAACGAACCTTTTCCCTCCCGCCGGCGTCACAACGGAAATGGATGACCTCGCCACCTGGCTAGAGGCCGGGTCGCCCGATCGTTCCGTACGGCCACATCCGCCCGTCAAGCCCGCGGCGGCGGCACGCCGATACGCTCGACGGATGGCACGCCTCGGAGTTATGGGGGGCACGTTCGACCCCATTCACCAGGGGCATCTCGTCGCGGCATCCGAGGTTGCGGCGGTGTTCCACCTCGACGAGGTGATCTTCGTCCCCACCGGGCGGCCGTGGCAGAAGCTCAACCGGGAGGTGTCTCCTGCCGAAGACAGGTATCTGATGACTGTTATCGCCACGTCCGCGGATCTCAGGTTCACCGTGAGCCGGGTGGACATCGACCGTCCCGGGCCGACGTACACGAAGGACACCCTTGGTGACCTTCGCGCGGCGCGCGGCGAGGACAGCGAGTTCTTCTTCATCACCGGCGCTGACGCGCTGGCCCAGATCCTGACGTGGCGGGACGCGGAGACGCTGCTCGGGCTGGCGCACTTCGTCGGTGTCAGCCGCCCCGGTTACGACGCCACGCTGCCGGACACACTGCCCACCGACACCATCAGCCTGTTGGAGATCCCGGCGTTGTCGATCTCCTCCACCGGCTGTCGCGACCGAGTCCGCGCGCGCCGCCCGGTGCGGTACCTCGTCCCCGACGGCGTGGTCACCTACATCGAGAAACGGAGGCTCTACCAGTGAGCGGCAAGCATCGCGCCGGTGGCGTCGGGCTGCTCGAACGGCCCGTAGCGCAGCCGATCACCCAGCCACAACGACGGCCGAGCAGTTCCCGGGTGCCCCGCAGTCACGCGGCGCGTCGGCGCTCGTTCCGGCCGAGGTACCTGCTCGGGGTGTTACCGGCGCTCGCCGCGGCGATCGCAGTCCCGGTGGTGATGAGCAGCAGCGGCGGCGACGCGAAACCCGCGACCGCTCCCGCGCCGGTTGCTGTTCCGGCGGTGCGCGCCGACATCGGTCCGCTCACCCGGGTGGAAGTCCTGCTCGATGCTCCGATCGCCGACGGAGCCGTGGCTGCGCAGCGGAGTCTCGCTCGGGCCGGGCTCGACGTCGTCAAGGTGTTGCCGGATGTGCCGTACGGGCAGTACTCCGGGAGCAGGGTGCTCGTCTTCGACTCGTCCGAGCGTTCCCGTGCGCTGGCGACGAGGGCCGCCGCGTCGCTCGGTATTCCCACGGCCTCGATCTTCGTCACGAATCAATCGACGGTCGTGACCGACGCGATCGTGATCCTGGGTGCCGACCTCGCGGCGAAGGCGCCCTCGACGCCGTAGCCGCAACGGCAACAGGCGGTGCGTGGGAGACTGTCGTATGCCTGCGTCGCCCCGTGCCGTCGACCTCGCGACGGCGGCGGCCCAGGCCGCCGCCGACAAGCTGGCGACGGACATCGTGCTCCTCGACGTGTCGGGGCAGTTGGTCATCACGGACGCCTTCGTGCTCGCCTCCGCGCCGAACGAGCGTCAGGTCAGGTCGGTCGTTGACGAGGTCGAGGAGCGGTTACGGGGTTTCGGCGCCAAGCCGATCCGCCGCGAAGGAGAGCACGAAGGGCGCTGGGTGTTGCTCGACTTCGGTGACCTCGTCGTCCATGTGATGCACGCCGAGGAGCGGGAGTTCTACTCCCTGGAGCGGCTGTGGCGAGACTGCCCGGAGATTGCGTTCGTGGACCGCGATCGGCCGCTGGCCGATCAGCCGGTCGTGCGCTGATCTCGTGCCACGATTGATCCTGGTGCGGCACGGCCGTACCGAGTGGAACGTCGCGGGCCGCGGTCAGGGAAAGACCGACATCCCCCTCGACGAGGTGGGCAAGGAGCAGGCGCTTCGGGCCGGAGCCGCGCTGGCGAACCTCAACCCGGAGGTCGTGTGGGCCTCGGATCTGTCACGAGCGCGCGATACCGCTGCGGCGATCGGGCTGCCCGTCGTCACCGACGCACGGCTCCGCGAGGTGGACCTCGGCCGGTACGAAGGACTTACGCCCGCGCAGTGGGAGGACGACGACCCCGAGACGTACCGGTTGTGGCGCGCCGGCTACGACGTGCGTCGCGGCGACGGTGAGACGTACGCCGAGGTGGGGGTGCGGGCCGGAGCAGCGCTCAAGGAGGCGCTCGCCTCGGTCCAGGATCCGTGGGGTCTGCTGGTCGTTGTGACGCACGGGGGAACGGTGCGGGCATTGCTGGAGGGCTTGCTCGACCTGCCCCCCGCACCGTGGGCCCACCTCGGGGGACTGGGCAACGTCTGCTGCGCGGACCTGCTCGACGGCGTCGACGAACGCGGGTGGCGACTGCTTGCGTACGGGGTCGAGCCCACATCGCTTCTGGCGCCGCCCGGCAGGTAGGCTGGGTGGCCGCGTCCGGGAGGGCGCGACAGCTTGGGGCTGTGGCGCAGCTGGTAGCGCACCACACTGGCAGTGTGGGGGTCAGGGGTTCGAGTCCCCTCAGCTCCACGTTTTGGGATCTCGCGAACCCCGACCTGGAAATGGTCAAGGTCTAAAGGTCATGACGGTCTTGCCGTGTACGTGGCGCCCGGCCTGGAGTTCGACGGCGGCACGGATCCTCGACCGGAAGTGGGCGGCGATCGGCACCCGCAGATCGTTCGTTGCGACTAGCCGGGTCCAAACCCTGAAGTAGGCGCCAGCGGGTCGTCGCCGCGCCCGCGTCCAGAGCTTGCTCGGTCAGCTGCTTACGCAGCGCGACGATCCGTTCTTCGACGGTGTCGGTGACCACCGTCGCGGGCTGGTCCTGGGCTGCGGGACCGCGGCTCGAACGCCGCCTCACCCTTGGTCTGGTAGGGCCTCCCGCGCGGGTCGACGACGTTCTCGCTATGGCTGGCAGGCGACGCCTCCCGGACTAGTCACGGCCAGGGCTGCAGCGCTGACGTACCCGGTGAACCGCAGGGCACCGGCCGGCGAATGAGGTGTAGAACTTAACTCAGCGAGAATGAGGTGTAGAACGTAACTCAGCGATCGGATCCGGTTCAGCCAGCAGCCCGGTCAATATGTTCTCTCGGGGCAAGCAGATCCCCACCATTCCTGTGCAGAGATGCCGCCCGCCCAGGCGGCCTGCCGAGTCCTACGCTTCGCCCGCGCGCGGGCATTTAGGAGAACCAATGTCCAACACGAGTCGCCGAGGCTTCTTGATCCGTGCCGGCGCAGGTGCCGCCGCGGCAGGTGTCGCGGTTGTGGCAACACCGTCCTTGGCCTCTACGCCGGCTGCCACACAGCCCAGTTCGTCGCGCGAGCCGATGATGGCCTACGTCAGCGACCCGTCCAAGGGTGAGGTCACCGTCATGGTGGGCGAGCACGAGAACGTCGTGACCGACCACGAGCTGGTTTCGCGACTCCTGAAGGCGGCGCGCTGATGTCCTCTCACAAGGAAGCGCCCGGGATCTCTCAGGATCCGGTTGCTGACAGCACCGACGTCTATGCCTTCGTCAGCCCTGACAAGCCGGACACGGTAACCATTCTGGCCAACTACATCCCCGTACAGGACCCAGACGGCGGCCCCAACTTCTTCGAGTTCGGCGCCAAGACCTCGGTGGCCGGCGGAGCTGCTCACGGCCAGGACGTGCTGTATGAGATCCACATCGACAACACCGGTTCAGGTGTCCCGTCGATCACCTACCAGTTCAAGTTCACGACCGAGATCCTGGACCCGAACACCTTCCTCTACAGCACCGGGCCCATCACGGTCGGGCGCGGCGGCTACAGCAAGACATGGAACCGGCGCCAGACCTACACCGTGACGCGGGTCGAGAACGGCAAGAGCACCAAGCTCAAACATGGCACCAGCGAGACCTTCTCCTGCCCGCCGTGCAACATCGGCGTCCGTGCGACCCCGCACTACGAGAAGCTTTCCCAGGCAGCGATGTATGAGGCGAGCGGTGGCATCAAGGTGTTCGCCGGCCAGCGCGCAGAGGGTTTCTTCGTCGACCTCGGCTCGATCTTCGACCTGGCGGATCTGCGCCCGATCTCCTCCGACCACCTGCTGCCCCCGCACCGCAACACCAAGGGCATCAACTCGCTCGCCGGGAAGAACGTCCACTCGATCGCGTTGCAGCTGCCGATCTCGTCGCTGACGCGCAACGGCCGTAAGCCAACCGGACCCAACGACCCGAACGCCGTCATCGGTGTGTACACGACCGCCAGCCGTCAGGTCGGCCGGCACTTCGACGACAAGACCGGCGTGACGACGGCCAGCGGGCCATACCGTCAGATCTCCCGGCTCGGCAGCCCGCTCGTCAATGAGGTCGTCGTGCCCATGTCGAAGAAGGACTACTTCAATAGCCAGCCGCCGGTGAAGGACAAGCAGTTCGCAGCCGCCGTTGAGTTCCCCGAGGTGCAGAAGCTCCTCGTCGAGCTCTACCCCGGCGCGTTCCCGCACCTCGCTGCCTATACCAAGCCACGGGCCGACATCGTGGACATCTTTTCCACCGGCATCGCGGGCAGCGTCATCGGCCCCGCATTCGGGGTGGGCACTTACCAGGGGGGCAACGTGATCGCCGAAATGCTGCGACTCAATACCGGCATCGCGCCGACCGGCAAGTATGGGCACGGCACCAGCGATCTGGGGCTGCTCGGCGGCGACCTCGCCGGATTCCCTAACGGCCGCAGGGTCACTGACGACGTGGTCACCATCGAGCTGAAGGCCGTGGCCGGGGCGACGATCGGGCTCGTCGACAGCAGCTTCACCGCCGACGCCGCCGTCGCCGTCGTCAACCAGGGTGTGCCGAAGAACCCGCGCGCGTACCAGTCGGGCTTCCCCTACCTCGCCGACCCGCACGGTGGCTTCAGCAATCCCCCCGCCACCCCCCAGGACAACACTAACCCGCACCTGTGACGAGGACGAGGATGCACAGTCACATCACGGTCGGGACCGGAGTCGAAGCACCCTTCGTCGACTCCGGCCCCGGGCTGGGTGCTCCCGAGGCACTCGTACTCGACATCGGCGGCGACGTTGGTGCCCTCATCGTGTACGCCGACGAGAGTTGCCTCGGCAAGGAACTCGACCTGACCCGAGCAGGCGCTCCCCGCAGCCACCACCTGCACACGATGATCCGGCGCCGGCGCGGTGTGGGCCGCGAATTCATCGCCGGGGTCTATCCCGAGATCACCGAGGGCCGATACACCCTGTGGGGCTTGGATGACTCAATGCTCGCTGAGATAGCAATCACCGGCGGCGAGGTGGCGAGTTTCACCGCCGGCAGCTGCCGGACCGAGGCGTGAGGGGGCGCGAGCACGCACGACCCCTTTCGTCCAGAAAAAGTCCACCAGCGCCTGTCCTGGCAACGACCGAAAGCCATCGTCTGCACCGCCCTGCTCGTCCTGCTCACGTGGGTCAGTGTCCGGGTATGGCAACGGCTGACATTTATACGCTGACTGTTGGCCCGTCGAGCGGCTCGTAGGGGTTCGCATTTTGGCACGTCAGCTCCACATTTTTGGATTTCGCGAACCCCCGCCGGGCAAGGTCGGTCCTCCACAGCTGGCGTCCCAATTCGGGAAGGCTTGGTCCTGCGCCAGTAGGCCCGTGAGGATCGTCAACGAGGCAGGGCTGCGAGCCCCGCCAATCAGCGGCGCTGCGGTGGATGTGTACAAGGGTGATCTTCACGGCTGTGACAGCTGGTCGGCGAGCCGTCCCGCAGTCCGGCGGCAGCCCTTGCGATCGTCAGTGCGGCTATGAACTCGCTACCGGTCTCGGCAATCCGAGCGGCTGCCATCGAACGGGCGCGGAGACGTCGCGCACCACGGCTTGAACCGGGACGCCTCCGCGCTGTCGATCGAGCGGCTCGGTCGGTCAGACCGTTAGCGGACGGGGCTCTTGCCATCATCGTCACCAACGTCGCCATCGTGCTGCTTCTCCCAGTCGGAGATCAGCTTGCTGCGGCCGTTGAGGCGGCGGCCCTTCTCGGCGACGTTCGTCGGTGCCGGGTGTCCCTTCGCGGCAAGCAGACGGGCACAGCGGTTGAAGTTGGCCGGGCTGTAGTTGGCCGACTTCGGGTTACAGGAGAAGCTGACCCACAGGCCGGGGCGCTTGCCGTCAGCGTCGGTGAAGTCAGGGCTGTTGGTGACGAGGTGGATCTCGTTCGGCTGGTCGGCGTTCCACCAGACGTCGAATCCCTCGACGGGGACGTGCGAATTTTCTGCTGAGGACATGTCGTCTCTCCTTGGCTCGATAAATGGCCGTGATGTCGCTCCCCGCCGAGTGGCTAGAGCGAGGTGAAATGCTACGCCGCATCGGCGCGACGCGCTACGGCTGCCGGATGCAGTGGCATGCTCGATGCGACCAGTGACGCAGACAGCGTCAATGAGTTTGCGCAGGAGAGTGGCTGCAGCGACACAGCGCTGTCTCGTAGGGGCAGGATCTGGTACGAGGCGACTACGAGGGATGCTCCTATAGTTCTGGGGAGGGACGCACGCCGGCATCGCGCGAGAGCGAAGGCCAGCAGG
The DNA here is from genome assembly GCA_964247525.1 of uncultured bacterium. GTDB lineage: Bacteria > Actinomycetota > Actinomycetes > Mycobacteriales > CAJCIY01 > DASYGP01. Next base: position 10,349 of record CAXTUZ010000052.1, read on the forward strand.
CGGGGGAAGATCGCGTTGCGAACGAACGACGGCAGGATGCTGAGCGTCGGGTTTGTCATGTGCGCTGCGAGCGGACAGCTATGACGAGCACCGATACGGAGATCGACGTGCAGGACGACAGCGGTTATCGGATCACGGCCGAGGACCTGCACTTCTTGGGAAT
>CAXTUZ010000052.1:10583-11939 GCA_964247525.1 uncultured bacterium
CACCCGTGACGAGATCATCGATTTGTTCCGCCGGGCACGCGGCCGCTTCCCCGAATTGTTCGAGGTACTGGAGATCGAAGGAAGACTCGACGGCCGGTGGCCGTTGCCTGTGCGTCCACTGCGCCGACCATTTGACTCCATGCTTCGGATCGGCATAGACCGTGTCCCCAGCGACTACGACCTGCAGCTGTCCAGCGACGTCATCGTGGCGCGGTGTGAACAGACCGCGCGGGCGATCGGCATGACCGTCACCCGCGAGACGACCATTGACGGTTCCTACGACTTTGTCCGCAAGGATCTCCTGCGCGCGGCCATGCGGCATCTGAGCGAGTTCGGAGCGCTGATGTCGGATGCTTTGCAGCGCGACGTGACGATTGCCGTATTCGACTCGGCTGGCCCTCCCGACAAATCAGCGACGATCGGCGCCCTGTCTTCGCACTTCCGCGATTCTGACTGGTGCCTGGCACCACCCATCACAGCCGGCACGACGCCATGACCGAGCCGACCTGGACCACAGCATGGCAGCGTCGGCTGCGTGAACGCCTCGATGACCGGTTTGCCAGCGAGCTGTCCGAGATCCTGCGTCTCCAGATCCGCGGCTTCGAGCGCGGGAATGACCGGGTCCTGGGGCAACGGCCCCTGCGCTACGGCGACAACCTGGGATTCTTGGCCCTGGAGGCCGACGACTTCGATGGGCCAATAGTTCGCCTCGTCGGCCCTCCCGAGTTGCGCCGCGAGCTGGCCGGCCTAGGCACTGAGCTGGACAGCACGTTGTCTTTGCTGGAATCGCGCCGGTTCGACCGATCGCACCGCTCCGAGGGCTCGCCTGTCTGGCTGCCACGACGGCAACTTCTGAACACTCCAACCGTCCGTTCGTTCCTGTTGTCCGACGATCCGGGCGGTGGGGAGCCGCAGACTTGGCCGGAGTTGTTCGGTCCACGTGCGTTGCCTCAGCCCGGGTTCGCTGGGCTGGGCTTGGTCGTCGACTCGCTCGATGTGACGCTCGAACGTGCTCTCGCCGCCGGCGGTAGCGTCACCCGCAGCTGGTCGATTCGCGGCAGTGGGTCCCTCGCCGCGGTGCAAACCCCGATGGGGTTTTCCATACTCTTGTGGGAACAGGCGAGGGAGCCGTTCGTTGCCGGACCCGAAGCCGCAGAAGCACGGCTGGACATTCAGAGTTCCGCCGTCGCAGAAGCCGCCACCTTCTTCCAAGAGGTGGCCGGGTGGCGAAATGAGGTCATCCGTACCGATCCGCTGACCGTGCTGCTGGCGCACAACGGGTCGCGGATCGGAGTGCTCATCGAGCAGCCGATTGAGAGGCCCCTCGTGGAAGTCTCGGTCCTGCCGCGGCGACCG
>CAXTUZ010000053.1:0-1047 GCA_964247525.1 uncultured bacterium
CTGGGGAACCAGGTGATGTTGCGGCACCCGCTGGGCAAGCGGGAACGAACCGTTTCGCGCCGGCCGCGCACCCTGCCCGTCCTCGGGCGCCGGCTCCGGAGATGCGTTCGGCGGGGACGAGGCGAGCTGAGCTTCGAAGTCGAGGATGAGTTCGCCGTCAAGCGTGAGATCGTCCGCGTGCTCGCTGGGATCGGTGGGCGCCGCGTGCTCGAGGGCGCCAGCGGGTTCGACGGGGTCGACGGCGCCAGCGGTTTCGACGGCTTCGGCCGGGCGGAGCTCCGCAGCCGTCCCGGGTGCGGGGAGTACGGCCGCGGCGTACCGCTCGGGGACGACACCGTCCGGGAAGTAATGCCGTGGCACGCCGACGGACACCGCGGCGGCCGACGGCGCGCTCCCGGACGCGACGGACTTGGCCGGCGTTCCTGCGTCGGCGAGATCTGCGGCCGGTACAACCGGCGCCGGCCCGATGCCGGCAAGAAGTCCGATGGGCAGGTCGATCGTGACGACGGTGCCGTGATCGACCTGGCTCACCAGCCGGACCCCCAGGTCGTGGCGCGCTGCGAGGCGCCGGACGACCCGGAACCCGAGCATCGCGTTCGCTTCGAGGTCGTCGGAGGTGCGGTAGCTGGCGAGGCGCGCGTTCACGTGCTCGACCTGCGCGCCGTCGAGCCCGACTCCGCGGTCGCTGACGGTGATCACGTACCCGTCACGGACCCGCGCACCGTGGACGGCGACCCGCGAGTCCGGCGGCGAGAACGAGGCTGCGTTCTCGAGGATCTCGGCGAGCAGGTGCACCACGTCGACCACCGCCCGGCCCGCGAGATCGGCGTCGCCCTGGACGGAGACGTCGATGCGGCCGTAGTCCTCGATCTCGGCAACCGCCCCACGGATGACCTCGGAGAGTGCGACGGGACGGCTCGTCCTGCGCGCGGAATCCTCTCCGGCGAGGATCAGCAGGCTCTCGGCGTTACGCCGCATCCGCGTCGCGAGGTGGTCGACCGCGAACAGGCCGGCCCGCAAGGCGTCATCGATGTCATGCGCATCGTA
>CAXTUZ010000053.1:1057-10343 GCA_964247525.1 uncultured bacterium
AGACGGGCAAGTTGCCGATGCAGCAACGCCTGGTTACGGCGAGCCAGGCTGACGAGCAGTTCACTCGCTCCACCCACCTGCTCCTGGGCCGGCGCCGTCGCCGGATCCTCGGAGCCCGTGGGCTCGTTCTCCGGACCGGCGGCTCGAGGTCCGTTCGCCGCAGCCGGCATCGCGCCGCTCCACCAGGCGCGCAGCGCCACGAGTTCGCTCACCAGGATGAGCACGAGCGCCGCGATCAGCGCGAGGCGGCCACTGCCGTCCGCGGAGTTCACCGCGCGAGGAACGAGCGCGCCGAGCGCCGCCGCCTCGAGCAACAGCAACCCCCCGACCGTCCTGCCACGACCCGGCGCGCGCGGCGGCGAACCGGAGGCGGGCTTGACGGGATCGCTCGTACGGGCCGCGTGCTGGACACGTGTGCGCACCGGTCAACTCCTGAGGCTCGCTTCCTCGGCACGGTGATCAACGTGCCTTAGCGCGTGCATCGACACCGGATCCGAAGGTCTTGACCATGCGTCTGGGTGATGCCGCTCCACCGGCGCCGCAATGGTGAACTCGACGTCAACCCACCGAGCCGAGCGCCGCCCGCGCTGCGCTCTTGCCCGCGATACGGCCGAAGACGAGGCAGTTCGCGTAAGCGTTCCCGCTTCCCATGTAGACGTCCCCGAGCACGCCTCCGGTGCACTCACCACCGGCGAACAGTCCTGGGATCGGCTCACCACCGCGGTCGAGCACTCGCGCGTCGGCGTCGATCGACGGGCCCTTGGACGTGAGCCCGATGACCCTCAACCGAATCTCTGTGGCGTAGTACGGCGCAGTGGTGATTGCCCGCATGCCTCTCGGCTTGCGGAAGAATTCGGCGTCCTCCCCCTCCTTGACCGCGGTGTTGTAGCGGTTGATCGTCGCAGCGAGGCCGCCTTGGTCGACACCGATGCGATAGGCCAGCTCCGCGATCGTCTCACCGGATTTCACCTTGCCGCTCTTGACCATCGCGTCAAGCGTGTCGTTGTTGAAGTTGGGACTTGCGTCCACCGGCGGGTGCTTGTCCTCGCCGTCGCCCACCAGGATGTTCTGATAGCTGGCGCGGAGCACGGCCGCTCGTTTCGCCGCATCGTCGAAGACGGCGAACAGCGGACCCCACTGCCGGCAGGCTGTGGACAGGATGGCGTACGAGGTCGTCTCGTCGACGACGCGCCGACCTTCGCGGTTGACCAGGATCAGCCAGGAGGGGAAGTACACCTCCCGGTCGCCCGGGTTGAAATCCGGCGACGGGAGCAACAGAGCCCGGTCGTGGCCGACGATTCCCGCCCCCACCTGCGCGGCAAAGGCCAGGGCGTCGCCGCGTGCGCCGGGCGCACCGATGTAGTACGCCGACGCACCGCTTGCCGCCGTGGAGGGGAGGTGATCAGGCCACAACCCGGGATTTGCGCCGAACCCTCCCGTCGTGAGCACGACCGCGCCGGCGGATACCGCGTCGTCGCCCACGGCGACGCCGGTCACCCTGCCGCCCTCCTTGACGATCCGGTCCACCCGGTTGCCGAGAGCGATGTCGATCGACCCCGAGAGCTTCGCGACCTGTGAGCCGAGCACGTCGACGATGCCGGCGCCCCGCCCGACCGCCGAGTGGCCGCGGGGAACCCGTTCCTCCGAGGAATAGATCAGCTCGTCGCTGAACTCCTGACCGAGGCCGATCAACCACTCGATCGTCGGACCCGAGTCGAAGGCGAGCCGTCGCGCAAGTGAGGGACTGACCTTGTACTGGTTGAACAGCAGGTACTCGTGCCACAGGTCCGCCGGACTGTCCTCGATCCCGCGCCGACGCTGAACGCTCGTCGCGGCCGCCATGACCCTGCCGCCGGACAGTGCGGAGGATCCGCCGACCTTTCCCTCGGACTCTGCGAGCAGGACACTCGCACCGGCCTCGGCAGCCTCGACGGCGGCCGAGAGACCGCCCGCTCCGGAACCGACGACGACGACGTCATAGTCACGCTGGGATCCCACGGGTGCCTCCTCGGATGCGGGCGATTTCAGCCGAGACTCTCAAGCAGAGCCTCGAGATAAGGCTGGCGCCGCGCGTCGGCGTACTCGAGCCGGATGCCGTGCATGCTGGCCGGATCGGCGAAGAAAATACAGCGGCTCGGGTCGGGGGACACGATCTGCGCCTCGGGCTCGGCGCCCTTGTCCCGCATCTCTCCTCGGCGGGCGGCAACGTCCGGCACGTAGAAGCTGAGGTGATGCAGCCCCTCCCCTCGCGCGGCCGAGAACACACCGTCTCCCTGCGCTTCGATCAGCTCGAGGTAGGGAGGCCCCTCCCGGCAGAAGGTGAAGCGAAGGTCGATGGTCTGCTCGTCTGATTCGACCACGTCCAGCGTTGCCACCCTAGGCGCGATGAAGCTCACCCCGATGACGTCGGTCAGCCGTTCCATCGCACGCTCGAGGTCCAGAACCAGGATTCCCACGTGCGACATCGGCGACGGGTTCATCGCGACGCGCCCGGCGCACGGGTCACGCGGATGTGCTGGCCTCGACCTTGTCGACCAGTGCCGCGTGCTTGGCCTGATCCGAGGGCGTGAAGTCCGCGAGGATTCCGAACAGCGCCCGACCGTTCGCGTCGACGATCTTGCGGGCGACGCCTTCGGCGAGGTCGCTCCGGGCCAGCAACGTCGAGTGCCCCATCGGGTCGCTCCCGATGTCATTGTGGCAATAGTCCGATCCGAACACGATCTGGTTCTCACCGATGACCTTGGTGAGGTAGGGGAGGTCCTCGTCGTTCTCGCAGGCGACGTACATCTTCTTCCTTGCCATCACCTCGGCCACGTCGATCCGATTGATCTGCACATCGACCTTGCCGTCGTCGGAGAAGATGAAGCCGGTTGCGCTGCCGGTGGAGATGAGCCGCTGGTGCTGCTGGAAGACCGCCGGCACCCAGGTGCACCCGGATTCGAGGAACGCCCACCGCAGGTTCGGGAACCGGGTGTCGAAATCGGACGAGAGCACGGCGTGGAAACCCTTCATCGTCCAGCCGAGGTGCTCGATGATCGCCGCCGGCGTGGGGATCAGACGGTCCACCTGGCGGCCGCGCAGCATCTGCGTATCAGCACCCATGTGGATGCTCATGGCGAGACCGAGGTCCTGGGCCTTCTCGTACATGGGGTAGAAATAGGGATCGTCGAGGTACATGCCGTGCTCGATGCCTTTGAGCATGACCCCCGTCGCACCGTGCTCGCGCCCGAACTCCAACTCCTCGATCGCGCGTCCGATGTCGCCGCCCGTGGGGGGAACGATGAGCCACGGAAGCCGACCGCCGGAGTCGGCGGTTCGCTCCGCCAGCCAACGGTTGTAGCTGCGACAGAGCGCGGCCTCACGCAGCGGGTTGTCGACGGTGATGCCCAAGAAGATGCTCGAGATCAGGAGCTGGACGTCGATCCCGAGAAGGTCCATCTCCTTGAGCCGAGCGGCCGTGTCCGTCACACCGGTGACGCCGGGCTCGTACTGCTTACCGAAGCCGATGCTCCGCCCGTCGGCGGCGTGCCGACGGCACACCGCCCCGCCGATCACCCACAGCTCGTCGGAGCGGCCGAGGCCGCGGTCCCTCCACTTGTCGTGCTCGGACGTATCGACGAATTGGGCCGTCGTCGGACGAAAATGACGCTCCGAGGGATCCAGGTAGTCCCACGTCTCATCGGTCTCCAGCACGTGCGTGTCGGTATCGATGTAGCCCATGTCCTTCTCCTAGCGTGCGCGGCTGTGAGGTCTTGGGAGCGAGGTCGTGCGCCGGGCTGGCGACCATGGCGGTGTGACCGAGGTTACCACCGACGAATGTGACGTGGGTTATGCAATGCGCCCGAACCGAGCCGGCGGACGCCGCTGCAGGGCTTGCTTGACCCCCTTTGTAACCCCCTCGATACTCGGCGGTATGAGAACTGTGCTGACCAACTGCCGGCTTGCTGGGGTCGACGAGTCCGGTGACGGCCAGCGGTCCGTCGTCGTGGACGGCGACCTCATCGAGTCCGTAGCCGTGGGGGCGGCGGACGTGGGCCCGGAGGACGTCGTGCACGATCTCGACGGGCGCTGGGTGGCGCAGGGGTTCACCTGCGCGCACGGGCACGCCGACTACCGCGGTGTCGATCTCGTTCAACTCGGCCGCCGCGAGACCGACAAGGACGCGCTCAGATCAATCGGAGTCGACAGCATGCGCGATCTGCTGCACTCCGGGTTCACCGGATACGTCGGAGCAGGGACCTCGAACGACAACGACGCCTGGCTGAACGCGGCCATCGAGGCCGGCGAGATCGAGGGCCCGCGCGTGGTCGTCGGTAGCGTCCACGGCAGCTTCGGAGCAGGCCCTGAGCAAGCGGCGCCCGTCGTCGACGGGCTCATCACCCGCGGCGCCCAGATCATCAAGCTCTTCGCCACGAACGGTCACGGTGCTCCGCGCGGGCACAAGCCACTGATCGGACGCGCGGAGCTCGAAGCCGTTGTCGCCGCGGCTCACGCCCGCGGGGTACGCGTGCGTGCCCACACCGTCGACCACGACAACATCCTCGACGCCATCGAGGCCGGCGTGGACGTGATCGACCACGGCGAGGAACTCGACGACCGCGGTCTGGAGATGATGGCCGAGCGCGGCACGTACTGGGTGCCCAGCGCCCATTACCTGAGCGTGGTCGCGAACTCGACCACCGACCTCGTGCCCGACTACGAGATCGAGACGGCGAAGCACCACCTCGACTCCCTCGCGGAGCTCGTGCAACGCGCCGACGATCTGGGCGTACGCATCCTGCTCGGGGACGACTTCGGCTTGCGCATCATGCCGCACGGGCTCGGCGAGTACGCCCACGAGCTCGAGTCGTACGTCGCGCTCGGCTTCTCGCCGGCCACGGTGCTGCGGTGGGCGGGCGCCAACGGCGCATCGGTGCTGGGTCTGCCCGGTGGTGCCGGCGGTCTTGCCGCCGGCGCTCCCGCCGACCTCGTCGTCGTCAACGGGAATCCGGCCGAGAACATCAGCCTGCTCACCGACCCGCTGGCGAACATCCCACTGGTGATGAAGGCGGGAACGATCTACAAGAACGAGTTGCGTACGGCCGACGAGTTGGCGCTCAGCCGATAGCGCTCACTCCCATTCGATCGTGCCGGGCGGCTTGCTCGTCACGTCGAGGACGACCCGGTTCACCTCGCGTACCTCGTTGGTGATCCGGGTGGAGATCCGGCTGAGAACGTCGTAGGGCACCCTGGCCCAGTCGGCGGTCATGGCGTCCTCGCTCGAGACCGGCCGAAGCACGATCGGATGACCATACGTGCGCCCGTCGCCCTGCACGCCTACGGACCGGACGTCGGCGAGCAGCACCACCGGGCACTGCCAGATCTCGGCGTCCAGCCCAGCGGCAGTGAGTTCCGTACGAGCGATCAGATCGGCCGCACGAAGTACCTCGAGGCGTTCTCGGGTGACCTCCCCGATGATCCGGATGCCCAGTCCCGGCCCGGGAAACGGCTGCCGGCTCACGATGTCCGCCGGTAGGCCGAGTTCGGCGCCGATACGCCGGACCTCGTCCTTGAACAGGTCCCGTAACGGCTCGACGAGCGTGAACTGGAGGTCGTCGGGGAGGCCGCCGACGTTGTGGTGGCTCTTGATGACTGCCGCGCCGGTCCCGCCGCCGGACTCGACGACGTCGGGATAGAGCGTCCCCTGCACAAGGAAGTCGACGTCGCCGGTTGCAGCGAGCCTCCGCGCGACACCCTCGAAGGCGCGGATGAACTCTCGCCCGATGACGCGCCGCTTGGATTCCGGGTCGGTGACGCCGGCGAGCGCGTCGAGGAAGGTGCCGGCGGCTTCGACGACCTCCAGCCGGACGCCGGTAGCGGCGACGAAATCGCGCTCGACCTGCTCGGCCTCGCCGGCCCGTAGCAGCCCGTGGTCGACGAAGACGCAGGTCAACTGGTCCCCCACGGCGCGCTGCACGATCGCCGCGGCGACCGCGGAGTCCACCCCGCCCGACAGCCCGCAGATGACCTGCTTGCCGCCCACCTGGGCACGAACGGCGTCGATCGCGTCCTGCAGCACGTTGCCGGTGGTCCACGTCGGCGTGATCCCCGCGACCTCGTGCAGGAACCGCTCGAGGATCCGCTGCCCGTACGGGGTGTGAACGACCTCCGGATGGAACTGGACTCCGGCCATCTTGCGGGCACGGTCCTCGAATGCGGCGACCGGCGCACCGGGTGAGGAGGCGAGGACGGTGAACCCAGGGGGCGGCACGGTGCATCCGTCCCCGTGGGACATCCAGACCGACTGGGCGCCCGGTAGCCCCGCGAACAACGAGCCGGGGTCGGACGTGACCGTCAGGTCCGTGGCTCCGAATTCCGATCCGCCGGTGTGCGCGACCGCGCCGCCCAGTGCCTGGGCCATCACCTGGAATCCGTAGCAGATCCCGAGGACGGGGATGCCGGCCTCGAACAGCCCCGCGTCGAGGGAGGGAGCGCCGTCGGTGTAGACGCTTGCCGGACCACCGGACAGGACTATCGCCGCGGGGTCCGCCGCAATCATCTCCGCAACAGGCATCGTCGACGGCACGATCGTCGAGAACACCCGAGCTTCCCGAATGCGGCGGGCGATGAGCTGGGCGTATTGAGCGCCGAAGTCGACGACGAGAACGGGCCGCGGGCCGGAACTGCTCACCGGCCGGAGTGTACGGAGCGCACTGAGCCTCAGCTACGGTCACATCTACGGCGTTATCTCGACACCCTTCCAGAACGCGACGCGTCCGGCGATGTTCGCGGCCGCCTCCTTCGGGGCCGGGTAGTACCAACCGGCGTCGGCGTTCGTCGCGTCGCCGACGTGGACGTCGTAGTAACTCGCGGTGCCCTTCCATGGACAGACGCTGGTCGTCGCGCTCTCGGTGAGCACGCCGGGCCGTACCGCGTCGATGGGAAAGTAGTGATTGCCTTCGACGACGACGGTGTCGTCGCTCTGGGCGATGACCTCGTCGTGCCAACGTGCGCTCGTCATGAATTCCCTCCTCGCGAGCGCGGGGGGCTCGCTCGTCCAGCTTGCCCCATCCGGGGCACGCGAGCACGACGGCCGGTGCGAGGATGGGCGTATGAGCCTTCTGGACACTCCCATCGCAACTCTCAGCGGCGAGCCTTCGACGCTCGGCGCCCTCACCGGCGGCAAGCCGACGCTCGTCGTCAATGTGGCCTCCAAGTGCGGCCTGACCCCGCAGTACTCGGTTCTCGAGAAGATGGCGGGCGAGGGCGTCTCGATCGTCGGCTTCCCGTGCAACCAGTTCGGCGGCCAGGAGCCAGGGACGGCCGACGAGATCGCCGAGTTCTGCTCCGCGACGTACGGCGTCTCCTTCCCGCTGACGGAGAAGGTCGACGTGAACGGCGCGCACCGCCATCCGATCTACCAGGAACTCACCTCGACCGCGGACTCCGCCGGTGAGGCCGGTGACGTCGAATGGAACTTCGAGAAGTTCGTGGTCTCGCCCGACGGTGAGGTCGTGGGGAGATTCCGGCCCACCACGTCGCCGGACGATCCGGCGATCATCGCCGCGCTCGCCAGCGTTTCCTGACTTCGGAAACCTTCCGGCGTAGCCACGTGGCTCAGCTCACGTCGCCCGTCGCCGGGTCGTAGCGAAGGACGCCGCCCTCGAATCGGCACTCCTGGGTGCCACCGGCGGCACCGGTGACGTCGGTGAGCGGGAAGCCGAGCGCCCCGTCCTCGGCGCCCCGATCGATCCAGGCCGCGCCGATCGGGTCGGGCAGGACGTGGGTCCCGGTTCTGCGGCTGCTCGAGATGGCGCCGTCCTCGAAGCTTCCGCGGGTGCCGCGGCCCGATCCCACGATGCGCTGGTCGGCGGTGGGTAGCCCCAGCGTCGGGCGTGCCCGGGCACCCAGCGAGTTGTACGCCCGGGCGATTGCGCCGTGAAGTTCGAACGTTCCTGCTGCGCCGGTGTAGAGCGCGCCGTTCTGGAACCGGACGACCGAGGCCCCGGCACCGAACGCGGTCGCTTCAGTGGTGGGGTATCCCAGCACCGAGCCCCCGCCGCCGAGTTGCTGGTACCGGGTGAGCGCAGCACCGCTCAGCGCGAGCGCGGGCGTCGTGGCACTGGCATAGAGCACGTATCCCCGCCCGAACCCCTGCCGAAAGCCGGCACCGGGCTCGGCAACGGCATCCGAGGTCGGCGCGCCGAGCACGGCCGCGGTAAGCCGTTCGAACGGAGCGACGAAGGGCGCCAGAACAGCGAAGACACGTCCCGCTGTCGCCACGAGATAGCCGTGCTGGAAATGCTGGAGCGGCTCGCCGACGCCCGCCGCGCCCGCCGGGCGGACCGGGAAGCCCAGTGGCGAGCGCGGACCACCCAACGCGAGCCACCGCGGCAGGACGGCACTCAAGATGAGAAACGTGCCCGCCGCGGAGGACTGGATGTAGCCGCGGGTGAACGTGGAGTGGTGTCCGCCCGGGTCGGCGATGTCGTCACTCGTCGGGAACCCGAGCGATGGGGGTCCACCAAGCGCGAGGTAGGTGCCGAGTACTGGCCCGACCACGTAGTGCACCGCGCTCCCCGTCTGGTACATGCGGCCGTTCACGAAGTTTTGCGCCAAGGCGTTCCCGATGGCGTACTCCGCACCGGCGGAGACACCGAGCGGCGACCGCGGACCACCGAGCGCCGCGTAGCGCGCCTGTATCGCCGACCAGCGCTGGGGCAGGCACGGGGCGTTGTGATCGGTGGTGTTGTTGTCCGTGGCGACGTCCGTCGTGCAGTTCTCGAACTGCCAGGGCGGGTTGCAGCTGATCACCCGGCAGAGAACCGGCCCCGAGCAGCCGATCTGCTGGTTGCACTGGCCGTACCGGAACAGGTTCCAGCAGACCCGCCGCTCGTCGCAGGTACCGCTCGCGCAGTGCTTCGTGCAGTTCCAGCAACCCTCACCGCAATAGTTACCGCCCCCGCATCCGCAGCGGGTGCACTCGCCCTGGCAGTCGATGTAGTACCGCGCCTGACCGCCGCACAGGCCGGCCGAGTCGGCCTTCCACCAACCGCCCGCGAAGCTGCCGGGCGGGCACTGGTTCAGCCCGTTGTTGATCGTGCAGCACATCGCGGTCCAGCCCGTCGAGCAGTCCGCCCCCGGCCCGCAGACGGACGCGTACGCGGTCCCCGGGCGGAGCACGAAGTCGACGGGAGCCACCGTCAGGGCGGCGCCGACGACAGCAGCCCGTCCGAGAACCCCACGACGGCTGAAACGACGCGCCAGCACCTCGCCCGCGCCCGTCACGATCCGCTGTGACAGCGGG
>CAXTUZ010000053.1:10353-11783 GCA_964247525.1 uncultured bacterium
CAGCGGGGCGCTCACGGCGGGGCCGAGGTCTCGAGGAGCGCCCGATCCGCGGCAATCGCGTCGAGCAGCTCGTGGACCCGCGCGGACAGGACGGCCCTGCGCCCGTAGTGACCGAGAACGACGTACAGGCAGAACGGGCGCGCGTTCCAGGTGAAGAACCGCTGGAATCCGGCCTGCCCGGACAGGGTTCGCTGGAGCTGGTTGGGCGAGAAGTCGTCCGGGCCGGGTCGGGGCAGGCCCTGCGACGCGAACAGCGCGGTTCCACGCGCCGCTGCGGAGAACTCCAGCATTGCGACGAACACGTCGTCGCGCCCCATCCGGGGCGTCACGCCGGATCCGAAGTCGCCCCGGCGTGCCGGCAGCGGAAAGGTCGCCGCGTGCAGGATCGGCTGCGAGGTCTCACCCGGATCGGCGGCTCGAAGCCCGAGCTGAGCGGACCATCCCGGCGGCGGGACCACCGTCAAGCCGTGCGCTCGCAGGCGGCGCGGGTCCCTCACCCCGTTCCCCCTACGGCGCTCAGTAGCGCGAGCACGGCGACGAGTGCGGCCGCGCCCGCGCCGAGCAGACGTGCGGGGCGCTCGGCACGGACGAGCCGGCGGTGAACGTCGCCGAGCGCGACCGCCGTAGTGGCCCGGCGGGCCGCCAGCAGCGGCACTCCGCGAGTAAGACCGAAGAGCGCACCGAGCGCCGTGCCGGCGAGCGGACTTGCGCTCAGCAACCACGACAGCCCGGCGGCGTACACCGTCGCGGACGTGACGATGGTCGCGACTCCGGCGCCGAGCTGAACGCCGTAGCCCGCGCCGTACACCGTGCCCCGGTACGCGTGCATCCAGTTCTCGTCGACCTGTCGGTGCCACGAAGGAGGACGCTGTGCGGCGAGGTCCAGCGCCGCGGCGAGGCTCGCCCCGCCCACCAATGCCACCAGCAGAGCCCGGGCGGGAACGTCGCCGAGCGCGAGCGACCCGAGTGACCCGAGTGCGAGACCGGCGAGTGCTCCGCCGACCACCGAACCGGCGATGTACGCACCGGCGGTGAGGCCGTAACGGTTGGCGCGTCCCCGCTCACCTAGCGGAGTGATGCTGGTCAGCATCGACTCACCTCAAGGCGACCAGACGGAGCGGAGGCCCGCGGCGACGGCCAACACGGCGCCGAACACGAGCACGGTGATCACGGTGCCTGCCGGGTCGGGCGCAGGCTCGGGTGGTCGGGGCCGATCCCCACGGCCGACAACTCGGCATCGATACGGCTCGCGTTGTCTCGGTAGGTCCAGGCATCGGCCCCGATGCGATCATCGGCCGGTCGGGTAGACGGCACGGGGTCGGGCAGCCGGCTCAGCGTGGCCCCTTCGACGCGCAGGTGCTCGCCGGTGTGGTTGACCGTCTCGCCCCGCCACAGCGCCCGGATGATCCCGAGGAACTCGTCGGCCCGGG
>CAXTUZ010000054.1:0-11321 GCA_964247525.1 uncultured bacterium
CCCGTGGTCCGGGGACCGGGGGCGCGACGACGGGTGCGCGGTCGACCAGCCGCCGGGACGGCCCTGCGAGGAGAACCACGAAGAGCACCAAGAACGGCATCGCCACCGCCAAGCCGCTCCAGGGTCCGGAATGCACGTAGCGGGTCGCGTACGCACTCGCCACCCCGATCAGCAGACCGCCGCCGTACGTCAGCGGGAGCGAGTCGAACGAGCCGAGGGCCGCCGCACCCAACGCCGAGACGACCAGGAAACTCAGCGCGGCGGGGGTGAGCGCCTGCGGCGGCGGCACGGACACGAGCAGGACCCCGGACAGGCAGGCGAAACTCACTCCGATCAGCCACGACAGTCGGCGAACAGCGGACGCGCCGGTCCCGGTGAGCTCGAGCAGGTCGCCGTCATCGACGAGCGCCCGCATCGCCAGTCCCAGGCGCGCAGTCCGGAAGAAGGCGTAAAGGATCCCCGTTGCGCCGAACCCGGCGGCCGCGATCGCGAGTTGCGGGAGCGACACGACCGTGCCGCCGAGCGTGAGATCGTGCACAGGCAAGAAGGTGGGCACGATCCGGGTGTCGGTGACGCCGTAGATCAGGACGGTCGCGGCCTGTACGACGAGCAGCGCCCCGACCGTGCCCGCTATCCGTACCGGAAGCGACGCGGCGACGAGGACGCGGGCGAGTTGACCGAACGCCACTCCCAGCACCGGCCCGATCCCCAGGACGCTGATCGCAGCCGCGAGTTCCCAGCTCAGCCGGTGTTGGACGTGCAACGTGTAGAACGTGTAGGCGGCCACGGATCCGATCGCGCCGTGCGCGAGGTTGAGGACGCCCGACGTCCGATACGTCAGGACGAGGCCGACCCCGGCAAGTCCGTACACCGACCCGGTCGTCAACCCGGCGATGAGGAACGGCAGCACTACGGCACGCCTCCGAGATCGGTGCGGAAGGACGTCAGGACGGCAGTGTGACGCGATAGACCGCGTTCGCGGTGTCGTCGCTCACGTACAGCGCGCCGTCGGGGCCTGCGATCGCGTCCACCGGTCGGCCCCAGCGGTCGCCCTCCTGCAGGAAACCCCCCAGCAGGGTTCGGGCGGCACCGACCGTCCCGCCGCCGGCCGCGCTCCACGGCATCCACAGCACGGAGCCGGGCAGCGGCGGCTCGTGGCCGTTGGACCCGTGCGTACCGACCACGGCTCCTCCCCGCCAGCGGGCTGGTAGCGCCGATCGGCCGAGGAAGTGCAGTCCGAGGGGCGCGCTGTGCGCGGCAATGCCGCGGTCGAGCGGCGGCAACGAGCGGCAGTCGAGACCCGCCTGGCCGGCGTCGGCGGCGGCGTCCGGAGCGAACCGCATCGCGCCGAACGGATCGCTCGTCCCGGCAGCTGCGAGGTCCTGATCGGGGTTGCAGTAGGGCCACCCGAGGTCCCGCCCGGCGACGACCTTCGCGATCTCGTCGACCGGGTGGTCGTTCACGTACTCCTGAAGCACCTGGCCGTAGGCATCCGACTTGCCGGCGAACGGAGCGTGGCGGGGGAACGCGATCTGATCGCGGTTGTTGACCGCCGTCCACAACTGGCCGCCCGGGTCGAAGGCGAGGCCGTCGCCGTTGCGTACACCGGTCATCAGCACGCGTCGCCCGCTGCCGTCGCTGCGATACGAGGCGATGAGGGCCTCACCGTTCGCGCGATCGGCAGGATCGGCGTTGCTCGCGCTCCCGACGTCGAGGTAAATCGTGTGATCCGGTCCGATCGCGACGTTCTTCAGCGCGTGCCGGTAGCCCGCCCCGCGGTTGCTCCCGTCCGGGAGATCGCGGATCAGCACGGTGCGGGCGCCGGGTCGGCCGTCCTGCCAGACGTACCGGTCGAGCTGGTCGGATTCGATGACGTACAGGACATCGCGCCCGTCCAGACGGTCAAACGCCATCCCCTGCGGCGAGCTCAGCCCCCGGAGCAGGACCTCCGGTCGCGCGGACGTACCGGTGGTGGGCCGGAGCACACTCACGGTGCCGGCGCCGGGCTGGCTCACCAGCAACGCGCGTTCCGGAGTCCATGCGAACAGACGCGCGCCCTGAACCCGCGCCCATACCGTGACCGAGGTACCCGGAGGCGCTTGTACGGTGCGCGCTCGATCGAACGGCGCGGCCTCCGTCCCGGCCGGAACCGCTACGGCGGTCGGGATGAGCTCCGGGGTTTCAGAAGGTGAGGACGAGGCGTGAGTGTGCGAACTCGGGCCGCCCCCCGATCGGGTGGAGCCGCCGCACGCCGCGCACGCGAGAGCGGCGAGTACGGCGACCGGTAGCGCCACGCGGACCGGAGAGAACTTCGACGTGCAAGGTTGGTCGCGCCGGAGACTGGACACACCGCACAGGACACCACACCCGCCCACTGCGAGGAGACCGATGGCCCCGTCCGTACCGAACGTGATGCTGAACAACGGCGTCGAGATGCCGCAGCTCGGCTTCGGTGTCTTCCAGGTCCCGGCCGACGAGGTGGTTGAGCCCGTCCGAATCGCTCTGGAGGCGGGCTATCGACTCATCGACACCGCGGCCGGCTACGGCAACGAGGAGGGCGTCGGAAAAGCACTGGCCGACAGCGGGATACCGCGGGACGAGCTGTTCGTGACCACCAAGCTCTGGAACAGCGATCAGGGGTACGACCGGACGCTGCGGGCCTTCGACGAGAGCATGGCCAGGCTGGGCATCGACGTCCTGGACCTCTACCTGGTGCACTGGCCGGTACCTGCGCTCGATCGCTACGTCGACACGTGGCGCGCGTTCGAGCGCCTCTACCGGGACGGGCGGGTGCGCAGCATCGGCGTGTCGAACTTCCAGCCGCATCACCTCCGTCGGTTGCACGAGGAGACATCCATCGTTCCGGCGGTGAATCAGGTCGAATTGCATCCGCGGTTCGATCAGGCTCCGTTGCGGGCGTTCCATGCCGAGCACCAGATCAGAACCGAGGCCTGGGGTCCGATCGGACAAGGCGGCGATCTGCTCGACGACCCCACGGTGGTGGAGATCGCCGACCGCGTGGGCAGGTCGCCCGCGCAGGTGGTGATCCGCTGGCATCTTCAGCTCGGCACGATCGCGATCCCGAAGTCGGCAACGCCTGCACGCATCCGCGCGAACATCGAGGTGTTCGACTTCGACCTCGCCGACGCGGACATGGCCAGCCTGTCGGCGCTGGGTACCGGGCAGCGCCAAGGACCCGATCCGGACACCTTCAACGACACAGGCGACTAGGCGCCGCCGGCGCTCGGCACGGAGGCGATCTGCTCGAGGACGAGCGCACTGATCAGGTCGGGTGCCTCCTGCGGGAGCCAGTGCGACAGCCCGCGCAGCTCGATGTACCGGTACGGCGCGCGGACGTACGCACCGCAGCGTCGTGCGGCGGAGCGCCGAATCGCGGGGTCGCCATCGCTCCACGCGTACAGCGTCGGCACTCCGACCGGTGCGGCGGCACGCTTCGCCCCGGTGCCGAGAGCCAGCGCTCGGTACCAGTTCAACGCGGCCCGGAGCGCCCCCGGTTCGGCCATCGCTGCCGCGTCCGACGCGGCGCGATCGCGGCGCTGGCCGGACCGGACGAGAGCGGCCGCGAGACGGGTGCCGTTGTCGGCGGCCAGATAACGCTCGGGCAGCCGGGGTAACGCGAACGCGGCGATGTACCACGCCGCGAACGCCTGCCGGCTCGAGACCAGGGCGCGCACGTACGCCGACGGATGCGGCACCGACAGCGCGGTGAGGCTTGCCACCCGCTCGGGGGCGGCCGCAGCCAGCGCCCAGCCGACGACCGCGCCCCAGTCGTGACCGACGACGTGGACGGCGCTTCTGTCGCTCGCCGAGATCAGCGCCCGTACGTCCTCGACGAGCTCGGCGAGCCGGTACGACCGGATCCGGGGCGGACGCGCGCCTGCGGTGTAGCCCCGCTGGTCGGGAACGAGGCATCGCACGCCGCCGCGGACGAGGTGCGGGACGACCGGATCCCAGGCCCGGCCCGACTGGGGAAATCCGTGCAGCAGGATTGCGACCGGGCCGTCGTCGGTACCCGCGTCCCGCACCGGGAAGACCAGGCCTTGGCGCTCGAAGCGTTCCACCGGTTCCTCCGCCGCGCTGATACGGACTCCGGATTCCGATCCGGAGCAGGATGATCACGTGCCCACCGCCCCGGACCCGTCACCGGAGGTGGGGCGACGCCGGCGCCTTCGCCGGATGAAGGTGATCGCGACGGCAATACTCGCAGTCGCCGCGGCGGTCTATGCGCTGACGTTCATCCCGGACGGCGGCGCCCACGGTGTCAGCGGCTACGTCCGCGCCGCCGCCGAGGCGGCAATGATCGGCGGTCTCGCCGACTGGTTCGCCGTCACCGCACTCTTCCGGCATCCACTCGGCCTGCCGATCCCGCACACCGCCCTGATCCCGGCCCGCAAGGACGCGCTCGGCCGGGCTCTGGAGAGCTTCGTCGGCGACAACTTTCTTACCGCGGACGCGCTGCGGGAAAGGATCGCCGCTGCCGGTGTGGCGAGGCGGGCGGGGACGTGGCTGGAGACGCCCGAGCATGCGGACCGGATCGCCGCCGAGGCCGGGCATGTAGGCGCGGCTGCCATGCGCGCCCTGCAGGATGCGTCGCTACATGACGTCCTTGCGCTGGGGCTGCGGGAGCGACTGGGACGTGAGTCGGTGGCTGCCAGGGTCGGTGCCGTGCTCGTTCCCCTGGTCGAAGCGGGCGGACACGAGCCGGCGGTCGATCTCGTCGCAGGGCGGATCCGTCGATGGCTGATGGAATCACCCGACGCGCTGCTGGAGGTTATCGAGCAGTGCGCGCCGGGCTGGTCGCCGCAGTTCGTCGACCGGTTGATCGCTCGGCGGATCCATGCCGCCGCGTTGCGGATCGTCGCGGAGATCGAAGCGGATCGGGCGCACCCGCTTCGAAGGCGCATCGACAGTCTCGCCCTCCGTGCGGCGCGACGGCTACGCGATGACCCGGCGGTTCAGGCACGCTTCGACCGCAGAGTGCGACGCGCCGTGGAACACCCGGATACCGCCCGGTCGCTCGGTGCGATCCTCGACGCGGGCCGCGAAGCGCTCGCCGATCACCTCGATCGCGACGGCGAACTTGTGAACCGCCTGTCCACAGCCGTGCGCGCCGCCGGAACCCGGCTGCGTACCGACGAGGGGTGGATCGAGATCGTCAACGGCGGCGCGGCCCGTGCGGCGCAGTATGTCGCGGACAATTACCGGGCGGAACTCACTCGGATCATCTCGGACACCGTGGACCGGTGGGACGGACGGGACACAGCGCGCCGGATCGAGCTTCTCGCGGGTCGCGACCTGCAATACATCCGCATCAACGGCGCAGTCGTCGGGGCCCTGGCGGGAGTCGCGATCCACGCGCTGTCGAGTCCGTGGGTCTGACCACGGGGCCGCCCTCCAGCTAGGCCTCGGGGTAGGACCCGGTCCACTTCTCGAACTGGCGCGCCCCGGCCCTGTCCACCCCAGCCTTCGCCACCGAACCGATCAACCCCTGCAGCGCCGCGGCGAGCAGGACAGGACCCCACGTCGATGTCCGGGTACGCGGCCGTGGCGGGTGATCCTCGGCCGTGCCGGCCACGTTCCACACCTTCGTGATAACCGTTGCCGCGATCTTCCCGGCCACGACCTTCCCCACGATCCCCATCGGCTTGTACGCGAGATTTGCTGCCTTGGCGCTCATGACCGTGACCTCCGGATCAGCAGGATGGCCGAGACGGTGACACCGAGCCCTACGGCGCCCACCGCAACCGGGCGCTGCACGAGGGTCGCCTTCGCCGCGGCGATGGCTGCGGTCACTCGCTCCCGCACATGCGTCTTCACGTCGAGCCGGTCGGTCAACGCCGCGACGGTGTCGGCGAGATCGGATCTCGTGGCCGCGATCTCCTGCTCGAGCTCCGCCTTCGTCCGGGGCGGATTCTTGTCAGCCACGGCGCCGGCCCTCCCTCACCGCGGCGACATCGCGTTTCACGCCCGCGATGGCCGCCGCGGGCACGGGAGGAGCCCCGCGCTTGACGCTGCGAAGACCGACCAACGCGAGAAGAGCGACGAGCAGGAAGACCCCTCCCGTGACGATCAGCGCCGCGAGCCACCCCGAGACCACCAGTGCGAGTGCGAGTCCCGCGGTGACGAGCGCCGCCGCGAGTCCGTACACCGCCAGCACGCCGGCGGCGCCGAGGATGCCGGCTCCGACCCCGAGACGTTTGCCCTTCTCGCTGATCTCCAGCTTGGCCAGTGCGACTTCGTCCCGGACGAGACGGCTGACCTGCTCGGAGAGCTGGGCGGTCAGCGGGCCGATTTTGGCTCCTGCAGCCGTAGTCATGCGGATCCTTCCTGGTCAGCGGCGGTCTCGATCACGAGCGCGAATTCGCCGAGACCTCGCAGCGTCGCAGCCCGGAATTCGCCGGCAGGTGTGCGGACGGACAGGATCTTCCCGCTTTGGATGTCGATCTCGGCATCCAGCACCTCCCCGAGGGAGTCTCCCGCGTCGCTCAGGGTCCGGTGGCCGAGCAGCGGCCGCCGACCCTTGACCGTCGCCTGTTCGAGGGTGGTCTCCGCCGGCCGGGCATTGGCCTCGTCGTCGACGACGACCGCCGCGGCCCCGATGCCGGTGAGGTGGGAATGCTCGACGACCGTGGCACGCCTGCCCTTCCCGACCTGCCACGCCACCACCGCACTCACCGTGCTGTCGACGACCACACCCTGGACGGAGCCCAGGTCCTCTGCGGTCGCCCGGGACACCACCGCGCTACCGAGGATGCTGCTCAGGGCGGTCATGAGGAGGACCCCGTCCCCTGCTGAGCGCGGAACTGCGTCACCGCGGAACTGAATCCGGTGAGGTCGTCCCGGATGTAGGGACCCACGCTCTCGGGAACCACGAGATGATTCCCGCTGACGGCGAGCGTGTGCGGCAGGGGAACGAGTAGATCGGCTCCTTCGCGTCCCGCCAACGTCGCGTCCGCGGTGAACTCGTATCCCACCACCGACCCGAGCCGCATGATTGGGCCCGCGGCGCTGCCTGCGGCGTGGGCACGCCCGGTCACCACGACCAGATCGATGACCCGCCCGAGGCGTTCGCCTCCGTCGGTGAGAACGTCGTTGCCGAGCACGTTGCGAGACCCGCGAATGGCGCGTTCGGCCGTCTCGGATGCGGCGGTGCTCAGCGCGTCGGCGCTGCCGACCATGACCGCGTCCCGCCCGACGGCAAGCACGGCGTCGATGGCCAAGGGTCGTTTGAGAGGTCCGGCGAACACTCCGCCCTTCTTGTTGAGCGTGAAGCCGACAAGCATCCCCTGCTCGGGATCGTAGAGGACGTCCTTCACCAGAGCGAGCGCATCGCCGGAGTCGACGGCCACCACGGGGAGCCCGATGATCTCGGTGCCGCGAGCGAGAGTCCGGGGTTGCGAAGCTGTACTCATCGCCGCCTCCGGCGGCCGGGCCTCATCGCCGCCTCCGGCGCGGGTGTCCACGTCCGCCCATCGGGCTTGCGACGATCCCGCCGGCGCGACGCCGACGCTGGGTAAGGGCAGCAACCACCACGAGGAGGACGAGTACCACCACAACGATGATCGCGATGGTCAGGGCCGTCATGCGGTGATCATCTCCGATGCGTCAGCGGGCAAACGCACCGCCGCGCCGACCCGCTACGACGCGGCTCCGGCGAGCACCGCGAGGGCGCGGTCGGCGTGGTCCTTGAACTTCAGTTCGCTCTTGATGTCCGCCAGGACGACGCCGTCCGTTCCGATCACGAACGTCTTGCGCTGGACCGGCGCGAGCCTGCCGAGCAGTCCGCGCTTGACGCCGTAGAGTCGTGCGACGTCGCCCTGCTGGTCGGACAGCAACGGGTAGTCGAAGGCATGTTCGGTGGCGAATTTCTTCTGCTTGGCGACCGAATCGACGCTGATGCCGAGCCGTTGCGCGTGGAGCCCGGCAAATTCGGACGCCAGATCGCGAAAGTGGCAGGCCTCCGCCGTGCATCCCGACGTCATCGCCGCGGGGTAGAAGAAAAGGACGACGGGCCCGGCCGCGAGGAAGTCCGACAGCTTCCTGAGCACTCCGTTCTCATCGGGCAGCTCGAACATCGGTGCTCTGTCGCCGGCTTTCATCGTTATTTCTTCAGCCCTTTCCGTTGCCGTTCGTTACGCGTTCGCAGATCCTACGTTTTGCGGAGCTCGCCGGTTCATCGTCGGCATGGAGGCAGTTCGTTCGAAAACGATCGACCGCGAGTCCACCCGGTCGCACCACCGTCACCGACCCGGCGCAATCCGCAGACCGGCCAGCACCGAATGAAGTGGCAGACCTAGCCGACATGGCGAGGCGTTTGCCGAGGAGAGGAAACGCGTGAGCGCACGGGCGACCGCGAGCCGCGAACGGCGCGTCGCCGTTGTGGGCGCCGGCGTTTCCGGTCTTACGGCGGCGTACGTGCTGCAGCGCTCGGCGGCGGTGACGCTGTTCGAGTCCGCATCCCGACTCGGCGGCCACGCGGACACCCACGACGTCCTCGACGCCCGCGGCCGTGCGGTATCCGTCGACACCGGCTTCATCGTGCACAACGAACGGACGTACCCGACGTTGTTACGACTGTTCCACGAACTGGACATCGCGACGCAGGACTCCGAGATGAGCATGTCGGTGCGGTGTGACGGGTGTGGCCTCGAGTATGCGGGCGCTCGCGGTCTGCGGGGCCTGTTCGCCATCCCCCGATCGGCGCTTCGACCCAGATACCTGCGCATGCTCGGCGAAGTCCTCCGCTTCCAGCGCCAGGCCCGCGCAACCCTGCGCGTCCAGGACGCGACGGCCGTCACCCTCGAGGAGTTCGTCCGCAGTGGTCGGTACTCCTCCTACTTCGTCCAGCACTTCCTCACCCCTGTCGTGGCGTGCGTCTGGTCGTGCGCACCGCAGATCGCGTTGAAGTACCCGGCGCGTTATCTCTTCAGCTTCCTGGACAACCACGGAATGTTGTCGGTGTCCGGCTCGCCGACGTGGCGGACCGTCGTCGGCGGTTCGCGCACCTACGTAGAGGCGGCGGCGAAGAATCTGCACGCCGTCCGTACCGCCACCCCCGTACGGGCCGTCGAGCGGGTGGGCGGCAGGGTCGCGGTCCGGGACGACGCGGACCACACCGAAGCCTTCGACGCGGTCGTCATCGCGACCCACCCGCATCAGGCGCTGAACCTGCTGCCGGACCCGACGTCCGCCCAGACGAGGGCACTCGGGCCATTTCGGTACTCCTCGAATCCGACCGTCCTGCATACCGACACCTCCGTGTTGCCGCGCAGCTCGGGGGCCGCGGCATCGTGGAACTACCGACTGACCGAGTGTCACACCCGGGCCGACGCCGTACTGGTGTCCTACGACATGAATCGCCTGCAACGCCTGGACACCGACCGGCGCCTGCTGGTGACCCTCAATCCCCGGCAGCACGTCGATCCCGCCACCGTTCTCGCCTCGATGGACTACGAGCATCCGATCTACACACCGGAATCCGTTGCGGCACAGGCGGTCCTCCCCGATCTCAACGACGGTGTCCTCGCCTTTGCCGGCGCGTATCACGGCTGGGGCTTCCACGAGGACGGGGCCGCGTCAGGACTGCGCGCCGCGCAGAGCGTCGGCGGGCCCTGGTGAATGCGCTCTACGACCTGCGGATCGATCACGTCCGTCTTCAATCCACTTTCGGTGTTTTGGTGCCACGACGCGAGCGGCGCGTGCACCTCCGTCGTCGCCGAGGTCCACAACACCTACGGCGAGCGCCACGCCTACCTGCTCAACACGGACGACCGGGGTCGCGCGGACACGGTCAAGGCGTTCTACGTCTCGCCGTTCTACGCGGTCGACGGTACGTACCGAATGAGCTTGCCCGAGCCGGCCGAAGAGCTCTCCCTCACCATCGCGTTGCACCGCGATGCCGCAAAGCCCTTCGTCGCCTCTGTGCGCGGCCGGCGTATCGCGGCAACGCGACGCGCGCTGCTCGCCGCCGCGATCCGTCACCCGATGGCACCGCTCGTCGTCGCTCTCCGAATCCGCCGCCAGGGGTTCGGTCTGTGGCGGCGGGGCCTTCGTCCGATCGCCCGTCCGCCTCACCACCAGGAAGGTGTCTCGTGACCTCCACCGTCGGCACTGCTCCCCGCGCCGGGCTCGGCGCTCTTCCGGTCGACCCGCAGCGGTGGCCGGACGTTGCCACGGCCCCGTCACGCGGGATCCGGTCGGCGGTCGCCATGCGCCTGTTCGTCCGCGCGGCGCGACGTCTGCCGCTGCGGGTGGAACTTGCCGACGGCACCGAGTTCGGCGGAGGCAATGCCTCCGCGCCGCGGATGCGGATCATGGACAAGGACACGTTCGCGCGCCGGCTCGGCGCGACCGGGACGATCGGGTTCGGCGAGTCGTACATGGCGGGAGACTGGGACAGCGACGACCTCGTCGGCGTCCTCACCGTGCTCGCCTCGTCGGTGGGCACCCTCGTCCCGATGCCGCTGCAACGACTACGGCACCGGATCCTCTCGCGGATGCCGGCGACCGAGCGGAACACCGTCGAGGGCGCGGCGAGCAATATCAGCCGCCACTACGACCTGTCCAACGAGATGTTCGCCACCTTCCTCGACGCCACGATGACCTACTCGGCGGCACTGTTTGAAGGCTCGCCCGGCGAACCCGAAGTCGACTGTCTCGTGGACGCGCAACACCGCAAGATCGACCGCCTGCTCGACCTCGCCGAGGTCGGCCCCGGTACGCGGGTGCTGGAGGTCGGCACCGGGTGGGGGGCCCTCGCGATAAGGGCGGCGGCGCGCGGTGCCCGGGTGTACTCGGTCACGATCAGCGCCGAACAGGCCGCGTTGGCACGGGCGCGGATCCAGGACGCCGGGTACGCCGACAGCGTCACTGTCGACCTTCGCGACTATCGCGAGATCGACGGCACTTACGACGCGATCATCAGCGTCGAGATGATCGAAGCTGTCGGTCTCGACCACATCCACGACTACTTCGGCGCGATCGACCGTCACCTGGCTCCGGGCGGCCGAGTCGCGCTCCAGGCCATCACGATGCCCGACGACCGGATGCAGGTGACGCAGGACACGTACACCTGGATCCGGAAGTACGTCTTTCCCGGCGGTCAGATCCTCTCGATCCCGGCGATCGAGCGAAGCGTGCGCATCGACACCGGACTGACGATCGCGCTGCAGAGCAGTTTCGCCCTGCACTACGCCGAGACGTTGCGGCGGTGGCGGCTGGAGTTCGAGCGCAATCACCAGCGGATCGACCAGCTCGGATTCGACGAGACGTTCCGGCGGATGTGGAGCTACTACCTCGCG
>CAXTUZ010000054.1:11331-11650 GCA_964247525.1 uncultured bacterium
TCGATGTCCATCATCTCCTGCTCACCCGCCCGGAAGGTCGCTGAGATGGCGCGCGCCACGGTCGCCGATCGCCTCCGGCCGATGCTGCTGCACGTGTTCGGCGGTGAGCCGCCGGTGCGCGTACGCGGATGGGACGGGAGCGAGTACGGACCCGCCGGTGGCCCGACGGTGGTGCTGCGCTCGCGGCGCGCGCTGAGGCGCCTGCTCTGGGCGCCGGGCGAACTGGGGCTGGCGCAGGCGTACGTGTCCGGGGATCTCGACGTGGAGGGCGACCTCGCCGAGGGTTTCCGCCGGGTCTGGGCAGCCGCCAGGCAACGTC
>CAXTUZ010000055.1:0-1580 GCA_964247525.1 uncultured bacterium
GGCGGCGAGCTACTGCTCACGACGGGGATGCAGCTCGCGGCGCCCGCGGCGCAGTTGCGCACGCGTCCGGGTTCGGCTGGGCCGCCGCCGCCGCTGCGACGGGCGCGGTCTACGACGACGCGCTCCACGACCGGGAATTGGTCGGCGGCTCGGTCCTCACCGGCCGCGTGGACGGCCGGTTGCGCATCGCGCGCTGAAGCCGTGCGACCCTGTGGCCGCGTCCGGCGGGGAGAACGAGCGAGCGGGGGGACGCGGTCTTACGGTAGGACGATGACGACACCCGATCCCGGCCGTAGCGACGCCGACGCGGCCGTCCGGGCGGCGCTGGAGGCCGGTGGACTCGCGTACGAGTCGGTGCGCCCAGGCCAATTCTTCGTGAAGCTCGCCGGGGTCCACAAACTCGCGACGATGTGCTGGCTCGTCGCGGGCGAGCACGCCTTGCTCGTGGAGGCGTTCGTCATGCGCAGGCCCGACGAGAACCACGAGAAGCTGTACAACCTGCTCCTGTCGCGCAACGCCCGGATGTACGGCGTGAGCTGGGCGATCGATCCCGTCGGCGACGTCTACCTGGTCGGGCGGGTGTCGCTCGGGTCGATCACGCCCGACGAGATCGATCGCCTGCTCGGCGCGGTCCTGACGTACGCCGACGAGACCTTCGACCTGCTGCTGGAGATCGGGTTCGGGTCCGCGATCCGCCGCGAATGGGCGTGGCGAGCGAAGAACGGTGAGTCGCTGGCGAACCTCAGCGCGTTCGCGCGGTTCGCCGATCCCGCCAACGTCGGGTGAGCCTCGCGGCGACGCTTCTCGCCGGCGACACCGACCTCGTCGTCGAGGCCGACAACGCGGAGGTGCTGCCGGAGCTGCCGAGCGATCAGTTCACGGCGATCTATCTCGATCCGCCTTTCAACACCGGACGCGCCCAGCGTCGCGAGACCTTGCGTACCGTCCGTTCGTCCCGGGGCGGGCGGATCGGGTTCGGTGGTCACGCGTACGAGACCATCCGCGGCGAGTTGCTCTCGTACGACGACGTTTTCGCCGACTACTGGGGATTTCTGGAACCTCGGCTCGAGCACGCCTGGCGTTTGCTGCGGTCCGACGGGACGCTCTATCTGCACCTCGACTATCGCGAAGTCCACTACGCCAAGGTGTTGCTCGACGCCCTGTTCGGGCGCGCGTGTTTCCTCAACGAGATCATCTGGGCCTACGACTACGGCGCGCGGGCGACGAATCGGTGGCCCGCGAAGCACGACAACATCCTGGTGTACGTGAAAGACCCGCGGCGCTACCTCTTCGACGCCGCGGAGGTCGATCGGGAGCCGTACATGGCGCCCGGGCTCGTCACGCCCGAGAAGGCGGCCCTGGGCAAGCTGCCGACGGACGTCTGGTGGCACACGATCGTGTCCCCGACGGGTAGGGAGAAGACCGGGTACCCCACGCAGAAGCCCGCCGGGATCATCCGCCGGATGGTGGCGGCGAGCACCCGGGAGGGTGACTGGGTGCTCGACTTCTTCGCCGGCAGTGGAACTCTCGGCGCCGTTGCCCGCGAACTGGGCCGCCGGTTCGTCCTTATCGACAGCAAT
>CAXTUZ010000055.1:1590-11402 GCA_964247525.1 uncultured bacterium
GACGGGGGGCGACCGGTGTCGTACGTCCGCCGCCCACCCGCCCTGGCACAATCGCCGCTGTGACAAGCACCCTCGTGCTGCTGCGGCACGGCGAGAGCGACTGGAACGCGAAGAACCTGTTCACCGGCTGGTGGGACGTCGACCTGTCCGAACCCGGTGTGGCACAGGCGGTTCGCGGCGGAGTATTGCTCAAGGAGCACGGCCTGGACCCCGGCGTGGTGCACACCTCGGTGCTCACCCGAGCGATCCGGACCGCGGAGCTGGCGCTCGGCGCCGCCGGCCGGAGCTGGATACCGGTGCGCCGGAGCTGGCGGCTCAACGAGCGGCACTACGGGGACCTCCAGGGCAAGGACAAGAAGCAGACCCTCGATGAGTACGGCGAGGAGCAATTCATGCTCTGGCGGCGCTCGTACGACACGCCGCCCCCGCCGATCGCAGCCGGCAAAGAGTACGACACGAGCGCGGATCCCCGCTATGCGTTGCTCGCTCCGGATGTGGTCCCGACGACCGAGTGCCTGGCGGACGTCGTCGCCCGGCTGTTGCCGTACTGGTACGACGCAATCACGGCTGATCTGCGGACGTGGTCGAACGTTCTGGTTGTGGCACACGGCAATTCGTTGCGCGCACTGGTCAAGCACCTCGACGACATCAGCGACGAGGAGATCTCGGAGTTGAACATCCCGACCGGAAATCCGCTGGTGTACGACCTAGACGACGACCTGCGGCCCGCTGGCCCACGCCGGTACCTCGACCCTGACGCCGCCGCGGCGGGCATGGCCGCGGTGCAGAACCAGGGCCGCTGACCCTTCCGGTCGCGGAGCTCAGACGAGTGGCAGCGCCAGTCGGCCGCCGCGCAGGCGGTTTCGGCACAGCCGCGCAAGCTCGGCGTACGCCTCCGCGCCGACCAGGGCCGTGAGTTCCGCGGCGTAGGCCTCGAACAGGGCGCGCGTCCCCCCGTGAGCGGCGCGCGTCTCGGTGCACCACCACTGCAGGTCGGCGCCGCCCTCACCCCAGGAGCGGCGCGAGAACTCGGTGATCGTCGTCGTCCGAGTGCCATCCTCGCGCGCCTCTTCCCGCCGGGACAGGGGCACCTGCCAGCACACGTCCGGTTTGAGTTCCAGCGGGTGGCGCCCGGTGCGCAGGGCAAGTCCGTGCAGCGCGCACCCTCGCCCGCCGGGATGCGAGTCGCGGTTCGCGAAGACGCACGCGCCGGCGACCGTGGCGGTCCGCCGAGCCGGCACGTCCTCGAGCTCATCGGTCTCGACGATCCGGCGCTGCCCGTATCGCTCCCAGTCGCTGCTGGTCAGTTCCCTCGCGGCGGCGCGCACCCGCCGTTCGTCGGCGCGGTCGGTGAAGAAGGCGCCGTGCGTGCAGCACCCGACCTCGGCATCACCGGCGATTCCGGGGCAGCCCCGGCCGAAGATGCAGTCCCACTGCGAGAGCAGGAAGGACAGGTCGGCGCGGACCTCGTGGTCGGGGTCGGCGGGATCGTGGAACGTGACCCATTCCCGCGGGGCGAGCGGTGCGAACGGCACCGGGTCACCCAACCACAGACCGCTACGGTCGGGAGATGCGGCTAGGGGTGCTCGACGTCGGGTCGAACACGGTGCACCTCCTCGTGGTCGACGCCCACCGCGGTGGCCATCCGTTGCCCGCGACGAGCATCAAGGCAGACCTCCGGCTCGCCGAGTTGCTCTCGCCGAACGGCGAGATCTCGCCCGCCGGTACCAGACGGCTCACCGACCTCGTCGCGGCCGCGCGCGAGCACGCCGAGGAACACGACGTCGACGACCTCGTCGCCTTCGCCACCTCGGCCGTGCGGGAGGCGCCGAACGGGGAGGAGGTGCTGTCCGCGGTCCGGGCTAGCACCGGCGTGGACCTCCAGGTTCTGCCGGGTGACCAGGAAGCTCGAATGACCTTCCTCGCGGTGCGCCGCTGGTACGGCTGGAGCGCCGGCCGGCTGCTCGTGCTCGACATCGGCGGCGGCTCGCTCGAGTGTGCGGCCGGCAGGGACGAGGAGCCCTCGATCGCGGTGTCGTTGCCGCTGGGGGCAGGACGATTGCACCGCAATTGGCTGGCAGCGGCCGACCCCGTGCGGTCCAGGGACCTCAAGGCGCTGCGCGCCTACGTCGCGGAGACGATGTCCGCGCTGCCCGCCTTCGACACCGCCGATCATGCCGTTGCGACGTCGAAGACGTTCCGATCGCTGGCTCGTATCAACGGCGCCGCGCCGTACTCGCAGGGACCGCGGGTCGCCCGCGTGTTACGCCGGCGTGACCTGACCGCCACGGTCGCCAAGCTTGCCAAGCTGACCCCGCTCGAACGCAGCCGGCTGCCCGGGGTGTCCCCGGGACGGGCTCCGCAACTACTTGCGGGCGCGGTGGTTGCCGAGGCGGTGATGGACCGCCTCGGCGTCGACCAGCTGGAGATCTGCCCGTGGGCGTTGCGCGAAGGCGTGATCCTGCGGCGGCTGGACTGGTTGACCGGGCGCTGAGGCGGCGCCGCCGGGCTACCCTTGGCTCATGCGGGCAGCACAACCCGGTCGGTCGTTGGGCGGTACGCAGAGCGTGCTGATACCCGGCGCGAGGGTCGCCCTTTCCACGGCGAGTACCTATCCCGAGCCGACGGCAGCGGCCTTCGAGATGGCGGCGCGGCTCGGGTACGACGGCGTCGAGGTCATGGTCTGGACCGATCCGGTGAGCCAGGACATCGACGCGCTGGAAAGGCTGTCCGATCTGCACGGGGTGCCGATCCTCGCGATCCACGCGCCGTGTCTGATCGTCACACGCCGGGTGTGGGGGACCGATCCCTGGATCAAGTTGCAGAAGGCGAAGGTCGCGGCCGAGCGGCTCCGCGCCGAGATCGTGGTGGTCCACCCGCCGTTTCGCTGGCAGCGCGACTATGCCGCCGACTTCCGCTCCGGCATCGACCGGATGGCGGACCACACGCCGGTTAAGTTCGCGGTCGAGAACATGTTCCCGCTCAGAGCCCGAGGTCGCGCGGTCACGCCGTACGCGCCGGACTACTCGCCGTTCGAGGAGGACTATCCGCACTTCACGCTCGATCTGTCGCACACGTCGGTCTCGCGTGACGACGCGCTCGCCATCGCGGCGCAGATCAGTGACCGGCTCACGCACGTCCATCTCGCCGACGGCGACGGAGGGCCGCGCGACGAGCACCTGATTCCCGGCCGTGGTGACCAGCCCTGCGCCGAATTGCTGGAAACCCTTGCGGCACAGTCCTTCTCTGGCGTCGTAGTGGTGGAGGTGAACACCCGGCACGCGGAGAACCAGGCCGCCCGCGAGGCGGAACTCGCTGAGGCGCTCGCCTTCGCGCGGCTGTACCTCGCGGCGCCCGTACCGGACGGCGGCCGGAATCGGCCGCTGTCGATGCTCTAGCGTTCGGCATATGAAGATCGCAATCCTCGGCGGCGGGATGATCGGCGAGTCGTTGCTGTCCGGGCTGCGTCGCGCCGGATCCGTAGCCGCGGACGTTGTGGTCGCCGAGCGCAACGGTCCTCGCGCAGCGGATCTGGGCGACCGCTTCGGCGTCGAACTGGCGTCGCCGGCACATGCCGTGAGGAAGGCCGATGTCGTCGTCGTCGCGGTGAAACCAGCTGACGTGGGGGAACTTCTTGCCGACATCGCCTCCGCGTTGCCCGCAGGTGCGGTCCTCATTTCCCTCGCCGCCGGGGTCACCCTTCGAACGTTGGAGGAAGCATTACCGCCGGACACGCCGGTCATTCGGGTCATGCCGAACACGCCGATGCGGGTCGGCGAGGCGGTCTGCGCGCTGTCGCCCGGCTCGTCGGCAACCGACGAGGACCTCGCGCGCGCTGAGGCACTACTGACCGCGGTCGGCAGTACCGTACGAGTGCCGGAGTCGCTCCAAGACGCGGTCACAGCAATCTCCGGCAGCGGACCTGCTTATTTCCTGTACGTGATCGAGGCGCTCATCGACGCCGGTGTCGAGCTGGGCCTGCCGCGGGATACCGCCGTGGAGCTGGTTGCCCAAACGGCATACGGCACAGCGCTTTTGCTGCGTACCTCGAAGGAAAGTCCGGCGGTACTCCGGGAAGCGGTGACCTCGCCCGGCGGGACGACGGCCCGCGGGCTGCGGGCACTCGATGAGGGCGGCGCTCGGGCGGCACTCGCGACTGCGGCCCGCGCCGCGTACGACCGGTCCCGCGAGCTCGGCCGGTAGGCCTGCCGCGGGTAGCGTCGAGGGATGTCCGCTCGAACGGTCGTCGTCTGGGACGAGGCGCTGACGTCGTACGACATGGGTCCGGCGCACCCGCTCCGGCCGGTCCGGCTCGAACTCACCATCGCGCTCGCCCGCGGACTCGGCATTCTCGACCGTCCCGGGGTTCGGGTGGTGGCTCCGGTCGCCGCGAACGAGCAGACTCTCACCCTCGTCCACGACCGGGACTACATCGCGGCGGTGCGGCGCGCTCCTGACGAGCTTCCCGGGATGCTCGCTGCACGATACGGGCTGGGAACAGGCGACAACCCCGTCTTTCCGGCCATGCACGAGGCATCAGCACTCGCGACCGGTGCGACCGTCCAGGCGGCGCGCGCTGTCTGGCAGGGCGACGCCGAGCACGCGATCAACCTCGCGGGCGGGCTGCACCACGCGATGCCGGACCGGGCGAGCGGGTTCTGCGTCTACGACGATCCCGCTGTCGCCATCGCCTGGCTGCTCGCCCACGGTGCCGCAAAGGTCGCGTACGTGGACATCGACGTCCACCACGGCGACGGCGTCCAGCAGGCGTTCTATGCCGACCCCCGGGTCCTCACGGTGAGCTTGCACGAGTCCGGGCGCTTTCTGTTCCCCGGCACCGGGTTCACCGAGGAGGTCGGCGCGGACGACGGCCGAGGGACCAGCGTGAACCTGCCGCTTGCTCCGGGATCCGGGGACGCGCAGTTCATGCGCGCGTTCGATGCGGTCGTCCCACCGGTGCTGCGGGCTTTCCGTCCG
This sequence comes from uncultured bacterium, assembly GCA_964247525.1. Lineage (GTDB taxonomy): Bacteria > Actinomycetota > Actinomycetes > Mycobacteriales > CAJCIY01 > DASYGP01. Next base: position 6,568 of record CAXTUZ010000055.1, read on the forward strand.
CGGATTCTCGTCACCCAGCTCGGGTGCGACACCCATCACGACGATCCGCTGGCCCATCTAGAGGTCACCCTCGGCGGTCAGCGACATGCCTACAGCGCGCTGCACGCTCTCGCCCACGAGCTGTGCGGCGGCCGCTGGGTGGCGACCGGCGGCGGCGGTTACGCCGTGTACGACGTGGTGCCGCGCGCCTGGACCCATGCGCTCGCCGAGCTCACCGGAGCGCCGGTCGGTGGACCCACGCCGCTTGCCTGGCGCGAGGAGGTCAGGGAACGCTCCGGACACCTCGGTCCCGCGTCGCTCGACGAGCCCACCCGGCCGGGAAGCGATCGCGGACTCGATCGAAGCATCGACGAGCTTCACGAGACGGTGTTCCCGCTGCTCGGCGCGCGCTAGGCACCCGTTGCGCCATTCGGCCCACGTCGCCCCTCTGGTCGCACCCGTCCCTGCCGATACCCTGAGCAACAGGGCGCGGAGCCGCCGGTTGCCGAAGGTGGGGAAGCCGACGGCACGGCTCCCGCGGAGGAATGGTGTGCCGTGGCGGGTCGAGGTTCTCAGTCTGCGAGTGGTCCGATCGGCGAGGTCCGCTTCCTCACTGTGGCTGAGGTCGCCGCGCTCATGCGGGTTTCGAAGATGACGGTCTATCGCCTGGTGCACTCCGGCGAGTTGGCGGCCGCGCAGGTGGGAAGGTCCTACCGGGTTCCCGAGCAGGCGGTGCACGACTACCTGCGCGCGGCGTTCATCGAGGCCGGCTGAGGTCGCTCACGTGCGGCTGCGGGCCGGGCGGCTCGGACCGTAGACTCGGGCGATACCGCTCCCCCTTCGACGACAGGCGTATCCGTGGGTTCCGTCATCAAGAAGCGCCGCAAGCGCATGGCCAAGAAGAAGCACCGAAAGCTGTTGAAGAAGACCCGCGTCCAGCGCCGCAACAAGAAGTAGCCACCGATCGCGATGGCGCCCCGGCGCGTCCTGGTCACGGGCGTCACTCGCGAGCTCGGTAGCGAGCTCGCCGCGGCCCTTGCCGCCGATCCGCGGATCGAGCAGGTGATCGGGGTCGACAGCGAGGCGCCGCGGGGCAGCCTGGGCCGGGTGCAGTTCGTCCGTTCCAACATCCGCAACCCACTGCTCGCGAAAGTGATCAGCGCGGCCCAGATTGACACCGTCGCGCACCTCGGCGTGGTCTCCACCCCGGTCGGGGCCGGTGGCAGGCCCGCGATGAAGGAAACCAATGTCATCGGCACGATGCAACTGCTCGCCGCGTGCCAGAAGGCCCCGAGCGTCCGTACCGTCGTCGTCCGCTCGACGACCGCGGTCTACGGACGGAGCTCACGCAGCCCCGCGGTCTTCGCCGAGGACACGCCGGTGCGCGTTCTGCCGACGTCGGGCTACTCCAAGGACGCGGTCGAGGTGGAGGGATACGTCCGGGGATTCGCGCGACGCCGCCCGGACGTCGCGGTGACCGTGCTCCGGCTCACGCACCTGCTCGGACCGGACGTCGACAGCACGCTGACCCGTTATCTCGGCCTGCCTCTCACCCCGACCCTGCTCGGCTTCGACCCGCGCCTGCAGTTGTTGCACACCGATGACGCCCTCGCCGCGCTCCGCCGGGCCATCGGCGGTGCGCCGACCGGTGTCTTCAACGTCGCAGGCGAGGGAGTGCTGCTGCTCTCGCAGGCGCTCCGCCGGCTCGGTCGTCCGACGATCCCGACACTGACGCCACTGATCCGCGCAAGCGGACAGCTGTCCCGCCGGTTCGGGCTTGCCGACTACTCGCTCGAGCAGTTGCGCGACTTCGAACACGGCCGGGCCCTGGATACGACGGCGTGCAGGAAGGAGTTCGGGTTCCGGCCGGCGTACAACACCGAGCAGACGTTCGAAGACTATGCCGCCCGGCGCCCCGGGCCGTTGCGGCGCAGCGGGCTCGTCGAGGCTGCCGAGCAGGTACTGCTCGGTCTCCTGTCCCGCCGCGAGGTGGCTCATGCCTGAGGCGCCGCGCGTGCCTGGCGTGAACGCCGACGTCGTGCACCTGCGCACGCGGACCCGGATCTCCCCGCGCGACGAACCGCAACCCGAATCGTCGCGCGGATCGGAGAGCAACGAGCGGCTCGCCGAGCTCCTCGCCTTTCTGCGCCGGCGGCTCACGGGTGACTACGAGGTCGACCAGTACGGTTTCGACCCCGAACTGACCGAGCAGGTGCTTACCCCGCCCTTCCGGCTGCTCTATGAGCGCTGGTTCCGGGTCGAGGCCCGTGGGCTGGAGAACGTACCGGACACCGGTGGCGCACTCGTCGTGTCGAACCACTCCGGCACCGTGCCGCTCGACGCGTTGATGACTCAGATCGCGATCCACGATCACCATCCCGAACATCGGCACCTGCGCCTGCTCGCGGCGGACCTGGTCTTCACCACGCCCATCGTCGCTCCCCTCGCCCGCAAGAGCGGCGCGACCGTCGCGTGCAACGCGGACGCGCAGCGGTTGCTCGGCGACGGCGAGCTGGTGGGTGTCTACCCCGAGGGATTCAAGGGGGTGGGGAAGCCCTACCGCGATCGGTACCGCCTGCAGCGCTTCGGCCGCGGCGGTTTCGTCGCGGCCGCGTTGAAGGCAAGGGCCCCGATCGTCCCGGTCTCGGTGGTGGGGGCGGAGGAGATCTATCCCATCGTCGCGAACCTGCGCTCGGTGGCCCGGACGGTCGGGTTGCCGTACTTCCCGATCACCCCGCTGTTCCCGTTGCTCGGGCCGCTCGGGCTCGTCCCGCTTCCCAGCAAATGGATCATCGAGTTCGGCGAGCCGGTGGAGACCGCCTCCTACGGTCCGGCGGCGGCCGAGGACCCGATGCTCGTGTTCAACCTGACCGACCAGATCCGCGAGACCATCCAGCAGAGCCTGCTCAGCCTGTTGCGGCAGCGCCGGTCAGTGTTCTTCTAGCGAGCCTTCCCCGGAGCGTCCTCCAGCCGGACGTTCCGCCTCAGACCGCTCGCCGCCGCATCGCCGCACCCGCGAAGACAGCCCCCCCGAGCATCCCGATCCCGGCCGCGGCCGGCACGCCGATCCGCGCCGCCTTCCGCCCGGTCCGGAAGTCGCGTGCGGGCCACCCGCGCGCACGGGCCGCGCGACGCAGGTCGGGATCGGGGTTCACGGCCATCGGGTGGCCGACGAGGCCGAGCATCGGCAGGTCGTTCGAGGAGTCCGAGTACGCGGCGCAGCCGGCCAGATCGAGGTGTTCACGCTCGGCGAGCGCCCGTACCGCCTCCGCCTTCGCGGCACCGTGCAGGGCCTCGCCGACCAGCCGCCCGGTGTACTGCCCGTTCGTCGTCTCCGCGACCGTACCGAGCGCGCCGGTGAACCCGAGGCGCTCGGCGATCACGCGGGCGAGCTCGATGGGCGTGGCCGTGATCAGCCACACCTGCTCGCCGTCGTCGAGGTGGCGCTGGGCGAGCTCCCTCGTACCGGCGTAGATCCGCCCGGCCATCAGCTCGTCGAAGATCTCCTCCCCGTACGCGACGATGTCCTCGACCCGCCGTCCGGCAACGAAGGCCAACGCGGCCTCGCGGGCGGTGCTCATCCCGCGGCGGCTCTCCCGTCCGCTGACGCGGTACCAGACCTGGCTACGGGCGAAGGCGAGCAGGTCGCGCGCCGTGAAGAACTTCCGCGCCGCCAGGCCTCGGGCGAAGTAGTAGAGCGTCGCGCCCGCGAACAGCGTGTTGTCGCAGTCGAAGAAGGCCGCCGTATGCGTCCCCGATCGCCGTTCGCCGAGTTCGGAGGGAAGGGTCGCAACCGCGGCAGCAGCGGCCGCAGCCCCGGCCAGAGCGGCCGCCGAGCCGTCCGAACGCCGTCGTTGCCACACCGCGTGAGCGTACGGCGACATCGGCCGTCGCCGCCGTGGCGTAGCGCTCAGAATGCCCCGCGGGGAAGCCGTCGGCCGAGCGCACGGACAGCGCGGTACTGGAGAGCCTTGATCGCGCCCTCACTCTTGTCCATCGCCAGGGCTGTCTCGCTCACCGACAGTTCCTGCAGGAACCGCAGGACGATGCACTCCTGCTGCTCGGAGTTGAGTGAGCGGATCGCTTCGACCAGGGTTTCGCTGGTCAGCCGGGCAAGCACGTCGGATTCGGGCGAGGAGCCCTCGGGGCGGTCGCCGGCGGTCGCGATCAGGTCCGAGGTCGCGATCTCCAGCCGGTAGCGGCTGGACTTGCGGTGGTCGGCCACGAGATTCCGCGCGATCGTGACGAACCAGGCCCCGATGTCGCGTCCCTGCCAGGTGAAGGCATCCAACCGGCGTAGCGCGCGAAGGAAAGTTTCGCTGGTGAGATCCTCGGCAACGCTTACCGAGCCCACCCGGTAGTAGATGTACCGGTAGACGAACACCGCGTACCGGTCGTAGATCTCGCCGAAGGCATCCGCGTCTCCGCGCTGAGCCTGCTCGATCAGTACGGCGATGCTGACGTCGGGCTCGTCGACGTCACCGGCGCCGGGGGCAGCGCGCGGCACGGGCACCTGCGCAGTCGCGCCACCCTCGACGGACACCGCGGTGCTCGGGCGCGTTGCACCCGCCCCCGAAGCCCCCATGTCCGTCACCTTCATATCGTGGGTAACACCCATCGCCCGAGTGGCAGCGGTGTCAGACGGTATCCGCTTTCGGCCGCCGATATGCCCGGATCAGCCGTGCAGGGCGGCGATCGTCTGCTGGAACGTGATGGCGCGGGCAACGGGATCGCTCAGTCCTCGAAGCCGAGCCTTCTCCCGCGCCGCGGCGGCCTGGCGAGTGGCGATGCGCGCCTTGGCCGCGGCCAGCGCAGCCCGTTCGGCGGGTGTCTGCGCGGCCCGCGCGGTACGGGGA
>CAXTUZ010000056.1:0-4991 GCA_964247525.1 uncultured bacterium
GACGGCCCGCGCGCGCTCCGCCGCGAGTGTGCGCTCGAGTTCCCGTACCCGGAGCGCGAGCGCCGCGACCCGGCCGGGGACGTCGTCGGCCGGGACGTTCAGCGTCTCGGCCAACCCCGCGAGCACGATCCGGTCGCGGGCGGACCGGCGCATCGCCTCGAGTCCGACGAGGGCGTCGACCCGGCGCACGCCCGCACCGACCGAAGCCTCGCTGGTGAGCAGCACCGCGCCGATCTGGGACGAGTGCCCGACGTGCGTGCCACCGCAGAGCTCGCGCGACCATTCGCCGCCGATCTCGACGACACGGACGACGTCGTCGTACTTCTCCCCGAACAGCGCCAAGGCGCCGAGTTCGCGGGCGTGCTCGAGCGGCAGGTACGTCGCCGTGACCCGCAGGTCCTGGCGCAGGGCGCGGGCCGCGACGTCCTCGACGAGCTGTAGCTGTTCGCTCGACAGCGCGCTGGGCCAGCCGAAGTCGAGCCGCATCCGGCCGGGTGTGTTGTACGAGCCGGTCTGCAGGGCCGACGGTCCGAGGATCTCCCGCAACGCGGCGTGCACCACGTGCGTGGCCGAGTGCGCCTGCCGGGCGCCGAGTCGCCAGTCGGGATCCACCGAGGCGAGCAGCGTGCCGCCGACCCGGATCTCCCCGTCGGTGATCCGGGCGGTGTGCACGATGAGACCCTTGACGACCCGCTGGACGTCCAGCACCTCGAGGCGCGCCCCGTCGGTGCCGCTCAGCACCCCCTCGTCCGCCGACTGCCCTCCCGACTCGGCGTAGAACGGGGTCCGGCTCAGGACGACCTGCACCACCTCCCCGGCGGTCGCGCCCGCCACCGGCACTCCGTCCCGGACGATTCCGGTGAGCGTGCCTTCGGTGTCGAGCTCGTCGTATCCGGTGAAGGTGCTGGGGCCGCCGCGATCGAGCAGATCCCGATACACCGCGACATCCGCGCCGCCGGTCTTCTTCGCCACGTTGTCGGCCTTTGCACGGGTGCGCTGCTCCTCCATCAGCACTCCGAAGCGCTCCCGGTCGACGCTCAGTCCCTGCTCGGCCGCCATCTCGAGCGTCAGGTCGATCGGAAACCCGTACGTGTCGTGCAGCGCGAACGCTCGGTCGCCGGACAGTTGCGTACCGCCGGCGGCCTTCGACTCGCGCACCGCCGCGTCGAGGATCGTGGTCCCGGACCGGAGGGTGTCGAGGAACGCGCGCTCCTCGGCGTAGGCGTACGTGGAAATTCGCTCGAAGTCGCTGACCACCTCGGGATACGACCCGCCCATGGCGTCCCGGGCGACCGGCAGCAGCATCGGCAGCCCGGGCTCACCGAGCCCGAGCAGCCGCAGCGCCCGGACGCTGCGCCGCAACAGGCGGCGCAGCACGTAACCCCTGCCCTCGTTGCTCGGGGTCACGCCGTCGGAGATGAGCATGAGCCCGGAACGCACGTGGTCGGCGACGATACGCAGCCGGACGTCGGCGTCCGGGTCGTTCCCGTACGTCCGGCCGGTAAGTTCCGCGGCCCGGTCGAGGATCGGGCGTACCTGGTCGATCTCGTACAAATTCTCGACGTTCTGCAGGAGCGTGGCCATCCGTTCCATGCCCATGCCGGTGTCGATATTGCGCTGCGGCAGATCACCGAGGATCTCGAAATCGCCCTTCCCGGTGCCCTGGCCTCGGACGTTCTGCATGAAGACGAGGTTCCAGATCTCGACGAACCGCTCGCCGTCGACCGCCGGTCCGCCGTCGCGGCCGTACGCCGGTCCGCGGTCGTAGTTCAGTTCGCTGGACGGTCCGCAAGGTCCGGGCACGCCCATAGACCAGAAGTTCTCCGCCATCCCGAGGCGCTGGACACGCTCGGCAGGCAACCCGACCTCCCGGATCCAGATGTCGGCGGCCTCGTCGTCGTCGAGGTACACGGTGACCCAGATCCGGTCCTCGGCGAGCCCGAACCCGCCGTCGGACACCGGTTTGGTGATGAGGTCGTACGCGAGGGTGATCGCGCCTTGCTTGAAGTAGTCGCCGAAGGAGAAGTTCCCGTTCATCTGGAAGAAGCTGGCGTGCCTCCGGGTCTTGCCGACCTCGTCGATGTCCAGCGTGCGCAGGCACTTCTGCACGCTGGTCGCGCGCTTCCACGGTGGGCTCTGCTCGCCGAGGAAGTACGGCTTGAAGGGAACCATCCCGGCGTTGACGAGCAGCAGCGACGGGTCCGGCGAGATGAGGCTCGCCGAGGGCACCACCGTGTGGCCGGCAGCGTCGAAGTGGGAGAGGAACCGCCGCCCGATCTCGTCCGTGCGCACGTCAGCCCGGCGGGTCGTTCAAGCCCATGGCGTCGCGGAGTTCCGCTTCGCGATCGGCTGAGTAGCGGCGCACGTCGCCCCAGAACTCGCGGCCGCGATCGAGGGCCTTGCCGGCGAGCGTCTCCGGCGTGAGTTGGGCGGTGACCTGCCGCAGCCGGCGCGCCGCCATGACGCCGGCGGATGCACCGAACGCGATCCAGAACAGGCGGGACACGGCTCAGCTCCCGAGGGACTTCGTCGGGGTCGGGCGACGCGGGCTCTTGCGGCCGGCTTTGCGCTGGGCCTTCGCCGCGCGCACGATCGCGTCACGGTCGCGTTTGCCCGCGGCACGGCGCACCCCGTACGAGAAGGACGCGACCTTGACCAGCGGGCCGCCGAGGGTCGCGCTGAACGCGGCCGCGAGGGCGCGCGCGTTGGTGGTGATCTCGGCGGCGTTCTCGGTGACCGATTCGGCGTTGGCGAGGTTGGTGTTGACATGCCCCACGGTCGTCTGGGTCTGGCCCAGCAGCGGGACCACCTGCTTGATGACGACCTCGGTCTGCAGCGAGCGGATCAGTCCGCCGAGCTTGAGCAGCGGGACCGCGACACACAGCACCAGCACCGCGAAGGCGATCGCGGCGATCAACCCGGCAATGTCTCCTGCGCTCATGGACCGACCCTACCGATCAGGTGCCGTGCGCTGTGCCGCGCTTGCGTCGGACGGGTCGCGGAGCAGAGCCCGTAGCCGGGCCGTCCGCTCGATCATCGCCGCCTCGGCTCCCCGGTCGGACGGGGTATAGTAGTTGCGGCCCACGATCTCGTCGGGTGCGTACTGCTGCCGTACCACGTGACCGGGATAGTCGTGGACGTACCGGTAGTCGGTGCCGTGCTGGAGGCGGGCCGCCCCTCGATAGTGCGCGTCGCGGAGATGGATGGGCACCCTCCCGGCGAGGCCCGACTCGACGTCCGTGGTCGCCGCGTCGAGCGCGCGGATGACGGCGTTGCTTTTCGGGGCAAGAGCCAGGTGAATCGCCGCGTGGGCGAGCGCGAGGCGCGCCTCGGGAAGTCCCACCAGCTCGAGGGTCTGCGCGGCGGCGACGGCGGTCGGCAGGGCGGTCGGATCGGCCAGGCCGATGTCCTCGCTCGCCAGGATCATCAGCCGTCGCGCGAGGAACCTCGGGTCCTCGCCGGCGGTGAGCATGCGGGCCAGGTAGTGCAGCGTCGCGTCGACATCGGAGCCGCGTACGGACTTGATGAACGCGCTGGCCACGTCGTAGTGCTGGTCGCCGTCCCGGTCGTACCGAACCGCCGCGCGATCGACGGCCTGCTCCAAGGTCGGAAGGTCGATCTCGGCGGCGCCCGCCGCCAGCGCGGCGCCGGCACCGGCTTCCAGTGCGGTGAGAGCCCGCCGGGCATCTCCGCCGGCGAGGCGCAGCAGGTGCTCCCGCGCGTCGACGGCGAGGCTCAGGACCCCCCGCAGTCCCCGGTCGTCGAGGAGTGCACGATCCACCAGGTCGCCGACGTCGTCGTCGCTCAGCAGCTCCAGCGTGAGCAGAAGGGACCGCGAGAGCAGCGGAGATACGACGCTGAAGTACGGGTTCTCCGTCGTTGCCGCCACGAGTGTCACCCAGCGGTTCTCGACCGCGGGCAGCAAGGCGTCCTGCTGGGTCTTGGAGAAGCGGTGCACCTCGTCGACGAACAGCACCGTCTGGGCGCCGCGCAGACCGAGGGTGCTCCGCGCGTCCTCGATCACCGCCCGCACCTCCTTCACCCCGGCGGTGACGGCGGACAGTTCGCGGAACCGCTTGCCGCCCGCAGTGGCGACAAGCGACGCGAGCGTGGTCTTGCCGGTGCCGGGCGGTCCCCACAGCAGCAGGCTGTTGGAGCCCTCGCCCTCGATGAGCCGCCGCAGCGGTGACCCGGGCCGCAGCAGATGCCGCTGCCCGACGACCTCGTCGAGGGTCCGCGGCCGCATCCGTACCGCGAGCGGCGCCACCGCCGCCTCGGCCGCCCGCGCCCCTTCGTCGAACAGGCTGGGTTCGGAGCTCACCGGCTCACCGTAGGTGCCACCCCCAACGCGCCGGGATCCGCCGCCTGAACGGGCCGTGCGTCGACCCCCGCCTCCCGGCGCTGGAGCGCGGTGATCGGGGTCGGAGCACCGGTCAGCGGGTCGTACCCCCCGCCGGTCTTCGGGAAGGCGATCACCTCGCGCAGCGAGTCCGCGCCCGCGAGCAGCATGCAGATCCGGTCCCAGCCGAACGCGATCCCGCCGTGCGGCGGCGGACCGTACGCGAACGCGTCCAGCAGGAACCCGAACTTGTCCCGGGCCTCGTCCGGGCCGATGCCGAGCACGTCGAACACGCGTCGCTGCATCTCCGCGCGGTGGATACGGATCGAGCCACCGCCGATCTCGTTGCCGTTGCAGACGATGTCGTACGCCTGCGCCAGGGCCTCGCCCGGATGCTCGCCGAAGGTGCCCGACCACTGCGCTCCCGGCGCCGTGAACGGGTGATGCACCGCCGTCCAGCCGCCGGCACCGTCCGGCTCGAACATCGGCGCGTCCACGACCCAGCAGAACGCCCACTGCGACGGATCGGCGAGCGCGCCCCGGGCGGCGATCTCGACCCGCGCCGCGCCGAGCAACCCCTGTGCCGCGACGCGCTCGCCTGCGGCGAAGAAGACGCAGTCCCCCGTCGCCGCTCCGGTGGCGTCCAGCACAG
>CAXTUZ010000056.1:5001-11258 GCA_964247525.1 uncultured bacterium
GGACTGCTCCGCCGCGCTCAGATTCTTGGCGACTGGGCCGCCCAGCTCACCGTCGGGCAGCACCAGCACGTACGCCAGCCCGCGCGCACCGCGCGCCTTCGCCCACTCCTGCCAGCCGTCCAGCTCCCGGCGGCTCTGCGAGGCGCCGCCGGGCATGACCACCGCCCCCACGTAGGGCGCCTGGAACACGCGGAACGCGGTCTGGCCGAAGACCGCGGTCAACTCGGTCAGCTCCACGCCGTAGCGCAGGTCTGGCTTGTCACTGCCGTAGCGGTCCATCGCCTCGCCGTAGGTCAGATGCGGGACGGGCCCGACCTCGACGCCGAGGATGCCCTGCCAGAGTGCTCGTACGATCGACTCCCCCAGCTCGATCACGTCGCGCTGCTCGCAGAAGCTGAGCTCGATGTCGAGTTGGGTGAACTCGGGTTGCCGGTCGGCGCGGAAGTCCTCGTCGCGGTAGCACCGGGCGATCTGGAAGTAGCGCTCCAGGCCGCCCACCATGAGCAGCTGCTTGAACAGCTGCGGAGACTGGGGCAACGCGTACCACGATCCCGGTCGCAGCCGTACCGGTACGAGGAAGTCCCGCGCGCCCTCGGGCGTCGAACGCGTCAGCGTCGGCGTCTCCACCTCGACGAACTCCCTGTCCCCCAGCAGGCTCCGCGCGATCCGGTTCACCTCCGACCGCATCCGCAGCGCGCGCGCTGGACCCGCCCGGCGCAGGTCGAGATAGCGGTGGCGCAACCGGGTCTCGTCGCCCACGTCCAGATGCTCGTCGAGCGGGAAGGGCAGCGGCGCCGACTCCGACAGCACGTCCACCACCTCCGCGATCACCTCGATCGTGCCCGTCGGAAGGTCGGCGTTCTCGTTCCCGGCGGGGCGGAGCGCAACGTCGCCTACGACCCGCAGGCAGTACTCATTACGCAGCGGGCCGGCGACCTCCGGGTTACGGATGACGACCTGGACGATGCCGCTGGCCTCCCGCAGGTCGACGAAGGCGACGCCGCCGTGGTCGCGGCGGTGGGCGACCCAGCCGGCGAGCGTCACGCGCGTTCCGGCGTCCTGTGCGCGCAGCCGGCCACCTTCATGGGTTCGGATCACGCGATTGCCTTCCTCACATGGTCGGCGAGCTGGTCCAGCGGCACCGATTCCTGGCCGCCGCTGCGAAGGTCCTTGCACTGCACGGCCCCGGCCTCCAGGTCCCGGTCCCCGAGCACGGCCGCGAAACGTGCCCCGGAGCGGTCGGCCGCCTTCATCGCGCCTTTCAGGCCGCGGTCCCCGTACGACAGGTCGGTGGCGATCCCGTCCCGGCGCAGGGACGCGACGAGTGACACGGCGCGGCGCCGCGCGGCTTCGCCCAGCGGGATCACGTACAGCTCACACCTCGCGGCGGCCGCGAGGTCGATCCCCTCGGCCTGCAGTGCCAGCACCGTCCGGTCCACCCCCAGTGCCCAGCCGATGCTCGGCAGCGGCGGACCGCCGAGCAGCTCGGACAGTCCGTTGTAGCGTCCCCCGCCGCCGATCGCCGACTGCGCCCCGAGCCCGTCGTGCACGAACTCGAACGTCGTCCGGGTGTAGTAGTCGAGTCCCCGAACCAGCCGGGGATCGGTCTCGTACGCGATGCCGAGGTCGTCCAGGTATCCGCGGACGGCGTCGTAGTGGGCCCGGTCGGCCGTGTCGAGCGAGTCGGTGAGCACGGGCGCGCCGGCGAGCTGTGCCTGGATCTCGGGCCGCTTGTCGTCAAGGACGCGGAGCGGGTTGAGCTCGGCTCGGCGTCGCGTGTCCGGGTCGAGATCGAGCGGTCTGAGGAACGCGACGAGCTCCGCCCGGTACGCCGCGCGGGATTCGTGGTCCCCCAGCGAGTTGAGCAGCAACCGGGTTCGGGTCAACCCGAGCCCCGCGAACGCGGACGCGGCGAGCCAGATCAGCTCCGCGTCCAGCGCCGGATCGTCGGAGCCCAGCGCCTCGGCGCCGACTTGGGCGAAATGCCGGTAACGCCCCTTCTGCATGCGTTCGTACCGGTAGTACGAGCCGGCGTACCAGAGCTTGACCGGCAACTGACCTTGCTGGAGCCCAGCTTCGAGCGCCGCGCGCAGCACCGGGGCGGTTCCCTCCGGGCGGAGCGTCAGCGAGCGTCCGCCCCGATCGAGAAAGGTGTACATCTCTTTCGCGACGATGTCGGTGGACTCGCCCACACCTCGTGAGAACAGCGCGGTGTCCTCGAAGGCCGGCGTCTCGGCGTACCCGTACCCGGCGCGGCGCAGGCCGTCCGACAGGCCCTCACGTACCGCGAGGTGGGTCGCGCTGTCGGGGGGCAACAGGTCGTACGTCCCCCGCGGCGCGCGGAAGGTGCTCAGAGCCCCCGCCTCTTCGATCCCGGAACGGGTCCGTACGTCCGCTCGAGTGCCCCCGGCGACAGGAAGGGGTTGTGCGCCCGCTCGTGGCCGATGGTGGTGGTGGGGCCGTGCCCCGGAAGCACCAGCGTCTCGTCGGGCAGCGGCAGGATGACCCGGACGAGCGAGTCGAGCATGTCCTGCTGCGAGCCGCCGGCCAGATCGGTGCGACCGACCGAGCCGGCGAACAGCACGTCGCCCGCGAAGAGCACCGGCTCGTCGTCGGGGCCGCCCGCCGGCGTGCCGAACGTCACGGACCCCGCGGTATGTCCCGGCGCGAGAGAGACCCGCACGCAGAGCCCGGCGAGTTCGAGCACGCCGTCGTCCGGCAGCTCGCGGACGTCGTCCGGCTCCCCGATCGGCATGTCGGCGATCATCGCGCCGAACGACGAGGAGAGCCCGAGCAACGGGTCCGAAAGCCGGGACCGGTCCGCCGGATGGATGTACGCCGGGATGTCCCTGGCGCCACAGACGGGCACCACGGACCAGGTGTGGTCGAGATGCCCATGCGTCAGCAGCACGGCGCCGGGCGTCAGGCGGTGTGTATCGAGCAACGCCTCGAGCGGGCCGACCGCGTCCTGACCCGGATCGATGACCAGGCAGCGCTCGCCCGGTCCGGCCGCCGCGACGTAGCAGTTGGTCCCGAAGGACCCGGCGGGGAACCCGGCGAGCAGCACGTTCGTCCTTCCTCAGGCGGCTTGCGACATCTCCGGCAGGTTACCGGCCGCTTCCCGGTCCGGTTTGGCACACTCCCGAAGGCGCTGCCCCGGACGGGTGGCGGGGTACGCATCGTGAGCGAGGGAGACGAGTGGCGACCAACAGGAGGGCTCGGCAGCTCGAGCGCGAGCGGCTGATGCGCCAGGCGGCGCGGCGGAGGCGGCACCAGCAGCGCCAACGCCGCATCGCCGTGATCAGCGGCGTCGTCGTGGTACTGATCGTGCTGGGTGTGGGCGGAAGTCTGCTCGCCCTGAACAGCGGCGGTTCGAGCACACCGTCGAGTGCGGCGACCACAGCGAGCACCTGCGGATACGTCGCCGCCCCGGCCGCGGCGAACACCGCGGTGGCGAGCCCCGGCCTGCCTCCCGACACGAAGGCGACCGGAGCGCACATCGCGACGATCGTGCTGAAACAAGGCTCCTACAGCGGCACGGTGACGGTGGCGTTGTCGAGCGAGAAGGCCCCCTGCACGGTGAACTCCTTCCAGTTCCTGGCCGGTAAGAAGTTCTTCGACAACACCCCTTGCCACCGTGAGACCGCGACGAGCGGTCTCAGCGTGCTGCAGTGCGGTGACCCGACGGGGACCGGCACGGGCGGCCCGGGCTACTCGATCCCCGACGAGAACCTGACCGGGGCGACCTATCCCGCCGGGACGGTCGCGATGGCCAACAGCGGGCCGAACACCGGCGGCAGCCAGTTCTTCCTCGTCTACAAGAACTCACAGCTGCCGGCGTCGTACACGCCCTTCGGGACCGTCACCAGCGGTCTCGACGTCCTCACCACGATCGCCAAAGTGGGCCAGAACAACGCGAACGGCACTGGCGACGGCGCACCGAAGACACCCGTGAAAGTTGTGTCGTTCAGGGTGAGCTAGGAACGTCGCGAGCCGCCCGGGCGGCGGGTGCTCCCGCTAGTTCTTCGAGCTCGTGACCCGGTACACGTCGTACACCCCTTCGAGGGTGCGCACGGCGGCGAGCAGCGTGTTCAGGTACTCCGGGCCGCCCATCTCGAACGTGAAGCGGCTGAGCGCAACCCGGTCGTGGGACGTCGCGACCGACGCAGAAAGAATGTTGACGTGATGATCCGACAGCACCCTCGTCACGTCCGAGAGAAGTCGGGCTCGGTCGAGTGCCTCGACCTGGATGTTCACCAAGAACACCGACTGCGGTGACGGTGCCCACTCGACGTCGACGACCCGTTCGTCGCCGGCGGACAGCCCGTTCACGTTGGTGCAATCGTTGCGATGGACCGATACGCCGTGGCCGCGGGTCACGAATCCGAGCACGGGGTCATTGGGGACGGGAGTGCAGCACCTGGCGAGCTTCACCCACACGTCGGAGGCACCCTTGACGACGACACCGGGGTCGCTCCCGACGTGCCGGGCCGTTCGGGGTTGAGTCGGCAGCGCCGTCTCGACGATGTCCTCGACGGCGCCTTCCGGACCACCGAGCTGAGCGACAAGCCGGTCGACCACCGACTGAGCCGAGATGCGGTTCTCCCCGACCGCGGCGTACAGCGCCGTGACGTCAGTGAGGGACAACTGGCGTGCGGCGGTGATCAGCGCGTCACCGGACAGGATCCGCTGTAGCGGGAGACCGGCTTTGCGCAGCGAACGGGTGAGCGCGGACTTACCCTCCTCGATCGCGTCCTCGCGCCGCTCCTTCGCGAACCACTGCCTGATCTTGGCCTTCGCACGCGCGCTCGCGACGAATGTCAGCCAGTCCCGGGTCGGACCCGCGCCCTCGGCCTTCGTGGTGAAGATCTCGACCGCGTCACCATTTTGGAGCTCGGTCTCCAGCGGCACGAGCCGGCCGCCCACCCGCGCTCCGACGCAGTGATGCCCCACCTCCGTATGCACCGCATACGCGAAGTCGACCGGAGTGGCGCCCCTGGGCAGCGACATCACGTCGCCCTTGGGGGTGAAGACGAAGACCTCGGACGAGTGCAGGTCGAAGCGCAGCGATTCCAGGAACTCGCCCGGGTCCGACGTCTCGCGCTGCCAATCGATGAGCTGGCGCAGCCACGTCATGTCGCTCGCGTCCGCGGCAGGAACCGATCGGCCCCGGTTCTCCTTGTAGCGCCAGTGCGCCGCGATCCCGTATTCGGCGAGCTTGTGCATGGACGTAGAACGAATCTGCAGCTCGACGGGTTTGCCGCCCGGGCCCATGACCGTCGTGTGCAGCGACTGGTACATGTTGTATTTCGGCATGGCGATGTAGTCCTTGAAGCGCCCCGGCACCGGGTTCCACACCGAGTGCACCGTGCCCAGCGCGGCGTAACAGTCACGGAGCGACTCGACGACGACGCGGATACCGACGAGGTCGTAGATGTCCGCGAAGTCGCGACCACGGACGATCATCTTCTGGTAGATCGAGTAGTAGTGCTTCGGCCGTCCGGTGACCGTCGCATTGATCTTCACCGCCGCAAGCTGTGCCTCGACCTCGCCGACGAGCTCGCGTAGCAGCGTGTCCCGGGCGGGAGCCCGGTTCGCGACGAGTCGCACGATCTCGTCGTAACGCTTGGGATAGAGCGTTGCGAAGGCGAGGTCCTCGAGCTCCCACTTCAACGTGTTCATCCCCAGCCGGTGCGCGAGCGGCGCGAGAATCTCCAGGGTTTCGCGGGCGATCCGCTCCTGCTTCTCGACCGGCAGCCACCGCAACGTGCGCATGTTGTGGAGCCGGTCCGCGAGCTTGACGACCAGCACCCGGGGGTCGCGGGCCATCGCCACCACCATCTTGCGCACGGTCTCGGACTGCGCCGACTCCCCGTACCGGACCTTGTCGAGCTTGGTGACGCCGTCCACCACGAGAGCGACAAGTTCCCCGAAGTCGGCCACCAGCGCGGCCCGCTCGACCTCGGTGTCCTCCAAGGTGTCGTGGAGCAACGCGGCACAGAGGGTGGGCTCGTCCATGCCGAGGTCGGCAAGGATCTGGCAGACCGCGAGCGGGTGGGTGATGTAGGGGTCGCCGCTGCGCCGGAGCTGGCCGCGGTGGGCTTGCTCCGCGGCCTCGTACGCGCGCTGGACGAGCTTCAGTTCAGCTTTCGGATGATGGGTACGGACGGCGTTGAGGATCGGCTCGAGGACGGGCGGCGTCCCGCTCCTCGCGGCGCCGAGCCGGGCCAGGCGGGAGCGGACGCGGCGGGAGGGAT
>CAXTUZ010000057.1:0-2625 GCA_964247525.1 uncultured bacterium
TAAAAAGCTCGCCAGCACCGCCAGCGCGAGCACAGCCCGCCCGCGGCGCAGGCCCGGCTGTCGGGCGCGCCGCACAGCCGCCGGCGTGACCGGGCGGCGATCGCGCATCACTACGACCTGTCGAACGAGTTCTACGCGTTGCTCCTCGATCCGCAGATGGCGTACTCGTGCGCGTACTGGACCCGGGACCCGCTCGATCCCGGCTACTCGCTGGAACAGGCGCAACGCGACAAGCTCGACCTGGTGTGCCGGAAGCTCGGCGCAGAACCGGGAATGCGCCTGCTCGACGTGGGGTGCGGCTGGGGGGCTCTGATCCTGCACGCCGCCGAGCACTACGGCGTGCAGGCGACCGGAGTGACCCTGTCCGCCCGGCAGCACGCGTTCGTGACGCAGCGGATCGCCGAGCGGGGCCTGACCGAGCGGGTCGAGGTACGCCTGCAGGACTACCGCCTTATCGACGACGGACCGTACGAGCGGATCGCCTCGCTCGAGATGGGTGAGCATGTCGGACTCGAGAACTACCCGGTCTACGCCCGGACATTGTTCGGACTGCTCAAACCGCACGGCCGGCTCCTGCTCCAGCAGATGTCGCGGGGCAGCACCGCACCCGGTGGCGGTCCCTTCATCGAGTCGTACGTGGCGCCGGACATGCACATGCGGCCGGTGAGCCGGACCCTCGGCTTCCTCGAGGACGCCGGCTTCGAGGTACGGGACGTCGAAGCACTGCGTGAGCACTACGTATGGACCGTGGCGGCCTGGTACGACACGCTCGAAAAGCACTGGGACGAGGCAATTTCGCTCGTCGGCGGCGAACAGGCTCGCGTCTGGCGGCTCTACCTCGTGGGCGGAATGCTGACCTTCGAGGAAGGACGCATGGGGGTTGACCAGGTGCTGGCGGTGCGCGCCGGCGCGGACGGCCGCGCAGCGATGCCGCGGACACGTTCATGGCTCGCCGGGGCGCCCGAGAGTACCTGGGACGGCGCCCGGTCGACGCCGGTGGTGTGATCGGCCGGTGGACCATTTCGACGTCGCCCGCTGGGGGGTCGGGGCTGCGCTGTGTCTCGCGGGGCTGGCCGTCCTCATGGCGCTCACCTACGCCGCCGGTCGGCGCGTGCACAGGCACAGCGTCATCGATGTCGCCTGGGGTTTCTCCTTCGCCGTCGTCGCCGCGATCTCGTTCGGGTACTCCGCCGGTCACGGAAACACCGCCACCAGGATCCTGCTGCTCGTCCTGCCGTGCGTGTGGGGCGCCCGGCTGGGGACGTACATCGGGATTCGGCAGCGCGGCGCGGACGAGGACCCGCGATATACCGCGATGCTGGACCGGGCGAGCGAGAAGTACCCCGCGGTCAACCGCGCGCTGCTTGCGATCGGGAAGATCTATGTCCTACAAGCTGTCTCCGTACTGCTGATCTCGGCGCCGATTCAGGTGGGCATGTACCAGGCCGGTGACCCCGGCGTGCTGGCGTGGGTCGGCGTCGCCGCTTGGGCGTTGGGCGTGGCCTTCGAGGGCGTGGGCGACTACCAGCTCGCCGCCTTCAAGTCCGACCCGGCCAACAAAGGCACGATCATGCAGCGCGGGCTGTGGGGATGGACCCGCCATCCCAACTATTTCGGCGACGCGTGCGTGTGGTGGGGCATCTACCTCGTCGCCGCCGGGCATTGGCCGGGCTGGCTCACGATTGCCGCCCCGGTGGCGATGAATCTCCTGCTCGCGCGGGGCACCGGCAAGGCGACGCTGGAGAAACATATGGGCGAACGGCCCGGATTCGCCGAGTACGTCGACTCGACGAGCGGTTTCGTCCCGCTACCCCCGCCGCTGACCCGGTTCCTCCACCGCCTCACGTGATCCGCCGCACAGAGCCCGTCTGCACGTCGTAGAGGAAGCCGCCGGCCACCAGACCGGAGGAGAAGTACGGGCAGCCGCGGATGAGATCGACATCCGACGTAAGAGTGGCGAGCTGGTCATCGATCAGGCCGAGATCCAATCCGGCCGGATCGATCCCGTCGGCGGCGAACGCGCCGGCCACCTGGGCAGGCGTCGCCGAGCTCATCGCACAGTTGGTATGCGCCATCACCAGGACCCGCGTCACGTCGAGAAGGTGCTGGGCGAGCACGAGATCCCGCAGCACGCCTTCGTGCACCCTCGCACCGGCGTTGCGCAGAACCTTCGCGTCGCCGGGCTGTAGGCCGAAGGCGGCCAGCGGCTCGATGCGCGAATCCATACACGTCACGATCGCGAGCCCGCGGCGGGCCGGGGCGCGCAAGGCGCCGAGGGTGAACGTGCTCGCGTACCTGGCGTTCGCGGCGAGGACGTCGCCGAAGTCGGTGTCGCCGGCACCATCACTGGTCATGGGCCCTGATCGTACGATGGCCCATGAGTTGGGGAGCGGACGCGCTGGGCGATCTCACCGGGCGGCGGGCGGTCGTGACCGGCGCCAACAGCGGAATCGGCTATGTCACGGCGCTGCGGTTGGCCGAGCACGGCGCGGACTGGGTGGCGCTGTCGTTCGTCCTGCGGCCCGAGGACGTCGCCGAGGCGGGGCGGCTGATGGGCGGCTACGGCGCGCTGATGGCCAATATCGAGAAGCCGGCGGCGATCGACCGGCTTGAAGAGATCATCGA
>CAXTUZ010000057.1:2635-11212 GCA_964247525.1 uncultured bacterium
GACCTTGACGGCGCGCGACCCGCGCCGCGGACAGGACGCGCTCGATGCACTCCGCCGGCACTCCCCCGGGGCGCGCGTCACCCTCGCCGCGCTGGACCTCGCCGATCTCGGCTCGATCCGCTCGTTCGCCGCGGACGTCACGGGCCCGATCGACCTGCTGATCAACAACGCCGGTGTGATGGCCGTGCCCAAGGCGGTCACGGCCGACGGCTTCGAGCTGCAGTTCGGCACCAACCACCTCGGGCACTTCGCGCTCACCGGACTCCTGCTCGACACCCTGCTCGCGGCGGCGGCGCCGCGCGTCGTGACGCTCTCCTCAACCGCCGCGTACATCGGGAAGATCGCGTTCGACGATCTCGACGGCGACCGTCGCTACACCCCGTTGCAGGCGTACGGGCAGTCGAAACTGGCGAACCTCCTGTTCACCGTGGAACTTGCAAGGCGTGCCAGAGCGGCGGGGCTTGCCCTCACGGCGGTCGCCGCTCACCCCGGCTATGCACACACCAATTTGCAGTCGACGAGCGCGAAGGCCCGCGGTGCGACCCTCGAGCACCGGCTGGAGTCCGCGCTGGCGGTCGTGCTCGCGCAATCCGCCGAGGGCGGGGCGCTTCCCACGCTGTACGCGGCGACGGACCCCGAGGTCCGTAACGGTGGCTTCTACGGGCCACGCACGATCTTCCTGCTGAGGGGAGGCGCCGGTCCGTCCCCGATTCCCCGCGCCGCCCGGGACCGCGCGGCGGCGGCGCGCCTCTGGCAGGCATCGGTGGAGCTGACCGGGGTGGACTTCGCCCGTTTGACCCCAGGAACCGAGCCGGATCCGGCCTAGTTCGACGAGGTCTCCTGGAAACGAACGCCGAGCCTCAGGCCGCCGGCAGGTACTGGGCGAACCAGGCGAGGGTCCGGGCCCAGGCGTCGTCGGCAGCTCGGGCGTCGTAGACCGCGGGCCGGTCGTGGCAGTGAAAACCATGCTTCGCGTGCGGATACGTCGCGACCTCGACGTCCACCCCGGAGCGTTCCGCCTCGTGCCGTAGCCGTTCGACCTCGTCGAGCGGGATCGAGGCGTCGTCCTCGCCGAACAGCCCCAGCCAGGGCGTGCTCAGCCGGGCGCCGAGCTCGATCAGCGGCGGGAAGCCGAATCGCCCGACGCTGAGGCCGGCACCGTAGAAGTCGACGGCCGCGCCGAGCTTGCGGTGCGCCGCCGTCCACTGCGTGACCGACCCTCCCATGCAGAACCCGACGATGCCGACCGACGCCGGACCGAAACCCTCCGCGGCGAGCCAGCCGAGCGTGCCGTCGACATCGGAGGCAATGCCGTCCTCGGTCAGAGCCGCCATCTGCGGACGAACCTCGTCGACGTTGTCGTACGCCACGACCGGGTCGCCAGTGCGGTGAAACAGGTGCGGCGCAACGGCGAGATAGCCCGCACGCGCCAGGCGCGCGGCGACCTCCTCGATGTACGGGGTCACCCCGAACGCCTCCTGAATGACCACGACCGCGGCTGACGCCGTGCCCGAGGTCCGCACCACCGACAGCGGTAGTCCTCCCACCTCGACCCTCGTGACATCCATGTTTCGCGTCTCGCTCATCACTGACTCCTCTTCGGCCCGCGGCGGTTGCCACTGACGCTAGCGCCTAGATTGATCTGCGAGCGGGCATGCCCCGCTCTGACCCATCCGCATTCAGGACGGAGCTTCATGCAGGTTTGGCCCGGTACCGCTTACCCGCTCGGCGCCTCGTTCGACGGCGCCGGCACCAACTTCGCCCTGTTCAGCGAGGTCGCCGAGTACGTCGAACTCTGCCTGATAGGCGAGGACGGGACCGAGGAGAGCGTCCGCCTCCCGGAAGCCGACGCGTTCGTGCACCACGCGTACCTACCCGGGATCGGGCCCGGCCAGCGATACGGCTTCCGCGTACACGGCCCGTACGACCCGGCAGCGGGTCTTCGGTGCAACCCCGCGAAGTTGTTGCTCGACCCCTACGCCAAGGCCGTCGACGGTGACATCGACTGGGACGAATCGGTGTTCTCGTACGCGTTCGCCGACGGTCCGGAAGGACCCCCGACGAGCACCGACTCCGCACCGCACATGTTCCACAGCGTGGTGATCAGCCCGTTCTTCGACTGGGACCAGGACCGGCCGCCGCGTACGCCGTACGCGGACAGCGTCATCTACGAGGCC
This sequence comes from uncultured bacterium, assembly GCA_964247525.1. Lineage (GTDB taxonomy): Bacteria > Actinomycetota > Actinomycetes > Mycobacteriales > CAJCIY01 > DASYGP01. The sequence goes on from CAXTUZ010000057.1 coordinate 4,813, forward strand.
CACGTCCGCGGTCTGACCATGACCCATCCCGATGTGCCCGCCGAATACCGCGGCACCTACGCCGGCGTGGCTCACCCCGCCACGATCGAGCACCTCACGTCGCTCGGCATCACCGCGATCGAACTGATGCCGGTGCACCAGTTCGTTCGCGATCACCACCTGGTCCAGCGCAAGCTGACGAACTACTGGGGCTACAACACGATCGCCTTCCTCGCCCCGCAGAACTCGTATTCGGCAGCGCACCTCGAAGGCCGTCGTGGCCAGCAGGTTCAGGAATTCAAGGCGATGGTCAAGGCGCTGCACCAGGCGGGCATCGAGGTGATTCTCGATGTCGTCTACAACCACACCGCCGAGGGAAACCACGCCGGCCCGACCCTGTCGATGCGTGGCATCGACAATCCGGCCTACTACCGTCTCGTCGAGAACGACGAGCAGTACTACATGGACTACACCGGGACCGGGAACTCACTCAACGTGCGGCATCCGCACTCCCTGCAGCTCATCATGGACTCCTTGCGCTACTGGGTTACCGAGATGCACGTGGACGGCTTCCGCTTCGACCTTGCCTCGACCCTCGCCCGCGAGTTCTACGACGTCGACCGGTTGTCGGCATTCTTCGACCTGGTCCAGCAGGATCCGGTGGTAAGTCAGGTGAAACTTATCGCCGAGCCCTGGGATGTCGGGAGCGGCGGCTATCAGGTGGGCAACTTCCCGCCGTTGTGGACCGAGTGGAACGGGAAATATCGGGACACCGTCAGGGATTTCTGGCGCGGCGAGGGCGGTGCGCTCGCGGAGTTCGCCTCGCGCCTCACCGGCTCGGCCGATCTGTACGAGCACGACGGCCGCAGGCCTTCGGCGAGCATCAACTTCGTCACCGCCCATGACGGTTTCACCCTGCACGACCTGGTCTCGTACAACGACAAGCACAACGAGGCCAACGGGGAGGGGGGTAACGACGGCGAGAGCCACAACCGGAGCTGGAATTGCGGCGCGGAGGGGGACACGACCGACGTCGGCATCCTGGCGCTACGGGAGAAGCAGAAACGGAACCTGCTCACCACGATGTATCTCTCGCAGGGCGTCCCGATGATCTTGCACGGAGACGAACTCGGCCGCACCCAGCTGGGCAACAACAACGTGTACTGCCAGGACTCGGCGCTGGCGTGGATCGACTGGGAACGCGCGAAGGAGTATCACCCCCTCACCGAGTTCGTGCGAGCGCTCGCCGGCCTGCGACGAGACCACCCGGTGTTCCGGCGGCGACGATTCTTCAGCGGCCGCCCGACGAGTGGGTCCGGGGGGGTGGAGGACCTCGCCTGGTTCACGCCGGGCGGAGAGCCGATGTCCGAGGAAGACTGGGAGACCGGTTACGCACGCTCGGTGCTGGTATTTCTGAACGGCGAGGCGATCCGCGAGCCCGGTCCTCGCGGCGACCGGGTCGTCGACGACTCATTCCTGATCGCGCTGAACGCGCACGTCGAACCGATCGACTTCATGGTGCCGAGTTCGGAGTTCGGGAACTCCTGGGAGATCGTGCTGGACACCGCGGTGTCGCGTCTCGACGTGCTGGACACGCTGATCGTCAAGGCCGGGGAGTCGTTGCCCGTCGAGGAGCGGACCATCATCGTGCTCAAGCGCTCGCTGTGAGGGCGCCGACCTCCACGTACCGGCTGCAGATAAGTCCCGCGTTCACGCTCGACGACGCGGTCCTACAGGTCGACCGCATCGCCGATCTCGGGGTGTCGCACCTCTACCTGTCGCCGCTTCTGCGCGCCGCCGCCGGCTCGACCCACGGCTACGACGTCGTCGACCATGCCGTGATCGACCCGGACCGCGGCGGGGAAGCCGCCCTGCGGCGGCTCGCGAACGCGGCGCACACCCGTGGACTGGGCATCGTCCTGGACATCGTGCCGAACCACATGTCGGTCGCGACGCCCGCGGAGAACGCGCAGTGGTGGGACGTGCTGCGCCTCGGTGAGCGCAGTACGTACGCACCCTGGTTCGACATCGACTGGGCCGCCGGCCCACTCCTGCTCCCGCTTCTGGGTAGCGCCGCGGACGTCGCCGAGTTACGCGTCGTGGAGACCGGCGGAGGGCCGCAGCTCGCGTACTACGACCACCGGTTCCCGATCGCACCGGGAACGGAGGGCGGCACCGCCGAGCACGTGCACGAGCGGCAGTTCTACCGCCTGGTGGACTGGCGCCGCGGCGCGAGTGACCTGACCTACCGGCGGTTCTTCGACGTCACCTCGCTCGCCGGGCTGCGGGTCGAGGACCGCGCCGTCTACGACGCCACGCACGCCCTGATCCTCGCCCTCCTGCGCGACGGCGTGCTCGACGGGCTACGGATCGACCACCCGGACGGACTTGCCCAGCCGGAGTCGTACCTGCGCTGGCTCGCCGCCGACACGAACGGGTGCTGGGTGGTCGTCGAGAAGATCCTCGAGCCCGGCGAGCACCTCCCGACGTCGTGGCAGGCGGCCGGGACGACGGGGTACGACGCGGCGCGTCTTGCGAGCGGCGTGTTCGTCGATGCCGCCGGATCCGAGCCCCTCGCCGCTCTCTGGCGCGACGTCAGTGGCGACAGCTCTTCCTTCGGTGACGAGGTCCTCGCCGCAAAACGTGCTGTCGCCCAGGGGGTTCTCGCCGCGGAGGTAGCCCGGTTGCACAGAATGGCGCCCGAGGTGGAACCCGCGGCGATCGCGGAGGTGCTTTCCCAGTTCCCGGTCTACCGCTCGTACCTGCCCGAGTCCGGCGGCCAGTACTTGGCCGAGGCGATGGCCAAGGCGCGTGCCGCTCGGACCGAACTCGCGGCGTCCTTCGACCTGCTCGGACCGCTGCTCGAGTCCGCCGGCGAGCCGTTCGCAATCCGTTTCCAGCAGACCTCGGGAATGGTGATGGCCAAAGGCGTCGAGGACACCGCGTTCTACCGCCGCCATCTGCTGATCTCCCTCAACGAGGTCGGTGGCGATCCGGCCCGTTTCGGCGTACCGGTGTCGGAGTTCCACGCCGAATGCGCCGCCCTGCAACGGGACTGGCCGCACACGATGACCCTGCTCTCCAGCCACGACACCAAGCGCAGCGAGGACGTCCGGGCCCGCATCAGCCTCCTCGCCCAGATGCCGTCGGAGTGGGAGCGCGCCGTCCTGCGCCTCGACGCGGCGGCCCGTCCGTACGCCGGTCGGGTCGGTGCCGCGGATCGCTACCTGTTGCACCAGACCCTGGTGGGCACCGGGCCGATCAGCGCCGAGCGACTTGGCGGGTATCTCGAGAAGGCGACCCGGGAAGCCAAGACGCACACGTCGTGGACCGACCCGGACCCCGGCTACGACGATGACATCTCCTCCCTCGTGCGCGGGGTGCTCGGGGACACCGGTTACCTGGCCGAGCTGGGCGTTCTCCTCGAGGCCCTCGAACCCGCATGGCGACAGGCGGTTCTGGCGCAGAAGCTGCTGCAGCTCACCATGCCCGGAATTCCGGACGTCTATCAGGGAAGCGAGCGCTTCTACCTGGCCCTGGTCGACCCTGACAACCGCCGGCCCGTCGACTGGGCCGCTCCCGACGACGCGAAGACCGAGCTCGTTCGCACCGTGCTGCGAATGCGGAACGAGCATCCCGAGCTGTTCGAGGGGTACGAGCCGATCATGCTCCACACCCCTCTCGCGCTCGCCTTCCACCGCTCCCCCGACCTCGCTGTGGTCATCCGCCGTCTTCCGCTGACGTCGCTGCGCGAGGGGTGGCCCGACGAGAGCGTTCCGCTCCCCGAGGGTGAGTGGTACGACGAACTCACCGGCCGCGTCCCGTCCGGCTCTGCGCTGACGGAGGTGTTGGGCGACCGGCCCGGCGCGGTGCTCCGCAGATCATCCCGGCGCGGCGCGCGATGAGGACCATGTCGGTCTGGGCTCCGTACGCCACCACATCGGTCGATCTCGTCCTCCCCGACTCGACGCGTGCGATGCAGCGCGATGCGGACGGGTGGTGGACCGCGGATGTCGAGACAACGCCGAGCGAGCTCGAGTACGGGTTCCGGCTCGACGGCGCCGACCAGGTCCTTCCCGATCCGCGCTCACGGCACCAGCCCTGGGGCGTCCATGCCCGCAGCCGCACCGTGGGCCCGGGCGCGTTCCGCTGGACGGACCAGGACTGGCGGGGGCTGCCGCTGCACGGCAGCGTGCTGTACGAGCTTCACATCGGCACCTTCACCTCCGGCGGCACCTTCGACACGGCGATCGAGAAGCTGCCGTACCTCGTCGAGCTGGGCGTGAACGCCGTCGAGGTGCTCCCCGTCGCCGCGACGGAAGGCACGCGCAACTGGGGCTACGACGGGGTCGACCTGTACGCGGTGAGCGAGGTCTACGGCGGCCCGGCGGCCTTCGCGCGCTTCGTGGACGCCGCGCACGACCACGGCCTCGCGGTCGTCCTCGATGTCGTCTACAACCATCTCGGGCCCAGCGGTAACTACCTGCCGCTGTTCGGACCGTACTTCTCGAGCGGATCGAACCCGTGGGGCGCTTCGGTCAACGTGGACGGACCCGGCAGTGACGACGTCAGGCGCTTCATCCTCGACAACGCAGCGCAGTGGTTCCGCGACTACCACGTGGACGGCCTGCGTCTGGACGCCGTCCACGCGTTGCCCGACAGCCGGGCACTGCACATCCTGGAGGAGCTCGCCGCCGAAACGGCGGCCCTTTCCCTGGAACTCCAGCGACCGCTCTGGCTGATCGCGGAGTCGGATCTCAACGACCCGCGGCTGATCCGCGACCGGGATGCCGGCGGATACGGACTGACGGCGCAGTGGACCGACGACATCCACCACGCTTTGCACGCGACCCTGACCGGTGAGCGGCAGGGGTACTACGTCGACTTCGGCCCGCTCGCGGTTCTCGCCAAGGCGATGACCCGCGCGTTCGTGCACGACGGGGGCTGGTCCACCTTCCGGCGCCGCTCCCACGGCCGGCCGGCGGGGGACCTGCCCGGCGATCGCTTCGTCGCGTTCCTGCAGGATCACGATCAGGTCGGCAACCGCGCGCAGGGCGACCGCCTCTCGGGGACATTGTCACCGGGGCTGCTCAAGGTCGGCGCCGCACTGTTGTTGTGTTCTCCGTACACCCCGATGCTGTTCATGGGCGAGGAGTGGGGGGCGACCACCCCGTGGCAGTTCTTCTGTGATCCGGACTCGGCCGAACTCGCCGAGGCCACCCGCAACGGCCGGCGCGAGGAGTTCGCGGGACACGGATGGGCGCCCGGCGACGTACCCGACCCGGTCGCGCCGGAGACCTTCACTCGCTCGAAGCTCGACTGGACCGAACTCGAGTCCGGCTGGCACGAGGACGTTCTGGCCTGGTACCGGCAACTGCTCGCCCTGCGCCGGGACGAACCGGATCTGCGCGATGCCCGCCGGGACCGGACCCGGGCGAGCTTCGACGAGGATGGCCGCTGGTTCGTCCTGGACCGGGGTGAACTCTCGGTAGTCGCCAATCTCGGCGCGGATCGCGTGCGGGTCCCCTTGGACGGGACACCGTTCCGGGTGCTTGCGGCGAGCGCGTCCGGGTTCACGTTCGGACCGGACGAGGTGTCCGTCGAGGGCGAATCCGTGGTCGTGCTGCGCCGGATCAGCGCGGACGGGGGCGGCGCCGCGCCAGCAGGTTGATCCCGTGCAGAGCAATCACACCGCCCAGCGCACCGGTGGCGCCGAGCGCGAGCGCCCGGTACTGGAACCCCGCCTGGCAGTCGTCGACGACCCGCGCGGAGGACGACTGGATCAAGGCGCCCGGCGGGTACGCGACACTCACGCTCGCCATCCCTGCGTCCTGCGAGCGGATCGTGGGGGCGCAGTCCACACCGTCGCGATGGACGGGAACCGTAATTCCCGCGATGAAGACCCCGACCACGACCGCGATGCCGACGCGCAGAACGACGGACCCAAGGGTGTGCACGAACGTGCGCCGCGCAATCCGCTCAGCGGCGAGGAAGCCCGCGGCCACTACAGCGGAATGTTCCCATGCGCGCCCCGGCGATCGGGTGCGATGGCGAGCGCGCGAGCAAGCACGCGACGGGTCGATGCGGGATCGATCACGCGGTCGACCACCCCCAGATCGACGGCGGCGGCGAGACCGCCGGTCTCCCGCTCGTACTCCGCGGCCAGATGAACCTCGAGCGCGTTACGCTCAGGTCCGGCCGCTACCGCGGCGATCTCCCGCCGCTTGAGGATCTTGATCGCGGCTGGCGCCCCCATCACGCCCATCTCGGCGGTGGGCCAGGCGTAGACGGCAGTGGCTCCGAGCCCCCGCGAGTTCATGGCGATGTACGCACCGCCGTACGCCTTGCGCGTCACGAGCGTGACCCGCGGGACCCGGGCGGCCGCGAAGGCGTCCAGGCGCTTGGCGCCGCGCCGAACGAC
>CAXTUZ010000058.1:0-10736 GCA_964247525.1 uncultured bacterium
CTGACCTTGCCGAACCACATCCAACAGCACAGCCCGCGCTGGCGCGGCGGCGGGTGTACCAGCGAGCAGCGCTGAGGCGGCGACCCGCGGTTGAGGGCTCGCCGTCGCGCCCGGCGCCGTGGTCCCGGTCTTCGGCGTCGTGGCGGTCTTCGGCGCGCTCGTGGGCGTCGTCGGAACCGGGGTCGACGGGCTGGTGGTCGGTGCGGGGGTCGGTGTTGTCGTCGGCAATGCCTTGCCGCCCGGAGGCGGATTGGTCGGCGCCTCGTCCTGAATCTCCCGGAACGTCAGGAAGGCGGTCTGCCCGACGACATTGAGGACGTCCTGCCGACCCTTGCCGGGAACGGAGATGACGACGTTGCCGCCTTGGCGTACGACCTCGGCCTCCGAGACCCCCAACCCGTTCACCCGCTGCCGGATGATGTCGACCGCGGTCGAGAGCTGGCCGCCGCTGACGCTCGTCCCGGGCGCGGCCTTCGGCGTCAGGATGACGGTGGTGCCGCCCTGAAGATCGAGCCCGAGCCGCGGCGAGGTGTGCCCCGAGGCCAGCATCGTCGCGTAGAGGGCAACGATCGCCGCCAGCACCACGCCGAGCCGAGTGCCGGGTCGGTACGAAGGCCGCCTTGCCACGTGCCGGTGCTCCCTCGATGTCGTCGTGTACGTCCGTGCTTGCCTCTAGCCAGGCGCACCGGGTGACGGGGGAAGCGTACGACGGCGGCGCCGGGGATCTCGCTCATCGAGTTCGGCACGCGCAAAAACGGCGCCGCGCAGCATGGTGACGACCACCTCAGGCGCAACCTCGACGAGCACCTCCTCGTCGTCCGCCGAGCGGACGGTGCCGAGCATGCCCGAACGCGTCACCACCTCTGTCCCGGCGACGAGCGGTACCGCGCTCCGTTGCGCCGCGCGGGTCCGCGATCGGCGAAGCGCAAGCAGCACCACGACGAGGACGAACAGGGCGAACACCGACACGATCGCGGCGCCCGAACCCGAGCTCTTCGACTGCGCGGCGACCGTCAACACGCGCCGATCGTACGAGCCACTGCTCGCGGCTCACCGTTCGAACAGCCGATCCGTCGCCCCGGGCGGCGTCAGGCCGAGATGCGTGTACGTGTGCGCGGTGGCAACCCGTCCGCGCGACGTGCGGGCAAGCAGCCCGGCACGGACCAGGAACGGCTCACACACTTCCTCGACCGTCTCCGGCTCCTCGCCGACCGCGACCGCCAACGTACCGAGCCCCACCGGGCCACCCGCGAAGCGGCGCACGAGCGCCTCGAGCACCGCGCGGTCCAGCCGGTCGAGCCCCTGGTCGTCCACGTCGTACAGCCGCAGCGCCGCCCGGGCGACGGCCACATCGACGGTCCCGTCCGCCCGTACGTCGGCGAAGTCGCGTACGCGGCGCAGAAGACGGCCGGCGATACGCGGAGTGCCGCGCGATCGACCCGCGATCTCAGCCGCCGCATCGTCGGTGATGCCGACGTCGAGAAGACCCGCGGCGCGTCGAATGACCACCGTGAGTTCGGCGGCGTCGTAGAAATCGAGATGAGCGGTGAAACCGAAGCGGTCCCGGAGAGGTCCGGTCAGCAGCCCCGCCCTGGTCGTGGCACCGACGAGGGTGAAGGGCGCGACCTCCATGCTCACCGACCGGGCACCCGGGCCCTTCCCGAGCATCACGTCGACGCGGAAATCCTCCATCGCGAGATAGAGCAACTCCTCCGCGGGCCGGGCGATTCGGTGGATCTCGTCGATGAACAGCACTGCCCCTGGCTGCAGATCCACGAGCATCGACGCCAGATCGCCGGCTCGCTCGATGGCCGGGCCACTGCTCATCCGCAGCGCGGTGCCCAGCTCGTGGGCGACGATCATGGCGAGCGTCGTCTTCCCCAGACCTGGAGCACCGGACAGGAGCACGTGGTCCGGTGGACGGCCGCGTCGCTTCGCGCTCGCAAGCAGGAGACCGAGTTGTTCCCGGACGCGTTGCTGGCCGATGAACTCGTCGAGATCGTGCGGACGCAGCCCGGTCTCGGCGTCGGATTCGCCGGCCAGCGCGTACGCGCTCACCAGCTCCCTGCTGGGCGGTTCGCTCACGGTCACCGGCGCCGCAGGATCGCGAGCGCGGCGCGGAGGAGGCCCGCCGCGCCCTCAGTCAGGTCAGGCGTAACACCGGCAACCGCGGATTCGGCTTCCCGCGGCGAGTACCCGAGCGAGACCAACGCCTCTCGCACCTCCTGCTGCGGACCACTCGGCGGGCCACCGGGCACGGATTCCGGGACGGGTGAGCCGTCCAGCGGCGGCCCGATTCGTCCCGACAATTCGAGCACAAGCCGCTGCGCGACTTTCCGGCCGATCCCGGGGACGGCGGTGAGCGCGCCGAGATCTTCGTCGGCGATCGCGCGGCGCACCCCCTCGGGTGAGAGGACTCCGAGAACCGCCTGGGCGAGTCGCGGGCCCACGCCCGTTGCTGTCTGGAGGACCTCGAAGACCGAACGTTCGTCGGCGTTCGCGAAGCCGTACAACGTGAGGCTGTCCTCACGAACGACCAACGCCGTGGTCAAGCAAGCCTCGGCCCCGACGCGCAGCGGTGCCAGCGTGTTCGGCGTGCATTGCACCGAGAAGCCGACCCCGCCGACCGAGACGATCACGCCGTCCGGCGCGACCGCGCGCACCGTTCCGCTGAGTTCGGCGATCATGACGCGGACGCCGCTGGAGTGCGTCGTACTCGGACGGCTCCACGCCAGGCATGGCAGATCGCGAGCGCCAGCGCATCCGCCGAGTCGGCGGGCGTGGGTGGGCTCGGAAGATTGAGAAGTCGGCTCACCATCACCCCGATCTGCGCCTTGTCGGCCCGGCCCGAGCCGGTGACCGCCGCTTTCACCTCGCTCGGGGTGTGCAGCGCGACGGGAAGGCCGCGGCGAGCCGCCGTGAGCAGGGCGACCGCACCCGCTTGGGCCGTGCCCATGACCGTACGGACGTTGTGCTGACTGAAGACCCGCTCGACGGCGACCGCATCGGGGTCGTGCACGTCGAAGATTCGCTCGAGCTCGACCTCAAGGGCGCGAAGGCGTTGCTCGATCGGTTGACCCGGCGCAGTGCGGACGGTCTCGTACCCCACCAGCCGCACCCGACCCGCGCTTGCGTCGATGACTCCGATGCCGCACCGGGTCAAGCCCGGATCGACGCCGAGCACACGAATCGAGGCGCCGAACACACGTTCGACCCTAAAGGAGAAGGAGCGCGAAGACGCCCAGGTCGGGTGGGCGTGTCCACCTGCTCAAGGTCAAGGCCCGTTAGGCCGAAAGGGGTAACAGAGCGGTTCCGAGACGCAGTCGGCTAGGCCGTCCGAGTGATCGCGGCCCGCCGTCGCAGCACGGACCGTTGGCACGGAGAGAGGAATTGCGGTGGCCAACCTCCCACGCAGCGCCCGGCTGTACATCGTCGCGGTCGTGCTCGGCGGCGTCGTCAGCGCCGCGCTGTCGCTTCTCGGCCCGCTGCACACGAGGAGTCAAGCGGTGCTGACCATCGCGCTGGTGTCACTTGCCTGCCTCGCGCAGTTCCTGACGTTGCGCGGCGCCGGGCGCCGGCGCCAGGCGGTCATGCTCGCCTTCCTCGCCGCGGCGGCCCTGTTGCTCCCACCCCTCGCCCTCGTCGTGGTCACCCTCGTCCCGTTTGCGGCGGCGCAAGCGGCTCGCCCCCGAGCGAACTACGTGGCCGCGTTCGAGATGGCGAACTACCTGGTGGCCACCTCACTGGCCGGGCTCGCGGCGCGGGCGATCCTCACCGCCGAGGGGGACCGCGCCGCGACGGCATCGCCTCACGCGTCCGCGCCCGGATTGGCGCTCGCCGGACTGGGCGTCGCCGCGATCCTGCTGCTTTTTACGCACGCCTCCCTCGCGCGCGTACTCCGGCTGGCGAGAGGACCCGCCGCGGGCGGATCGGGCCTGTTCCACGCCGAGAGCCTGTTCACCGACGCGAGCCTGCTCTCCACCGGTGTCGCGAGCGCGTTCCTCTGGGACGCGGCACCCGCCTTCACAGCCTTCTTGATCCTGCCCGTTCTGCTGCTCGAGCGCGGACTACACTTTCCTGAGGTACAGGCGGCCAGCCGCCGCGACGCGAAGACCGGACTGTGGAACGCCGGGTATCTGCGCCAGGTCGCGGACACCGAATTGCACCGCAGTGCCCGTACCCACTCAGCCTGCAGCGTGCTCATCGCCGATCTGGACCTGCTCCGTGGCATCAACAACTCCTACGGCCACTTGGCCGGCGACGTCGTCCTGAGGGGCATCGCCCGCGTGCTGCAGGGTGAGGTTCGCGACTACGACCTCGTCTCCCGGTTCGGTGGCGAGGAGTTCGTGGTCCTGCTTCCGGGCACCGCACACGTCGATGCCTGCGCGATCGCGGAGCGGATACGTACCCGCGCCGAACACACCCCCTTCGGGGTGCCGACCTCGAAAGCCCCGCTGACCGCCACGATCTCGATCGGGGTCGCCTCGTTCCCCGAGCACGGCTCGACGCTGGACGAGTTGATTCACCACGGCGACCTGGCGCTGTACCGGGCCAAGAAGGCGGGGCGGAACCGGGTGTTCTCCGCGGATGCGGCGGACCGTTCGTCGACCGCTCCGGCGCACGACCCCATGGACACCGCTTCGGCGGGCAACGTGCTCGTCCTGCCACTGGCTACGAGCCGTGCGAACGACGCACCCGCGACGGAGTTCGAGCTGCCACTGACCGTCTCTCCGGTGGTGCCGCTTTCCAGGACCCACCTCGTCGGACTGGCGGCGAGTCACCGAAGAGGTACGGCGCACAGCACCCGGCGTTAGCCGACGGTCGCGAGCACCTCGTCGCTGATGTCGAAGTTCGCCCAGACGTTCTGCACGTCGTCGCAGTCCTCGAGCGCGTCGACGAGGCGCAGCATCTTGGGCGCGGTCTGCTCGTCGAGGTCGACCTGAACGCTGGGCACCCAGATCACGTCGGACGACTCCAGCCCGAGGCCCGCGGCGACGACCGCGTCGCGGACCGACCGTACGTCGGTCGGTTCGCTGACCACTTCGTAGCTCTCGCCGAGGTTGTTGACTTCCTCGGCGCCTGCGTCGAGGACCGCGCCCAGCACATCGTCCTCCTCGACACCCTCCGCGGCCACGAGCACCACGCCCTTCCGGCTGAACAGGTACGCGACGCTCCCCGGGTCGGCCATCGCGCCGTTGTTCCGGCTCATGGCCGTCCGAACCTCCATCGCGGCGCGATTCCGGTTGTCGGTGAGGCACTCGATGAACAACGCGACCCCGCCGGGACCGTAGCCCTCGTAGGTGATGGACTCCCAGTTCGCGCCACCGGCCTCGGCGCCCGATCCGCGTTTCACCGCCCGGTCGATGTTGTCGTTCGGAACGGATTGGCCCTTCGCTTTCGCGATTGCGTCCGCGAGGGTCGGGTTACCCGCGAGGTCACCCCCGCCCGTCCGCGCCGCGACCTCGATGTTCTTGATCAACTTCGCGAAGAGTTTGCCGCGCTTGGCATCGACGACAGCCTTCTTGTGCTTGGTCGTGGCCCACTTCGAATGGCCGCTCACGCAATCGCCTCCTTCACCAATGCCACGAACGCGCCGTGCACCCGAGCGTCGGTGGTCAGCTCCGGGTGAAAGGCGGTGGCCAGCAGGTTCCCCTGCCGAACCGCGACGATCCTACCGGCGCCCGGCTGCCCCGTGGCCACCGTCGAGAGGACCTCGACCTGCCGGCCGACCCGTTCCACCCACGGCGCCCTGATGAAGACACCGTGCACTTCCCCGATCCCGGTGACCTCGACCGGGCCTTCGAACGAGTCGACCTGCCGCCCGAACGCATTGCGGCGCACGGTGATGTCGAGACCACCGATGAGGTCCTGACCCTCGCGGCCGTCGAGGACCTGGGCCGCGAGCAGGATCATGCCGGCGCAAGAACCGTAGACCGGCAGCCCTGCGGCGACGGCGGCCCGCAGCGGGGCCAGCAGTCCGAACGTGCGGGCCAGGCGGCCGATGGTCGTCGACTCCCCGCCGGGCAGGATCAGCGCATCGACGGCGTCGAGGTCCTCCGGCCGGCGAACCAGGACAGGCGTGGCGCCCGCCGCCTCGAGCGCGGCCCGGTGTTCCCGGACGTCACCCTGCAGCGCGAGGACGCCGATCGCCGGCGTCGCTACCAACCGCGGTCGGCGAGCCGGTGGTCGACCGGCAGCGAGTCGACCGTGATGCCCACCATCGCCTCGCCCAGTCCGCGCGAGACCTTGGCGAGGACATCGGGGTCGTCGAAGAACGTCGTCGCCTTCACGATCGCTTCCGCCCGGGCGGCCGGGTCGCCGGATTTGAAGATCCCGCTGCCCACGAAGACGCCGTCCGCACCGAGTTGCATCATCATCGCGGCGTCCGCGGGCGTCGCAATGCCGCCGGCGGTGAACAGCACCACCGGAAGGCAGCCGCTCTCCGCGACTTCCTGAACCAGTTCGTACGGAGCCTGGAGGTCTTTCGCGGCGACGTACCGCTCCTGCGGGGTCAGTGACGCAAGGCGGCCGATCTCGGCGCGGATGGCTCGCATATGGGTAGTGGCGTTCGACACGTCGCCGGTGCCCGCTTCGCCCTTGGACCTGATCATGGCGGCGCCCTCGGCGATGCGCCGGAGGGCCTCGCCGAGATTCGTTGCGCCGCAGACGAACGGAACGGTGAACGGCCATTTGTCGATGTGGTGGGCGTAGTCCGCGGGGGTGAGAACCTCGGACTCGTCGATGTAGTCGACGCCGAGACTCTGCAGAATTTGTGCCTCGACGAAATGGCCGATCCGCGCCTTGGCCATCACCGGGATGGACACCTCGGCGATGATCGAGTCGATCATGTCCGGATCGGACATCCGGACGACTCCGCCTTCGGCCCGGATGTCGGCCGGGACGCGTTCGAGTGCCATGACGGCCACCGCGCCGGCGTCCTCGGCGATTCGTGCCTGCGCGGGCGTGACGACGTCCATGATGACGCCGCCCTTGAGCATCTCGGCCATCCCCCGCTTCACCCGGGCGCTGCCGACGCTCGCACGCGCGGCCGATCCGGCGGTGGTGGTTCGCTCGCTCGTCACAGCCTCATCCTACCGGCGCGCCGCTAGCATCCGGACTTCGATCGGAGGACCTGCGAGTCATGAGCTTCGCGTCAACGGCGTTCTTGTGGTGGTTCATGCCCTTCGTTCTGGTGGCGTACTGGATCGCGCCACGGACTCGGCGCAACGCGGTGCTCGCCGTTGCGAGTCTCGTGTTCTACGCGTACGGGGCACATCGTTTCGTCCTGCTGCTCGTGCTGTGCATCGCGGTGAACTACGTGCTGGGCCTCGTGCTGGGCAGACCGAGCCTGACGACCGTGCAACAGCGTCTCGCGCTCGCGGGCGCCGTGACGTTCAACGTCGCGGTGCTCGGCTACTGGAAATACTCGGGTTTTCTTGCCGCCCAGTCCGGTTCCCTCGACCGCGCCTTCGGCGGCCACCTCGACGTGTCCACCTCGGTCGCCCTCCCGCTCGGCATCTCGTTCTTCACCTTCCACCACCTGAGTTACGTGATCGACGTCTCGCGCGGCACGCGGCCGCCGTCACGGCGGCCGATCGACTTCGTCACCTATATCGCGATGTTTCCGCAGTTGGTCGCGGGTCCGATCGTGCGCTTCCACGAAATCGACGACCAGCTGCGATCGACGCCGGGCGACCGGTACGCCGACTTCATCGCGGGGTTTCCGCGCTTCGCACTGGGACTTGCCAAGAAAGTGATCGTCGCCGACACCATCGCACCGGTGACGAACAGCGTCTTCGCCCTTCCGGCCGGTCAGAGCACCACCGCGAGCGCATGGCTAGGAATGGTCGCGTACACCTTGCAGATCTATTTCGACTTCTCGGGGTATTCCGATATCGCGATCGGGCTCGGACGCATGTTCGGGTTCCGCCTTCCGGAGAATTTCGACCGGCCGTACTCCGCCGTCTCGGTCACAGACTTCTGGCGACGTTGGCACATGTCGTTGTCCCGATGGTTTCGGGACTATCTCTACATTCCACTGGGCGGGAACAGAAGTGGAAGCCTCCGCACCTATCGCAACCTGCTCATCGTCTTCTTCCTCGCCGGACTGTGGCACGGCGCCAACTGGACGTTCGTGGTGTGGGGTCTCTATCACGGCACGCTGCTCATCGTCGAACGCGGACGCCCTCACCGAGTCCCGCATACCCCCACCGCCCGAAGTCTGCGTGCCGGCGCCTTGCGGGCCCGGACCCTGCTCCTGGTGATGGTCGGCTGGGTCCTGTTCCGCGCGCCGAACCTGCACTACGCCTTCTCCCAGTTGGAACATCTCGTCGCTCCGCACGGACTTTCGCTGAATTTCCCGGTGTCACAGGCGCTCACTCACCAGCGAGTTCTCGTCCTCGCGCTGGCCGCGCTCGTCGTGCTCGTACCCCGCCACCTGGTACTCGGACCGATCGTCGCGGACGGTACGTCGGCGGCGGCGAGGCGGGTGCGTCTCGCGCTGGTGCTGGTGGCTGCCCCGTACGCCGCAATGCTCGTCTCGAGCGGCAGCTTCAGCCCGTTTCTCTACTACCAGTTCTGATCGTTGGAGGATTCCGTGTGAAGAGCGATGTCAGGACCCGGGCCATCGTCGGCATGACCGGCATCGTCTTCTTCTTCCTCCCCGTCGTGGCCGTGATCCTCGGCGCTCGCCCCCGGCCCATCGAGAACCGGGCATTGAGCCCGGCGCCCAGTCTTTCGGCCGGGTACGGGGTGTTCAGCCAGTTCGACGCGTGGGCCGACGACTACCTGCCCTTCCAGGACCTCGCGGTCCGACTGCGCGCCAACATTTCGCTCGACGTGTTCGGAGAAGCACCCGGGCCGCCGGACAGCGCCGGCAGCCCGATCGACACGACGGCGGACGCGCCGACCGGTGCCCCGGCACGAATACCCGGCGGCCCGGAACGGGGAGCGCCGGCAAGCTCAGCCGGCGATGTGCCGCGTATCCCCTTCCAGCAGGGCGGCGCGAATCCGACCCAGCGATCCGTAAGTCCCGCAGTGCTGTTGGGACGTGGCGGCTGGCTCTTCTTTCCGGAGGAGCTCGAGCTCGCCTGCCACCCCGCCCGCGATTTCAGCACCGTCATCGACCAGTTACGGCAGTTCCAGAATGATCTTGCGGCGCAGGGCAAACAGTTCGTCTTCACCATCGCTCCGGACAAGTCCAGCGTCACTCCTGGCCAGCTGCCGGACGATTACCCGAACAAGACGTGCTCGAGCGAAGCGCAACACCGGCTCTTTGCGCTGCTTTCGCAGGCGCGGATCCCTGGATACGTCGACATGTACGACATCATTCTGGCTCGGCAGCGCGCCGAGGAGCGGCCGCTGTACTACCGCAAGGACACGCACTGGAACACCCTCGCCTCGACCGAGTTCGCAAAACAGGTGGTCGCCCTCGTTGATCCCGCGCTGCTGTCGGACAGTACTCTGCTCACCGGGACCCAGTCCTACATCGGTGATCTCACCCACTTGCTGGGCACGCTCGGAAGCGACGATGCGCAGACTGCCGCGTGGAGCCGACCGGGCGTGGCCTCGACGGTCACGCAGTCCACGTTCGATCGGGTTCCGGTTATCACAGCGCGGTCGACGAGTACGCGCGCGTTCCTCGACACCGGTCCCGTGCTGCTCGTCGGCGACTCGTTCGCAGGCTTCCTCGTATCCGGGCTCGACCCGTTCTTCGCAGACATCACTCGCGGCTTCGGAACCGACGTCCCCGACCATCCGGACGATTTCGTCACGTTGGTCGCGCGTTCGAAGACGGTAGTGCTGGTTTTCAACGAACGCTTCTTCGCCGATCCGACCTCGGGTTACCTGTTCAGCCCGGCGTTCCGCGCCCGGCTCGATTCAGCTGAGCAGGCGCGCTAACCCGCCTGCGTCGGAGCGTTCGTTGGCGCAAGCAAGACCCAGGTCCGCCCGGGCGCGAGGGTAAGCGGTGCACCCGAGGCGGCGGTCCACGTCGTCGGTGCGGTGGCCGTGGCCCGTCGCCACGTCGCGTCGTAGCGACGCCCGGCGCGAAGCAGGATCGCCTTCCCCGAACCGACTGTCGCGCTGACCGGCGTGGTGTTGCCGTTGTGGTCGGTGTACTGCGATCCGCTGATCTGCACGTACTGGACGAGGACGTCCGTCGCGCTTGCGACACTTCCGTCGACCTGTGTGAGTGAGATCCCGTTCCTCGACATCAACCAGGACGCGCTGGCCGCACTCCACGTCGCCGTCATCGTGGTCGTCGGGAACGACACCCGCAGGCTGCCGACCGGCGTACCCCCGTCGGCGGGTGCCGGCCCGAATCGGAAGCCGACATCCTTGGCGAGCGCGCCGGGCGCGGTGCGGGCCGCGGCCGCGATGTCGGCGAGGAACTTGTACGGCGCCACACGCTGGGAATCGAAGTGGAACAGCGCCGGGTGCGCGTCGTAGCTGTCGTCCTGAATGTTGGCCTTATGGACGGACGCGAGCACGCCGGTGTTGGCGCCGGAGAACACGAGGGCGATCCGCCCGTACTGGGCGAGCAGCTCCAGGTCGCTGACACGGGCGCTGCGCACGGGTCCGACCGCGGTGGGGGTCTGCGACGAGAAGATCACGAGCAGGCGGGTCAATCCGCCTTCGACCTGCTCGCAGTAGACGACATCGGCCTGGTTCAGCCCGCTTTGCGGGCCCTGCCCGACGTTGTCGACCTTCACCGCGAACAGCGGGCGGGGGGCTCC
>CAXTUZ010000059.1:0-882 GCA_964247525.1 uncultured bacterium
GCTCACCTTCGCCCGTTTCTGCGCCTTCGGCGACTTCGGGCTCATGCCGCGGCTCCGGCCCGCAGGACGAGCGTGCTGGACGCGCCGTCGGTGAGCCGTGCGGCGGCGGCCGCGATCGAATCCGCCCGCACGGCGGCAAGCAGTCCCGGCAGCTCCCACACCAACTCGGCCCGGCCACGCTGCTGCTCGAACATCGCGAGCTGCAGTGTCCGCGGCAGGATCTGGTCCGCTTGCCGCAACAGCTGAGCCCGGAGCCTGGCCTGCACCCGAGCGAGTTCGTCGGCCTCGACGCCGTCGGTCGCGACCCGGTCGATCTCCTGCTGGACCGCGGTGCGAACGACCCCTTCAGCCACCCCGCTGGGGTGCACGGCGGTCACCGTGAACAAGGAGGGGTCGCGCTGCTCGAACGGGTCGCCGAACGTGCCGAGATACGCCTCGACGCTGATCGCGATGCGGTCCTCCAGGACAAGCCGCCGCACCAGCCGGCTCGCGTCGCCCTCACCGAGAACTTCCGTCAGCATGATCGTCGCGAGGTTCAGCTCGGTCTCGTGCTCCGGGTGCGGCGCGCGCCAGCCGACCGCGATCGCCGGCGCGGTCGCCATCTCGTCAGTGCGCTCCGCCCGCCGCGCGGTGGTGACGGGCGGTTCGGTGAAGCTGGGTCGCTTCGGCGTCCGCCGCGGCGCGATGTCGGCGAAGTGCTTGCTCACCAGGCCGAGGGCGATCTCGGGATCGGTGTCCCCGGCGATCGCGAGCACCGCATTTCCCGGCGCGTAGAACCGGTCGAAGAAGTCGTTGGCGTCACCGACGCTCGCGGCCTCGAGCTCGGAGAAGTCGCCGTAGCCGTTGGGGGCGTTGGCGAAGGAGTCGAAGGCCACCGGTGGC
>CAXTUZ010000059.1:892-9451 GCA_964247525.1 uncultured bacterium
AACCAGATCCACGGGAAACCACCGTAGGGCCGGTTCATCACGTTGACCCGGATCTCGTTCTGCACCACGGCGACCTGGTTGGCGAGGTTCTCCTCGGTGACCGCCGGGCTCCGCATCCGGTCCGCTTCGAGCCACAGGGTGAGCTCGAGGGCGTTGCTCGGGACTGCCTGGTAGTAGTTCGTGAAGTCCGGATGCGTCGAGCCGTTCATCGTCCCGCCCGCGCCTTGCACCAAGCGTGGGTGCTCCATCTTCCCGACCCGCGCGGAACCCTGGAACATCAAATGCTCGAACAGGTGCGCGAAGCCGGTACGTCCTTGCGGTTCGGAGCGGAAGCCCACGTCGTAGTAGACCGCGACACCGACGACCGGCGCCGACCGGTCCGGGGCGACGACGACCCGCAGGCCGTTGTCGAGGGTCGCGCGGTGCAGTTCTCGAACAGCGGAAGCCACTGTGTCAACCTACCGTGATCGCATGCCGACCCCGGGTTTCCGGCTCGTCTCACTGAACCTGCTGCACGGGTTGTCCTCGCGAGGGGCGCCGCTCGAGGCTGCGCCGATGACCACCGCGTTGGCCTCGCTCGCGGCGGGCGTCCTGGCGACCCAGGAGGTCGATCGCGGGCAGCCCCGCAGCGGTGGGATCGATCAGGCGAAGCTCGTCGCCGAGGCGATCGGGCCCGCGGACTTCCGTTTCGAACCGGCCCTCGTCGGAACTCCCGGCGGCCGGTGGCGCGCGGCGCGGGCGGGTGAGCACGGCCGGACGGACGAGCCCACCTACGGGATCGCGCTCGCGAGCCGTTACCCGGTCATGTCCTGGCACTGCGCACGGTTGGGCGCCGCACCGATCAAGGCGCCGGTGCTGCTCCCGGGCGGTCAGGGACTGTTGCTGCTCCGGGACGAGCCGCGCGTCGTGCTCGCGGCGGTCATCCGGACGCCGGTCGGCGCGTTGACGGTGGCGACGACACACCTGTCGTTCGTCCCGGGGTGGAACGTCCGGCAGCTGCGCCAGGTCATCCATTTCCTGCGGACACTGCCCGGCCCCCGGATTTTGATCGGCGACCTCAACCTGCCCGGCCGGGTGCCCGCGGTGGTGAGCAGGTGGCGGTCGCTCTCCGACGCGCCGACGTACCCGGCGCACGCCCCGCGATTTCGGCTCGACCACGCGCTCGCCGACGGCCTGAGCCCGAGTGTCGGTGCGGCCCAGGCGGTTCAGTGCGGGTTCTCAGATCACCGGGCCCTCGTTCTCGACCTTCGGTAGCGGCGGTACGCCGTCGAGCCGAGCCCTCCGCTCGAACAGCTCTTCGGCTGCCGCCTGCGCCCGGGACCGGATCGATGCGGCGTCGCCATGGATCAGAACGCCGTCCTGGACGACGGGCGCGCCGTCGACCCAGACGCCGCGTACGTCCGAGCCGCGGCTCGAGTACACGAGATGCGCGGCGACGTTGCTCGCCGGGAGGTGGGGCGGCTCGCCGAGCGCGCCGAAAACCGGTGTGGTGTGCAGGCCGCGGAGGTCGACCGTGATCACGTCGGCGCGCAGTCCGGGACGCAGTGCACCCGTGACGCCCTCGAGTCCGAGCGTGCGCGCACCCTCGAGCGTCGCCATCGCGAGGATGTCGTGCGGGTCGCCGGCAGTCGCATCCAGTGCCACGAGCTTCTGCAGGAGGCTGGCGAACTTCGCCTCCTCGAACAGGTCGAGGTTGTTGTTCTCCTTCTCCCCGTCGCTCCCCAGCCCGACGCGTACCCCGGCCTTCCACAGCGTGGCGATCGGTGCCGGACCGGAGGCCAGTTTCATGTTGGAACACGGGCAGTGGACGACGGCGGTACCCGTGCTCGCAAGGATCTCGATCTCGGCCTCGTCCACCCACACGCAGTGCGCGACGACGGCCCGACCGCCCGCGAGAATCCCGCGCCTCGCGATCTCGTGCAGCGGCCGATGCCCGAAAAGCTCCTGCGCGCGAGCGACTTCCCATTCGGTCTCGGACGAGTGCGTGTGTATGCCGGTGTCGTACTCCTCGGCGAGCGCACGCGCACCCGTGAAGGCCTCCTTCGAGCAGTAGAGCAGGTGCTCCAGTCCGACCCAGGCACGAACCCGGCCGTCATAGGACGACCGGTGGTCGGCGAGCAGGTCGCGGTTCGACTCGAGCGTTTCGAAGTAGTCGAACCCGGGCGCGTCGGCGACATACGGCACGAGGGTCGCCCGCAGGCCCATGGTGCCCGCGACGTCGGCGGAGCCGTGCAGATGTCGCCACATGTCCATCACCGATGTCGTTCCCGACAGCAGCGCCTCCGCGTAGCACAGCTCACTGGCCGTGGCCGCGATCTCGGGAGTCAGGGCGCGGTGAGCGGGATCGACGAACGTCTCGAGCCATTCGAAGAGCGGGAGACTCTCGGCCGTGCCCCGGAGCAGGCCGGAATGCAGGTGGCAGTTGTGCAGGCCGGGCAGGATCGCGTGCCCACTCGCGTCGACGATGTGGGCGCCGGCGGCGAGTGGATGCGCATCGACCTCCTCGGTGGTCCCGACGGCGCGTATCTCCCGGCCGTCGACAAGCACCGAACCTGGGTGATACGTGGTGCGGATGGTTGGCCACATCGGCAGTACGACGCCGCCGCGGATCAACAGCGACGGCCCGGTCACGCCCGCAACGTACGGCTGTCGTGTTTCCGGCGGCGCCCCGCCACGCCCGGACCGGACGTGCCGGAGAGCGTGTCCTTCGCGCTACGCTCGCAGACCCGGACGTCGCCACAGCGCAGATCGAGGTCATTGAACGTGAGGCTCCCGCTCAGGTCGAACAAGCCGAAGCCCGTGGCACCCGAGCCCGTGAAGGTCGGCGATCGTCCCGACTTCGACTCGTCGTATCGCCGCCTTGTGAAGAACCTGTCGGACACGCACGACGACATCGACACCGCGATGCACCTGTCCGTCGGCGGAGAGTTCGCGGCTGTCGGGCTGATCCTCCGCGACCTGCTCATCTCGCAGGGATTGCAGCCGGATGGTTCGGTGGTTGACGTCGGGTGCGGCTCGGGACGGCTGGCAATGCCGCTGTCGGGATACCTGAAGGGCCCGTATCTGGGCATCGACGTTGTGCCGGATCTCGTCGACTACGCCCGGGATCTCGTCAAACGGCCGGACTGGAGATTCGAGCTCGCCGAGCAGCCGCTGGCAATTCCGGCTGCCTCGGACAGCGCGGACATCGTGTGCTTTTTCAGCGTCTTCACGCACCTTCTGCACGAGGAGTCGTACCGCTATCTGGCCGAGGCCAAGCGGGTCATTCGACCCGGCGGACGAATCATCTTCTCGTTCCTCGAGTTCCACATCCCGAGTCACTGGGCGATCTTCGAGGGAACCGTCGCGGGAATGGGGCAAGGGCTCCCACTGAACCAGTTCATGGATCGCGAGGGGATCGCGGCATGGGCCGACCACCTCGGTCTCGAGATCATGGAGATCGCTGACGGCGACAAACCCTCGATTCCGCTCGCGCAGCCGGTGACGTGGGACAGCGGGCAGCATTTCGAGAAGATGGGCGCACTCGGCCAGTCGATCGCGGTTCTGACCAAACGCTAGAGGGCCGCCGTAAGCAGGTCATTCGCCGCCGAGTAGCCGGTCGAGTTCCCCGGCGTCGGGCAGCGCGGGATCGAGGATCCGGCCCGAGCGGATGGAAAGGAACGAGGCCCGCACGGCGCTGTCAGGACAATCTTGTTGTCGAGCCCACGCCGTCCTATAGATCGCAAGCTGAAGCGGATCTGCGCTCTCCCGCCCTGTCTTCCAGTCGACGACATGCCACCGGGTACCGGCACCCGCCGCGGGGGGCACCTCGTACACGGCGTCTATCCGGCCGCGCACGAGGCGGCCGCCGAGCACGACCGCGAACCCGGCTTCGATCGCATACGGGGTCCGCCCGGCCCAGTCCGAGTCGAGGAACGCGGACTTCAGCTCGGCGAGATCGGTATCGGTGAGCGCCTCGTCGGCCGCCCCCGCGAGTGCGTCGGCGTCGAGCAATGGGGTGAGCGCGAAGTGCTCCTCGACCCAGGCATGAAAGGCCGTGCCGCGGACCGCCGCGACCGAAGGCCGTCGCGGCATGGGCCGGGCAAGATCTGCGGCGAGCCGGTCGGGGTCTTCGCGAAGGATGAGCACCTGCGATGCGGACAACGCGGCGGGCAACGGCACCTCGATCTCGGGGGCCCGGTGCGCTCTCGCCTCCTCGAGCAGTGAAGCGATCTCACGGTCGTACCCGGCGAAGCGAAGGCGATCAGCCGCGGTCACCCCGCTCGCCGCAGCGATCGGGTCGCTGGGGCATGGCCCCGCGTATACCGCCCGCGCCGCCGCGGTGCGCAGGTCGAGTGCGGCCGGGTCGAGCGTGGCCGGCCATTGCGTCGGCGCCAGGTCCAAATACGGATTACGCGCTTCGGCGTCCTCGTCCGGATACCACCGGTCGACCGTCCCGAAGCCCGCCTCAGCGTGCTCCCGTAGCTGCTCGAGATACGGGGACGGCTTTCGTGCGGTGCGTTGGGTCGGGCCCCAGAGCGCATTACTGGCGATGATCTTGCGGCGCGCCCTGGTGACGGCGACATAGGCGAGCCGGTCCTCTTCGCGCCGCTCGTACGACTTGCAGCAATCCTCGAACGTCTGCTTCCACCCCTTGCGCCCGAAGTCGGGGTCCGCAGGCAGCGATGAAGCATCCTGCCTTTCCCGGAACGGCAACTCGCCGATATTCGTGTGCCACCGGCCGTCGGTGTTCAACGCCGGGAATGCCTTGTCGGTCAGGTCCGGCAGCACGACGACATCCCATTCGAGCCCCTTCGCCTTGTGCATCGTGAGGATCTGCACGGCATTTCCGCTGACCTCGAGCGGGTTGTCGAAGCCGCGGTCGTAGTCCTCGGCCGCGCGCAGGTAGCCAAGGAAACCGTGCAGCTCCGCTCCGCCGTCGAGGTCGGCGTACTCCGCCGCGATGTCGGTGAACGCGGCGAGCGAGGCGCGCCGGCGCGCACTCACCGCCTCAGGACTGGCGGCGGATTCGACATCCAGACCGGTGCTGGCAATCACGCGCGAGACCAGGTCCGGGAGCGGTTCACCCGCCGCCCGCCGCAGTGCCGAGATTTCCCGATGCAGCACGACCGCTCGGTTCGCGGCCTCCGCCGACAGTCCGGGCACGACCGCTCCGTGCGCCAGCGCGTCGAGCCCGTCGGCGAGCGCGACGATGTCGGCGGGATCGACGCCGGCGGCGGCCTCGTCGAGCGGGTCGAGCTCCGGGTCGCTCGTGTACGCCAGTCGTGCGGCGAGCCCGCCGAGCGCCCGCAGATCCTGCGCACCGAACATGAAACGGGGGCCTGCCAGCAGGCGAAGGAGGGCCGCGTTGGCCGCCGGATCGTCGACCACCTGGAGCGTGGCAACCAGGTCCGCCACCTCGGGCAGGGCCAGCAGCCCTCCGAGGCCGACGACCTCGAC
The DNA here is from genome assembly GCA_964247525.1 of uncultured bacterium. Lineage (GTDB taxonomy): Bacteria > Actinomycetota > Actinomycetes > Mycobacteriales > CAJCIY01 > DASYGP01. The sequence goes on from CAXTUZ010000059.1 coordinate 6,332, forward strand.
CGGAACGCCGGCATCGGTCAGCGCCTGATGGAGCGGGCCCGCGTGCCGCCAGGCCCGCAGGAGGACCGCGATCTCGACCGGCGGTGTGCCGGCGGCGATCTCACTGCGAACCTGCTCGGCGATCCACGCGCGTTCTTGGTCGTAGCGCTCATGACGGGCCACCACCACCTCGCCGACATCGACCCGGTCTGGGCGCGGCTGCAGTCCGTCGACCGCCGACTCGGCCCGGACGCCCGCCGACAGGGTGTTGGCGAGCGCAAGCAGGCGGCCTCCGCTGCGCTGGCTCGTGCGAAGTGGCCGGACGTGCGCGGGCTCGCCGCCGTGGGAGGGAAAGTCGAGCGGGAACGTAATGAGGTTCTGCACCGAGGCACCGCGCCACCCGTAGATCGCCTGACACGGATCGCCGACCGAGGTCACTGGGCGCCCGTCGCCGAACATCGCCGTCAGCAGGCGGCTCTGCGCGACGGAGGTGTCCTGGTACTCGTCGAGCAGCACGACCCGGAACCGCGCGCGTTCGAGTTCGACGGCGTCCGGGCATTGCTCGGCGATCCGCACCGCCCACGCCACCTGATCGCCGAAATCCGCTGCCTCCACGTGCCTTTTCGCGGCGCGGTACGCGAGCACGAGCTCGCACAGCTCCGCCCGCCCCCGCGCGACCTCGAGGCACTTACGGAGGTCGGCCTGACGCGTCTTGATACCCCGGTCACCGGGAAGCTCCGCCAGCGCCCGCTCCAGTTCGGCGGCTCGGGCGCGCTCGTTGCGCTGCAGCCCGGCCGGATCGACGAGATGGTCCGAACACGCTCCTTCGAGGGCAATGAGCCGGCTGACGACCGTGTCCGGAACCCACTTCAGTGACGGCAGTGGGCCGTGGTGAGCCCGCATCACTCGATGAGCGAGCTGGAACCGGGTGGCGTCCGCGAGCAGCCGCAGGTCCGGCTCGACTCCGATCCGCAGGCCGTGTTCGCGAACGAGGCGAGCGGCATACGCGTGGTAGGTGCTGACGGTCGGTCCGAGCTCGGTGTCGTCGGGCTCGCGTTCGGAACCAACCCCGCCGAGCAGCGCCAGCGCACCCGTGACTCGGGCCGCGAGGGAGGCAGCCGCCTTGTTGGTGAACGTCAAGCCGAGCACCTGCTCCGGGGCGGCGTGCTCGTTCGCGACGAGCCACACCACTCGAGCGGCCATCACGGTCGTCTTACCGGACCCGGCGCCCGCCACGATCTGGAGCGGCGAGTGCGGATCCGCGGCGATCGCCCGGCGCTGCTCGGAGGTGAACGGAACGCCGAGCAGCGCCGCCACCTCGTCGAGATTCACCGCACCACCCCGCGGCCCTCGTCGTGAGCAGGACAACAGCTACGGAAGGCGCAGCGCCTGCAGCCGTCATGGGGCGTTGCGTCGAACCTGCCCTCGAGAACAAGCGCTCTCGCCGCGGCGAACGTGTCGAGCAACGGTCCGTGCTCGCTCGTCGAGCTTTGGGCCTGTATGGCCGGGCGCGGACCGTCGCCGTCGCGCAACTGCCAGAGCTCAGCACCGCCCGACCGCATCCCGGGCGGAAGTATCGGCAACGAACCGGACTCGACGACGTACTGGTAGAGCGCCAGTTGCTTGTCCGCGGCGATCTCCTTGGCAGTCGGCTTGTTCTTCGTCGTCTTCAGATCGACGACGACGACGCGGTCGGCGGCATCCCGTTCGACCCGGTCCAACCTCCCACGTAGCCGGACCGGCCCGTTTGCCGTCTCCACGTCGTGGTCGAACGAGACCTCGGCAGCCAGCAGTTGCCGCCCGCGATCTGCGGCGGAATAGGTGACGAACCGTTCGAGGGCGAGTTGCGCCAGCCGGCGTTCGTTCGCCTGCTGCCAGGGCACCTCGTACCCGAGGGAGGGCCACACCCGGTCGAGCTCCGCGCCGAGGACGGCGCCGTCCGCGGGTAGCCGACCGGACGCGACGAGCTCGGCGAGCGCGTGGATCGCCTTGCCGAATCCCAGTGCGACCGTGGCGGGTTCGCTGCCGTGGGCCTCGTGGCGCAGGAACCAGGCCAGCGGGCACCGCTCCAGTGCGCTCAGAGTGCTCGCCGACAACGGCAACGGCCGCATCGGGTCGTAGTGCTCGCCCTGCGTGCGCGGAGCCAGGCCCCACCATGCCTCCGGCGCGGCAGCCGGTACGAGTGGTTGTCCCGTCCCGTCCCGGGCCGCCGCGAGCAGAGCCAGCCGGTGCGCAGCCGCGGCCCGAACCTCCGGGGACAGGGCCGGGTCGACCGCTTCACACCGCAGCGCTGCCACGACCCCCGCAAGGGTGCGGGGTCGTGACGGCCGAGGCGCCTGGTGGAGCACCTCCACGCCGACGTCGCCGAGGAACCGGGAGGGCCGTTCGCCGTCCTCGGACACGCTCTCGACCGCGGTGACCAGGAGCCGGTGGCGAGCACGGGTGCACGCGACGTAGAACAGCCGGCGCTCGTCTGCGAGCAGCGCACGCCGATCGACGGGCGGCTGCAGCCCGGCCGGGCCGAGACGGTCGGGTTCGAGCAGCGATCCCCGGGGCCGCACGTCGGGCCAGGAACCCTCCTGAACGTGCGCAACGACGACGAGGTCCCACTCGAGACCCTTGCTGCGGTGCGCCGTCAACAACCGCACACCCTCCCGGCGCCACCCCTGCTCCTCCTGCGGGCCGGCCGGGATCTGCTGCGCGGCAATGGTTTCGAGCAACGCGGTCACCTGTATTCCGGGGCGTTGCTCCTGGGCGCGTGCGACCGCGTCGAACAACGCCACGACCGCGTCGAGGTCGCTGTCCGCCGCACGGGCGTCGCGACCACGACCGCCGGCATACGCCTCGAGCCGATGCCGCCACGGGCTTGCCGCCCACACCGACCACAGGGCGTCGGCGGGGCTCCCGCCGCGATCGAGGGCCTCCCGCGCGGCTCCGAGCAACCCGACGAGACGCCGCGCGATCCGCGCATCGCGCATCGGGACCGCGTCCAGATGGCGAGGCTCGGCGATCGCCGCCGCGATGAGCATCGCGGACGGAGCTGGGGCAGCGGTGCCGTCGGCATCGCGGGCGGCGGCCCGCAACGCCCGCCCAAGCCGCCGAAGGTCACCTGCATCGGCCCCGACCAGCGGCGAGATCAAC
>CAXTUZ010000059.1:9461-10700 GCA_964247525.1 uncultured bacterium
CGCGTACGCGCTCCTCGGTGAGCAACGCGGGCGTGTGAGCGCACCGCAGGAGTAGCAGCAGCGGCGCCACCGCCGGTTCGGCCGCAAGGGGGACCTCGTCGGCCGCTACCTGAGCCGGCACTCCCATGGTCGCAAAGGCTCTGCGTAACAGCGGGATCGACGATCCCGACCGAACAAGGACAGCCATCGACGACCACTCGACGCCGTCGTCGAGGTGGGCGCGCCGCAGCACGTCGGCGATCCACTCCGCCTCGGCTCCCTCGGTCGCCAGTGTGACGACCTCGGGCGGGACGGACTGACCCGTGGGGAGCAGGTTACGGTGTGAGAAGCCCGGCATCGCAGGGATCCTGGCGGCGATGCGGCGCCCCGCCGCCACGATCGCCGGCCCTGATCGCCGGCACGTCGCCAACGCTTGCGTCGGGGCACGCTCGCCGGCCCGGGTACGGAAGCGCTCCGGGAACTGCGCGATGCCACGCACGTCCGCGCCGCGGAAGGCGTAGATCGCCTGGTCCGGATCTCCCACCACCGTGAGGTCTCGGCCGTCGCCGGCAATGGCCTGCAACAGCCTCTCCTGCAGGGGGTCGGTGTCCTGGTACTCATCGACCCACACCGCGCTGTAGCGGGCCCGCAGCCGGCTCGTGCTCGCGGGCTCGTCGGCGATCTTCGCGGCCCGCGCAACAAGCTCCGTGTAGTCCAGAAGTCCCTGGGCCTCAAGGCTTTCCTGGTACGACTCGTAGAAGCGCGCGACCGCGTGCCAATCGGGGCGATCGCCGGACACGACGGCGAGGTCGGCGGCGCTGAACCCGAGTTGCTGGATACGCGCGAGCATGGCGCGGATCTCCTCGGTGAGTCCGCGCGTGTCGAGGACTCCCGCGAGCGGCTCGGGCCAGGGCCGTCGATCGGCCAGATCTCCGCGCAGCAAATCGCGAATGACGGCGTCCTGTTCAGGACCGGTGAGCAGCCGCGGCGCGGGGCTCGGCGTACCCGCACGGTGCTCGGTCAGCAGCGCCAGGCAGAACGCGTGGAACGTCCATGCGGTCGGGGAGACGGCGCGGCCGCCGAGGCGAAGCGCGAGCCGCTCGCGCAACTCCGCGGCGGCGCGACGAGAAAAGGTCAGCAGCAGCAGCGAAAGCGGGTCCGCGCCGCGCTCGACCCGCCGCGCGACGGTTTCGACGAGTGTGGCGGTCTTCCCGGTGCCCGGGCCGGCCAGCACCAGGAGCGGGCCGCCCGCGTGATCAG
>CAXTUZ010000060.1:0-2157 GCA_964247525.1 uncultured bacterium
GTCGTACACCGCGCCTTCGGGCGAACTGCCCGCCGGCAGCGCGACCACGAACCCGGCGGGGACGGTCACCGGAACCGGGGCGCGCGCCGGTTCCGGTGCGGCGGACAGAGCGGTCGGCGGCCCACCGGACGTCCCGCACCCCGCGAGCAGAAGCGACGCGGTCAGCGCTACGAACATCCCGCCGAGAACGGCGCCGGACCGCTCCCCAGCGCTCAACGCGAAGAACGGCGAACGCGCCGGTACTGCCACCCGAGCGCCAGTGCGACGACCAGCCAGGTTGCGCCGAGGCAGATCGCCAAACCGTGGGCGTAGTTCAGCGGATCCGCGCTGGTGTTGTCCTTCGCCATCGAGTACCGGCGCAGGCCTGGCCATGCGATCAGCGTGAACACGAACGACGCGAAGATTCCGAGCTGGATCGGGGGCCGGTAACGCGGTGAGACGAGTCGGGAGAGTACGAACGCCCCGACCGATACGAGCGGCACGAACAGGACGTCATGGGCGATCGCAGGACCGACGAAGAGCTTCGCCCAGTAAATCGGATTCTCATAGTTGCTGTCGTTGTGGACGATGCCCTTCACGCCGATGACGATCATTCCCGCCCCGATGAGGTAGAGCAGGTAGCGCCAGCGGGTGGGCGTCGGTTCGTCCTGATCGCGCATGTCCCGCGGCAGGCCGGGATCGCGGGTCGCGCCCGGCGGCAGGTCTGCGTGCGAGGTCATGTGAGCACCACGATCTGACGCACCCATTTGGTCTGGAGCACGGCGGGCCGGTCCGGGGAAATCAGCCTGGCCGGATACCCGTGGTCGGCGTCGAGCTCCTCCCCGTTCAACCCGAGGGCGAGCAGGGTCAGGGAGTCGCGGGCATGCGACGGATTGACGACGGAGGAGCGGTACAGCCCGCCCTTCTCCAGCGACTCGACCCGGATGTGCGCATGATGCGGAGCCGCGACCAGATCGAGCAGGTCCCGGAAGCGCACGCCGCGCCAGTGCCCGTCGGCGCTCCACCCCTCGACGCAGGTGATAGGGAGCATGACCGAGTACTGCGTCATCGCGCCCAGTTCGGCGAGCGACAGCGACCGGGTCTCCCGCGTTCCTTTGATTTCCAGGCGGTACGACGGATCGCGGATGACTGTGGTGACACCCGCGGCGCTCGCGGTCTGGTTCACCGGCAGATGCTGCGGACCCCTTCCCGGCTTGCGTGGGGCGAGCAGGTCGAGTTCTCCGAGCGGCGAGAACGACTGTCCCACCGTGACCACGGTGATCGCGCCAGCCGTTGCGCTCACCCCGGTGATCAAGCCACGACGGGAGAACCCGGAACTGACCGCTCCCGCGGCCGGTACCACTCCGGTACGAGCCCTGGCGTCGTCGACGAGCTTGTCGTACCGCGCCGGGTGTTTGAGCGCGTCCCTGGCCATCGTGATCTTCGTCCCGACGTGGACGACCAGCGCGCCCATCACCACCCAGGCCGTGAAGTAATGCGTGGTGGTGAAGAAGAAGGCGAAGAAGTACCACTTGAAGATGTTGGCGACGCCGGTGATCAGCTGGAAGAACGCGCCGCCGACGAGGATCAGCAGCGACAGCCGCTCGACGGCATTGGCGATGCTGCGGACAGGCGGCCAGCTCCAGAATCGGGGATAGACCGTCCAGAGCTTCGCGAGCAGCAGCGGGACGCACACGATTCCCGTCGCGACGTGCAGCCCCTGCGTGACTCGGTAGAACCAGATCGGCCGCGCCGGCAGGTCGAAGAAGGATGTCGGGTGCTGAGCGAGATGCGAGATCAGGCCGGTGACGAAACAGATCAGGAAGGACCAGCCGAGCGCGTAGCCGAACCACGCGGCGACGTACCTGTTGTGCAGCGGTGAGGGGAAGGCGTCCTGCTTGAGCGGGCCTTGACGCAACTGGTCCGGCGGGGTCGGCAGTGGGCGGTGCAGGGACGCGTACGCGCCGCGCCCCGCCCGGACCGCCGATTCTCGAAGAGTGAGCATCGAGATCATCGTGCTACGCCGAGGGCGGCAAAGTGTCGCGGTCGCCCATCCGTGTCCGATACCGACCACGTCTCGGTGCGTCTGAAGCCGGCGCCCGCGGCGACGAGCGCGATGGCATCGACCCCGACGGCCGCCCACGGAAACCACCCGCCGACCGACCCCGCGGGCTGCTC
>CAXTUZ010000060.1:2167-10564 GCA_964247525.1 uncultured bacterium
GGGTAGGTCATCGCCGGCGCAAGTTCCACCAGCACGCGGCCGGTGTCGTCCAGCAGGGCGCGGCAGCGGCGCAGCAGCCGATCGGGGTGTCCGCCGATCCCGATGTTTCCGTCCGCCAGCAGGATCGTCCGCCATCGGGCCTCGTCGGGGACCGCGCCGAAAACCGAACAGAGCACCGCTGCCGCCCCGCTGCGCCTCGTCAGCGCGATCGCGGTCGGCGCGATGTCGATAGCGAGTGTGCGCGTACCGCGGTCGTGCAGCATCGCGGTGAGCCGCCCCGGTCCGCAGCCGATGTCGAGGCAGCATCCCCGTACCCGCCGGAGCATCGATTCGTCGGCTCGCGTGACCTCACCGCGCCACCTTCCGATGTCCATCGGCTCGACGCGCCCATCGCCGAAACGCACTCGCACACCGACGGTTCTCGCACTCAGCGACTCCTCGTACAGGGCCAGGCTCACGAGGCGAACTCGCGGCGACGGTGGACCGCGTTCGCGACCGCGGCGTGGACTGCCGCGAACCGACCCTGCGGACACTGCTGTGCGACCAGCTCGGCGTCCGCCGCGGTGTCCACGTCGGTCAGTGCCGGGAGTTCGGTGACACGCAATCCGGCCTCGATCAACCGGGCCCGCTGGAGCGCCCCGGTACGGCTCGTCGAGGTCTCGACGCCCCGTAACAGTGACCCGCGTGCCTTCGCCAGTCCGAGACCCCACCATCCCCCGTCCGACGCGGGCCCGAGCGCGGCGCCGGACATCGTCGCTTCCAGCGCGTCCTCGAGCAGCTCCGGCGTCAGTTGGGGGGTATCCATCCCGACCAGGAACGCCGGTCCACCGGCCACCCGGTCGAACGCGGCACCCAGTCGCTCGTCGAGCGAGCCGCCGGACTGCGGAACACAGCGAATGCCCGCGGGCAACCACCGCCCGGGCCGGCCGTCGAGCAGGAGCAGCGCCGAGGCCGCGCCCCGCGAGCACACCTCGACCACGGCGTGCAAGGTATCCGCCAGAGCTGCTTCGGCGAGATCCGCGGCCTCATCCGGGGTGTACGGAGGACAGAGCCTGGTCTTCACGCGGCCGGGGCGGGGTTCCTTGGCGATCACCAAGATCGACGGCGGCACCGACATCACGAGCTCGGACCGACGTCGCGCAGGATCGACCGCATGTCTCGCACGGCCCGGACGGTCCCTCGTACCGTGCCCGTCACCTTCGACCGCCCGGTGCGCGGGAAGTAGTCGACCTCGATCTCCTCGATCCGCCAGTGGTCTCGGCTCGCGCGCAACACCATCTCCAGCGGCCAGCCGAATCGCCGATCGGTCATGCCGAGGGCGAGCAGTCGGTCGCGCCGGGCGGCGCGCATCGGCCCGCAATCGCGCAGCGTCAGTCCCGTCTGGTGGTTGATACGGCGCGCGAGCTCCCGGTTCGCCACTCGGGCATGCAGCGGCCAGGCGCCGCGCCGGGTCGGATGACGGGCGCCGAGGACGAGATCGGCAGATCTCGCGAGCACCGGTCCGGCCACGCGTGGAAGCTGCGCGGGATCGAAAGATCCGTCGGCGTCGAGGAAGCACACGATGTCATTCGTCGCAGCGGCCAATCCGGCCCAACATGCGGCACCGAAACCTTTCTGCGGCACTGTGACGACGCGGGCGCCGAGCGACCGGGCGATGTCGCCCGAGCCGTCCGTCGATCCGTTGTCGGCCACGATCGGGACATAGCCGGCCGGCATTCGCGAGAGCACCCACGGCAGTGCCGCCGCCTCGTCGAGACAGGGCAACACCACGTCCGGCATGCGCGGACCGTACTTGAGCATCGGCAGCCGTTAGGCTCGCGGGCCGTGACCCGCCCCGACGGCCGCAGCGCCGACGCCCTCCGACCCATCACGATCACGAGGGGATGGCAGGCTCATGCCGAGGGCAGTGTGCTCATCGACTTCGGCCAGACCAGGGTGCTGTGCAGCGCGTCGGCGACCGAGGGCGTGCCGAGATGGCGCAAGGGAAGCGGCCTGGGCTGGGTGACCGCCGAGTACGCCATGTTGCCGAGGGCGACCCATACCCGTAACGACCGCGAGTCGGTGAAGGGGCGTATCGGCGGACGGACGCACGAGATCAGCCGCCTGGTGGGCCGCGCCCTGCGCGGCTGCATCGATCTCAAAAAACTGGGCGAGAACACCATCGTGCTCGACTGCGACGTCCTCGTCGCGGACGGGGGCACCCGCACCGCCGCCATCACGGGCGCATACGTGGCACTCGCAGACGCTTGCGCCCATCTGCATCGCCCTGATGCCCTGCACACGAGCGTAGCCGCCGTCAGCGTCGGCATCATCGACGGGGAACCGAGGCTCGATCTGTGCTATGCCGAGGACGTCCGTGCCGAGACCGACATGAACGTCGTCGCGACAGGCACCGGAGCGCTCATCGAAGTGCAGGGCACCGCCGAGGGACCGCCCTTCAGCCGCGGCGAGCTCGACGCGCTGCTCGATCTGGCGCTTGCCGGCTGCGCGCAACTCACCGCCGCCCAGTGGACCTCGCTTGCCGGTCCGCGGTCGTCCCCGACACCGCTCGCGTGAGGTTGCGGGAGCACCGAGTGCGGCGGTATTGCTGCTAGCGTCTCCGCCGTGCCGAAGCGCGCAGTCGTGACCGGCGGAGCCGGCTTTCTCGGGTCCCACCTGTGCACCGAGCTCCTCGCCCGTGGCTTCGAGGTTGTCGCCCTCGACAACTTCGTCACCGGGACACCCGCCAACGTCGAACACCTTCTCGGTGCACCGGGTTTCGCGTTGATCCGGTGCGACGTCATCGAGTATCTGCACGTCCCGGGCCCCGTCGACGTCGTCCTCCACTTCGCCTCCCCGGCCTCACCGATCGACTACCTCGAACTCCCCATCGAGACGCTCAAAGTCGGCTCGATCGGCACCTTGCACGCGCTCGGGCTCGCGAAGGAGAAAGGCGCGCGCTTCGTCCTCGCCTCGACCTCCGAGGTATACGGCGACCCGCAGGTGCATCCGCAGCCCGAGTCGTACTGGGGTCATGTGAATCCGGTCGGACCCCGCGGCGTGTACGACGAGGCGAAACGCTTCGGGGAGGCACTCACCACGGCTTACCGCAGTACGCACGGGGTCAGCACCGCGATCGTCCGAATCTTCAACACCTTCGGCCCGAAGATGCGGCCGCGCGACGGACGGGCAATACCGGCGTTCATCACCCAGGCTCTTCGCGGGGAGCCGCTGACCGTGGCCGGTGACGGCACGCAAACGCGGTCGGTGTGTTACGTCGACGACCTGGTCGAGGGAATTCTCCGCCTGATGGAGAGCGACCTGTCCGGGCCGGTCAATATCGGGAACCCCCATGAACTCGAAATCTTGAAGATCGCCGAGATCATCAGATCGATCATCGGCGGAAGATCCGACATCACGTTCGTGCCCCGCCCTGTCGACGATCCGACCGTTCGCCAGCCCGACATCTCGCAAGCTCGCCGAGAACTCGGCTGGGAGCCGGTGGTGGATCTGTACGAGGGTTTGGAGAAGACGATCGAGTGGTTCCGCGGTCATCCCGACGTTGTGCGCTGAGGAGGGTACGAGCCATGCACCTGTCAATTCTCATGCCCGTGTACAACGAGGAACGAACACTTGCGGCGGCGATCGAACAAGTTCTTGCCGTTCACTATCCGGTCGACGTCGAACTGGTGATCGTCGATGACGGAAGCAGCGACGACACACCGAAAATACTCGCCGAGCAGAGCGACCCCCGCATACGGCACTTTCGCCAGGAACCGAATCAGGGAAAGGGCCGCGCCATCAAGCGCGCGGCGGGCGAGGCTTCCGGCGACTACTTGATCATCTGCGACGCCGACCTGGAATATGCGCCGAGCGAGATCCCCGGACTGTTGACGCCGATTCTGGACGGCGACGCGACCGTCGTGTACGGAACGCGCACCTTCGGAAGTCACAACGCGTACAGCTTCTGGTACGTCCTGGGCAACAAGGGCGTCACGCTCTTCGCCAATCTCGCGTTCAACGCTTATATCTCGGATCTTGAGACGTGTTTCAAGCTCATGCCGACCGAGGTGTACCGGTCACTGGAGGTCCGCTCCGCCGGTTTCGGCATGGAGGCAGAGATCACCGGCAAGCTCCTTCGACGCGGCGTGCGGCCGTACGAGGTGCCGATCAGCTATAAAGCCCGATCGCGTGAAGAGGGCAAGAAACTCACCTGGCGCGACGGGGTGGAAGCACTCTGGATCCTGAGCCGTGAACGGGTTCGCGCCCGTCACTGAGCAGCGAGCCAGCGCGCGAGCGCTCGGAACGCCTGCCCTCGATGGCTCCTCGCATCCTTCTCCTCGGGGTCGAGTTGGGCGCAGGTCCGCTGCAGTCCGTTCGGGATGAAGATCGGGTCATACCCGAATCCCTGGTGGCCGCGAGGCTCCCGGCCGACGGTGCCGCGCCAAGTCGCTTCCGTGACGTGTTCGCGCCCCTGGCCGTCGACGAAGGCCGCCGCGCACGTGAAACCGCCACCGCGGCGTTCGTCCGGAACGTCGGCGAGCTGATCGAGGACGAGCCGAACGTTCGCGGCGTCGTTGTGGTGACGCCCCGACCACCGCGCGGACAGGACTCCGGGCATGCCGTGCAGGGCGTCGACGACGAGCCCGCTGTCATCGGCGACCGCAGGAAGTGAAGTCGCGGCGATGCACGCACGGGCTTTGAGCAGGGCGTTCGCCGTGAATGAGTCGCCTGTCTCGGCGGGTTCGTCGTACGCGGCGACGTCGGCAAGCGAGAGCAGTTCCACGCGGGGGGCGAACTGCCCCAGTATGCGCCGGAGCTCGACGACCTTCCCCGCGTTCCGGGTGGCGAGAACGACCTGCGTCACAGCACGTAGGCCGCACCGGGCCGGGCGATCCGCAGTGCGCCGTCATACGACTGAGCTGCCTCGTCGAGGACCTGCGCCTCGTCGTTCCAGGCGACCAGATGGGTGAGCAGCAATGTGCCCGCGCCGGCCGAAACCGCAACGGCGCCGGCCTGTCTGCCCGTCATGTGCACGTCGGGAGGGTTCACCACCGTCTCGACGAAGCTCGCCTCACATGCGAAGAGGTCGGCCCCGTTCGCGGTGTCTATCAGCGCCTGACAGGGTCCGCTGTCGGCGGAGTACGCGAAGGTGCGGCCATCCGCGCTCACCCGTAGCGCGTAGCACTCGATCGGATGCGCGGTCTGGCGGCCATACAGCGCGTACGGCCCGATCTCGAAGGGCCCTCCCTCGTACACGTGCCAGTCATAGACCCGATCGAGCCATTCCGGGCGGCGCGATTCGAGCGCCGAGGCGATCCGCCCGTCCGTACCCTGCGGGCCGAACACCGGGAGCGGCGGCAGCGAGAGCGTCGGGTGGTAGTTCCGGGCGTACGCGAACGCGGCCAGGTCCAGGCAATGGTCGGCATGCAGGTGGCTCACCAGCACCGCGTCGAGATCGTAGAGCCAGCCGTGCCGTTGCAGGGCGCTGACCGCTCCCCAGCCACAGTCGATCAGCAGGCGGAACCCGTCCTGTTCGAGGACATACGAGGAGCATCCCGACTCCGCGGTGGGGAAGGTACCGGCGCAGCCGAGCACGGTGAGCTTCATGCGCTCGCCGCCAGCATGTCGGCGACGACGAGCTCAGGCCCCAGGAAGCGGCGGCCGAGTCGGCGAAAGGGTTCGGGGTTCCCTGTCGCGAGCCAGCGGTGCACGGGCGGCACGCCGCCGGGAGGCCTCGCGAGGCCATGGGTCGCGAGCACGCGGTAGACCTCCTTCGCGGTCTCCTCGGCGGACGAGACCAACGTCACGGATTCCCCCACGACGAGCGAGAGCATCCCGGTGAGCAGGGGGTAGTGGGTGCAGCCGAGGACGATCGCGTCCACCTGGGCCGTGAGCAGCGGCGCGAGATACGACTCGGTCAGCCCGAGGAGCTGTCGTCCAGAGGTGACGCCGCGCTCGACGAAATCGACGAAGCGGGGGCACGCCCCGCTCACCACCGAGATCTCGGGAGACCCGGCGAAGGCCTCCTCGTACGCCCCACTCGCGATCGTCGCGGTGGTGCCGATCACACCCACCCGTCCGTTGTGCGTCGCGGCGACCGCGCGCCGCGCGGCGGGATGGATCACCTCGACAACCGGAACGTCGTACCGCTCGCGGGCCTCTCGCAGGCATGCCGCACTCGCCGTGTTGCAGGAGATTACGAGGAGCTTCACGCCGATCCGGACGAGGGCATCCATTGCGTTCAGCGCGTGCTCCCGGACCTCCGCGAGAGGCTGGGGACCGTAGGGACCGTGGGCGGTGTCACCGAGGTACAGCAGGGGCTCGGCCGGCAGCTGGTCGAGGACGGCCCGAGCGACGGTGAGACCGCCCACACCGCTATCGATCATCCCTATCGGCAGGTCCCGCACCGTCGAAGGGTACGTCGTCGGAACCGCTCGGTGTCCGCCCGATGGCCTAGGTTACGAGTCGTGCGAGGCAAACGGACGACGACGACGGGCGAGTCATCCGGAGCGGTGCTCGGCGATTCGGCGCTCCAGTCGCAGGTGCTCGAGGACCTGACCGATGCCGTCAACTACCGCGAATGGCAGGCGACGCTCGCGCTGCCGTTCCTCGGCGCCCCTCCGGTCGAGATCGGCTCCGGCCACCGGGGTTTCGCGGCCACCGTTGCCACCCGCGATCGCCGGATCACCGCCTCGGAGGCAGAGCCCGCGCGCCTCGACCACCTGCGGTCCCGGTTCGACGGCGAGCCGAAGGTCGCGGTACGCGAATTGACGGTGCCCATCACCGACACCGCGACGTATACCGCGGTGGTCGCATTCAACGTTCTCGAGCACATTCCCGACGACGTAGAGGCACTGCGGACTTTCGCCGGCCTTCTCCGTCCCGGCGGTCGGGTTGTGCTTTTCGTACCGGCGTTCGAGTTCGCGATGAGCCGGTTCGACCGGTCGATCGGTCACCAGCGCCGTTACACGAAGAAGCGGCTCAGCGAGGCGCTTGTCGCAGCGGGGTTACACGTCGAGGCCTGCCACTACGTCAACGCCATCGGTCTGCCGAGCTGGTTCTTCGGCATGCGTCTGCTCGGAATGACCCCGAAGAGTGGTGCAGTGCTCACGATCTGGGACGGGTACGTGATGCCGGTGATGCAACGCCTCGAAGCGCATCGGCCGCCGCCGTTCGGCCAGTCGGTGTTCGCCGTGGCCCGTACCAGCCACGACACCGATAGGGCGCGCTAGGCCCAGAGCTGCCCCTCGAGCGCTGCCTCGGCCTCCTCGAGCGTTCCCGCGTACGCGCCGGTGGACAGGTACTTCCAGCCCCCGTCGCACACGACGAAGGCGATGTCCGCACTCGATCCTGCCGTCACGCATTTCGCCGCCTCGCCGAGAGCCGCGTGCAGGATCGCGCCCGTCGAGATTCCGGCGAAGATGCCCTCCTCCTCCACCAGCTGGCGGGTACGGCGCAACGCCTCTCGTGGACCGACCGAGAAGCGCGAGGTGAGCACCGACGCGTCGTACAGCTCGGGTACGAAGCCCTCGTCGATGTTGCGCAACCCGTAGACGAGTTCCCCGTACCGCGGCTCCGCCGCGATGATGCGTATCCCGGGCACGTGTTCACGCAGGTAGCGGCCGGTTCCCATCAACGTGCCGGTGGTCCCCAGCCCGGCGATGAAATGGGTGATCGTCGGGAGGTCCTCGAGGAGTTCGGGGCCGGTGGTCTCGTAGTGCGCCTGTGCATTTGCCGCGTTCCCGTACTGGTAGAGCATCACGAAATCCGGGTTCTCGGCCGCCATCGTCTTGGCGACCGCCACCGCCTGGTTCGAGCCGCCCGCCGCCGGCGAGGAGATGATCTCCGCGCCGTACATCTGCAGCAGCGCCCGCCGCTCCGACGAGGTGTTCTCCGGCATCACGCAGATCAACCGGTAGCCGCGCAACTTGCACACCATGGCCAGCGAGATCCCGGTGTTTCCGCTCGTCGGTTCCAGGACCGTGCAGCCGGGTACGAGCCGGCCGTCCTTCTCCGCCTCGGCGACCATGGCCAGGGCCGGGCGGTCCTTGATCGAACCGGTGGGATTGTCCTGTTCGAGTTTGGCCCACAGGCGCACGTCCGAGGACGGCGAGAGCCGCGGCAGGCCCACCAACGGGGTGTGACCGACCGACTCGATCAGGGAGTCGTAGCGCATCGCCGCGGGTCAGCCACCCGCGACGGCAGGCAGCACCGTCACGGAGTCGCCGTCCTTCAGGTCGGTGTCGAGGCCACCGAGGAAACGAACATCCTCGTCGTTGACGTAGATGTTCACGAAGCGATGCAGCGCGCCGTCCTGGGCGATAAGTCGCCCCCGCAGGCCGGGATGGCGACCGTCGAGATCACTGAAAAGCGCGTCAAGCGTCTCGCCCTTGCCCTCGACCGACTTCGCGCCGT
>CAXTUZ010000061.1:0-10405 GCA_964247525.1 uncultured bacterium
GCTCGCCTAGTGGCCGATGGCGGCGGTCTTGAAAACCGCTATGGGGTTTGCGCCTCATCGTGGGTTCGAATCCCACGCCCTCCGCTGGATGCGCGGTTGTTGTCTCAGTTCGCCGGCAACTGGGCGCTGGCCCAGAAGTTCATGACGACGTCGGCGAGCTCGGGGGCCCGGCGCGGGGGGGGGGGTGCGGCGATCTTTCTGAGCGTTCTATGAGCGGTGTGTTCCAGGGCGTCCCGGGGGTCGGCCCGCAACCGGCCCACGAGGTCGGCGAGAAGTGCCGCGGTCATCGCGCGTTCGTCCTCGGCGCTGTGCGCCCAGTACGCGGTGTAGACGCCACATCGGTCCCATAGCCCGGCGAGGTATTCGCGCCCTTCGCCGTCCGCGTAGGGATCGCCCTCGAAGTCCAGGTAGACATCCCCGGTGCTCGGCGTCGGCAGTCGGAGGAGGCCAAGGCCGGGCTCCGTCTGGAGAATCTCGTAGTGCGGAGAGCCGGTCTCGCGCTCGCGCACCTGCAACGCCGCCTGCGCCTGCAGTCGCTTCCGCGCCGCTTCGCCGATCTCGTGGGACAGGCCAGCGGGGTCCGCTGCGGCCAACATTCTGACCGTACGAACACCGCTGTTTTCCAGCGCGGCCCGGTGGTCGGCCCGCATGAACGCCACCGCAGACAGGTGATCCTCGCGCCGCCACTGCGCTTCGCAGCGGGGGGACCACCGACACTGGGCGCAATGCGCCGTTGGCTCGGGGCTCGTCGCGGTCGGTTCCTCGACGGCGCTGCGGAGTTTGGCGGTTGCGCGCTGGGCATACGCCGCCGCATCGGCGTAACGGAATCGCCGTTCCGCGCCGTCGCCGGTGACGACGGTGAGCCACTCCGGTGGATGGCCCTGGATACGCTCAAGATGTCGCCCGTAGTCAGCCATCTGCAGGAGCGCGGCGACCTTCATCTTTCGGGCCAGCTTGGTGTCGGCCACGTCGTAGGAGTAAGCCCCGAGCAGGCTCGGGCGGTCTACCCGGACCAGGAAGTCGGCATGACCCCGATGCCTCCCGTGCAGGAAGGTCGCCTGGTAGACGACCTCGGCCCCGGCCCGCAGCGCCTCCTCGGTCAGGCGAGCGCGTTCGTCGATATCGATGTTCGTCTCCGCGATCTCCGTTACGTCCTTGCCGGCATCGCGAAGCGCCTGCAGGTACGCCCGTTCGTGATCGAGTCCGAGCCTGAAGATCAGCTCCAGCGATTCGTCGTGCTGCTCGGGAGCGGCTATCTCGCCGCGGGCGGCCGCGAGATCGAGCGTGGTCAGATGCGGGCAGGCGAGGTGCTTGGTGAGATCTGTCGGACTGAGAACACAATCCCCGTGGTCGACGTACACGCAGCAACTTTGGCATGCGGGTCGGACAACGCGCGGCAACGGGGCCGCGTCATTAACCTGCGCTCAGAGGTTGAAACGCGACGTGTAGTGCGCGAATGCTTCGCGGACCTGATCGAGGCTGACGTCGTAGCGTTCGAGCGAATAGACGTGCTTGCCGAACTTCTCCACCGGGTTTGCGCGCACCCACCCCGCCATCTGCTCCTCGACCGCCGCGTCGAGCACCTGACCGCGCTGGTCGTAGATACGGGCGATGCAGGCGAAAGGGTCCGTGACGATGTCCTGGAAGTGCAGGTCGATGATCTTCGCGTCGAGCTCGAGCCGGTCGCGCTGCTCGATGTAGCGCTCCATCTCGGCGGCGTAGAAGTCGACGGTGAACGACCCCAGCTCCGCGAGGTCGAGGTTCGGATCACCCATCCCCACGAATTCCGACGTGCCCATATTCAGGACCGCCTCCATATACCGCATGAGGGAGGGCAGGCAACTCTCGATCGCGCGGTGAGTGGTGACGATGGTCGCGTCGGGATACAGCTGGTGCACCAGCTCCAGGTTGCCCAGATGGTTGGGCGCTTTCATCACCCAGTGGCGTCCGCGCGCCCCGCCGTCCTGCCACTGCAGGTACTTCAAGATCTTGAGCTCGTCTTCGTACACCGCCGGCATGCGATGGGCGGTCAACGTGAGTTGCGTACGGTCCAGCAACCGGATTGCGGCCGCGGGCGTGCCTACGGTGAACACCTGCAAGAACGTGTCTTCGTCGACCTCTTCGGCCGCCCAGGGATGCGCCGCCATGAAATCGGGCGAGGCGGTAGCGATCGCGGTGACAGTGTGTTCGGCCATAGTGATGCGCGGGTCGATCTCGCCCGGCTTCGCGCCTGCGACCGGGACGGGGAACAGGAGTCGCCACAATTCGGTGCGTTGCGCCCTCGGATCGCACGCGAGCATCCGCTGCAGCTTCGTCGTACCGGTCCGCGGCAAGCCGAGAACGACGATCGGCGCCAGGATCTGCTCGTCGAGAATCTCCGGATTGCGCCGGTACGCGTCCTCGAGCCGGAGACGTGTCTCAAGCGCATTCTGGGTCTGAGCGGCGAACCCGGCGGGATACACATGGCCGAGCGCGGCCCGCCTCGCGGCGGCAGCGAAATCGACCGCGACATGCTCCCTGATGTCGGCATCGCCGAAGTCCGACAGCCCGGTCGCCTCCCGGGCAGCTGCCAGTACGCGATCGGGGTCGAGCACAGCGTCGATCTCCGACACCGACCCCGCGCCCGCCGCCATCGGAACTAACCCCCGGCCTTGAAGTCCGGGTAGGCCGCGGTAAGCGCGACTTCCATCGCCTCCACGCTGGGCATCTGCGCCTTGGCGAGGTTGCCGCCGTCGAGTGTCACCAGGGAGCCGTTCATGTACGCCGCCTCGTCCGAGGCCAAAAAGGCCACCAGAGAGGCGAAATCACTACGCAGGCCCAGCCGCGGGGCCAGCGTGTGATCTCTCAGCAGAATCGGTCGGATGGCCTCGTACAAGCTTTCGATGCTGCTCGAGTCCGGGATCATCCCGACGATGATCCCGTTGCTGCGAATTCCCTGCTGCCCGTGGGCACCCGCCACCTGGTACGTCAGTGCGTTGAGCGCGCCTTTCGAGCAGCTGTACGCCGGCCCGGCCGCGGACACCTTTGACGCGATCGAGGAGATGTTCACGATCGCACCGCCTCCGACGGCAAGCATGTGCGGCAATGAGTACTTGATCGCCCAGACCGCGCCGTACAGGCCGACGCGCATGACGTAGTCGAAGTTCTCCGAGGTCAGATCTTCCCAGAGCCGGTCCTTACCCTCGGTCAGTGCGTCACCCGCGGCGGCATTGTTGACCAGGATATCGAGCCCGCCGAAGACCGAAACCGTCTCTCCGATGGCATTCTTGACGTCCTCTTCCTGACTGTTGTCCGCTCGTACGAAGTGCGCAGTACCGCCCTTGTCGCGAATATCCATCACGACGCGCTCACCGAAATCGGCGCTCCGACCGGTGATGACGACCGACGCACCTTCCGCGGCCAACTGTCGAGCGGCCGCAGCACCCAGGCCCTTGGTCGCACCGGTGACGACAGCGACCTTGCCGGTGAATCTGCCCACGTGATACTCCTGTCGCGCGAGGTGACCTGCTCTGGTTCAGTGCACTCTCAAGATCCCCTGCTTGCGCCGGAGGATGTACGCGCTCCGCTGCTCGGGGGTAACCACCGGTGTGGCTGCCGGCAGGTGTTCGCGGAGCTCCGCAAGAGGAACCGTCCGCATCGTCGGCTCCGGGCGGGACGCGGGCCGCACGAACCGGCTCGCGATGAGACCGTGGGAGCGGCCGGAGGTGTCGAGCCAGTTCGGAACGCCCGGGTCCTGGTGGGAGATGACCGCCCGGAAAAAGCCGTCGTCGTCGAGTACGGCGTCGTGGAAGTTGATGGACGTTGCCCGCATCCAGAAGTCCAACGACTGCCAGAACATGTTCTCGAGATGAAACTCCCAGAATGCCGCTTCCGGTGGGCGAACCTCGAGAATGACGGCCTGGTCGAGTTCGCACCGATAGTTGCTCCCCCCGTACAGCTGACCGACAAATCCGAGGTGGGTGTCCTGGTCCCGATCGAGATCGAGTCCGGGAAATGCGACCGGCGGATAGGGGACGATCGACGGGTCCGCAGCAAACCACCGTTCGGCACCCTCTTGGGACAGCTTCGCCATGTTCACCAAGAACTTGGCGAACTCCGCCAAACGATCCTCCACTTCCTCCGCGGTCAGTGCGGGCGGAGGGTAGGCGGCGCCCTCGCGTTCGAAGGTCAGTCGAGCCGGCTCCGCCGACCCCCAGTCGGCGAAGAGCTGCCGGAAAAAGAACCACACGCTCGGCGAGTCCGGGAGTGGCAGCCAATTGCCTTCGTGCGGCTCGCGAGAGAACACGATGTCGACCTCGCCGTTCGGACCGAACTCCGGCTCCTTGTGGGGGACGGGCATCAGGTCATTGCTCGCGCGTATCTCGAAATCGAGAATCGCCGCCGAGCCGCGAGTGCCGCGCATCCGGTAGGTGTAGTTGCCATTAAGCTTCGAGAAGAGGAACAAGTTGTTCGGATTGATGTCCCCCAACTGCGACCACGGAGTAAAGACCCGTTGCAGGTGCGGATGAGTATCGTCCGCACCTTCGATCGCCCAGGCAGCACAGGAGGAAATCAACTGGAGGAGATAACGCTGCGCCTCCGCACGTAATAGGGGCGTGTCAACTCGAGGGTCCGAGAGGATGACCTCTGCAGCTTCAGAAATAGCCGCCATAACGACGGACGAATCAGTGCTCACTTCGCTGGGAATGGTCAGCCTCCGGGGGGTCGGATGCGTCAAGGGACGTCCCTTGCGAAATGCAAGCGGGGCCCGAGATTACGGCTGTCGTAACGCCGTGTCAACGCCCGGTTAAATGACCGGTAAGGACCCGAAATCCGGGTACGACCTGCGGGGCGCGGATCAGGGCGTCCACTGCGCCGAGACGTCTACGGCAGCAGCAGGCAGCTGTCGCCGAATTCGTGCCAGAGGTAACGGGCCCGGACAGCCTCGCGGTAGGCGCGGTCCACGAGATCAGTTCCGGCCACCGCCTCCAGCAGCTTGAGATGCGATGCACCGGGGGCGTGCCATCCGGTGATCAGGCCGTTGACGACGCGGGCCGGCCGCTCGGGGCCGAGCACGAGATCGGTCCACCCGCCGTGCCGACGCACGACGCCCTCTGTATCGGCCGTGGACTCCACCGCGCGCGCCGCGGTGGTGCCGACGGCGACGACCCGTCCGCCCCACGCGCGCGTCATGTTGATGAGACGGGCTGTGGTCTCCCGGACCACGAACCGTTCGGATTGCGGAGGTTCTTCGACGTCCTGGGACGAGACACCGGCGTGCAGGGTGATCGGCGCGATTCCGACCCCCTGGCTCACCAGCTCGGTGACGAGTTGGGTCGTGAAGGGCCGGCCCGCGCTGGGCATCTCGGCACTGCCGGGTTCGCGAGCGAACACCGTCTGATACTCAACGAGCGGGAGCGCCCTCGGGACATATGCGTATCGGATCGGGCGGCCGTACCGTTCGAGATACGCCGTGACGGAACCCTCGACGCCGACGCTCGCCCGCCACAACCGAGTCTGTCCTACGGGATGGGCACTGGCCAGCGCGACGCGGACCCCGCCGGGCAGGGCGATCACGTCGCCGAGGTGTGAGTCGCCGACGGGGCCCGTTGCGTCCTGCGCCGGCCGCACTTCCACGACCCACTGACCCTCGTCGAGAGCCGCGGCGAAGTGGACGGTCACCGCTCGGCCGTCGTGCCGTATCCCGTCGATCGCGGCGGCGAGCGTGCCGGAGGTGTTGACGACGAGCAGGTCACCCGGGGCGAGAAACGCACCGAGGGAACGGAACCTGGCATGTTCCAGTCGGTCAGGACGGGCGACAAGGAGGCGCACACCGTCCCGGCTGGGTGGGGGCGCGGTCGCGTCCAGTTCCGCGGGAAGGTCGAAGGCGGCGATCATCGTGCGTTCTCCGTTCCAGCCACGTCGGTTGCCCAATCGGCGGCGCGGTATCGACCAGACCGCGGCCGAGCATCAAGCAGGCGAAGCAGATTCGGGACGACCGCCGATGCTTCTGGCCGGTCGGTGATGTCTTCGCCGGGGTATGCGGCCTGATGCATATCGGTGCGCATGTCACCCGGATCGACGGCGTAGACCCGAAGGTCAGGTTCCTCGGCGGCGAGCACGGCGCTGAGCTGGTCGAGAGCGGCCTTGGCCGATCCGTAACCGCCCCAGCCCGGGTACGGTTCGACGGCGGCATCGGAGCTGATAGTGACCACAGTGCCCTTGGCGGCACGCAATGGCGGCATCAGCAACTGAGCAAGTGCCAACGGCGCGAGCACGTTTGTCTCGTAGACGGTACGCAGCGCCTCGAGCGGGTAGCAGGCGAGTGCCGGCAGGGGGCTGGGACCCAGGTCACTGGCGTTGTTCACCAGCAGGTCCAGTCGGCCCAACGAATCGACCGCCGCGAGGAGAGCGCTGCGGTGGTTCGGGTCGGCGACGTCGCCCGGTACGACGAGGGCGCCGGGTAGGTCATCGGACAACGAACCCGGGTTGCGTGCATCCACGACGAGCCGCCAGCCACGGGTGGCGAGGGCGTCAGCGAAGGCACGACCGAGACCCTTGGACGCTCCGGTGACGAGAGCGGTCGGTTGCGTAATTTCGTTCATGGACGCATTCTTGAAGTTGAAGTGAACTTCAAGTCAAGGGAAATTCTGCCGATGCGCACAACGGACCTGCTGACCGTCAGCGAGGTGGCCGGACGGAGCGGGTTCGCGCCGTCCGCACTGCGGTTCTACGAGCGAGAGGGGCTCGTCACCGCGACCCGTACGGGAGGCAATCAGCGTCGTTACGAGCGCACTGTGCTGCGCCGGCTCGCGTTCATCCGGGCCGCCCGCAACGTCGGGCTACGCCTGGATGAGGTCGCCGGCGCTCTCGCGACGCTGCCTGACGGACGAACGCCGACGCGCGCGGACTGGGCGAGGCTGTCCCGCACCTGGCGGGAGCGCCTCGACGAGCAGATCGCCTCATTGTCCAGACTGCGGGATGGTCTCGACTCGTGTATTGGCTGCGGCTGCTTGTCGTTGAAGAACTGCGCGATCCAGAATCCGGACGACGTGGCCGCTTCCGACGGGCCAGGGGCGGTCTATCTACCCCCGCGCCGGCCGGGTCCGTCGCACTGATCGCACGGTTCCCGAAGTGCTCCGATCAGCGCTGCGCCTGCCGCAGTAGCGTCGCGATCTTCGCCGCGTCGGCCGGGTGTGGGTTGTCGAAGTCGCCGTTCTCGGCGTACAACGTGGCGTAGGCCGGTTGGTCGCGCTCATACCGCCAGCTGTCCGCGAGCCCGCCCGAGTCGTAGACGTCGTAGCCGATCGCGTCGAGAAACGTCGTGGCCGTCTGCTTCGCCGCGGCGTCGTCACCGGCGATGATCAGGGTGTTGCGGTCCGGTGCTCCCGCGGGCCTCGCCATGGACAACAGGTTCTTGAAGAAGATGTTGTTGAACACCTTCACGACCCGCGAACTCGGCAGGTGGTCCTGGAGGAGTTGGCTGGTGGTGGTCGCCTTCGCGTCGAGCGCGGCGATCGCACCATCGCGTTCTGGATAGTAGTTGTTCGTATCCAAGACAACCTTGCCGGCCAACGGCTCGACGGGAACCGCTCGATACGCCTTCAATGGCACCTTGACGACGAAGACATCGCCTGCAGTCGCCGCCTCGATCGGGGTCGCGGCCCGCGCGCGCGGGCCCAACTCGGACACGAGCCCGGCGAGGGTATCCGGGCCCCTCGAATTGGACAACACCACGTCGTACCCAGCAGCAACCGCGAGCCGGGCCACGGTGCCGCCGATATTGCCGCTACCGATGAGTCCGATGGTCTCCATACTGCGACAAGGCGGGTCCTACACGTGATATTCCGTCGCGCGCGTTGGCGCTCACGGAACCTTCGGCCCCGGTGCGGTGGCTGCGATGAGCATCCGTGAACAGCCGGCGATGCCGGTCGAGGAGGCGCAGATCTCGGTTGAGGCTCACCGATATCGGGTTCCGATGTCGCATCACCCACGGCAACCCACTCAGGGCCAAGGCGACGCCCACGAGCCAGTCGCGGTTCTTCGGGCGCTCGCGAAGTAGCGTGGCGCTCGCGAGGATCGCGTCGAGGGGTCGCCGGTACATCCACCGTGTCCACAAAGCGTTCCGCATTCCGAACGCCCGCAACCCGGCGGCGTTGGCCTGACTGGGCAGGTGGTGCATGACGACGTCCGGCCAGAAGCGCAGCTGCCAGCCCGCGGCGACGAGCTTGAGCGCGAGCGCCTCCTCCTCGCCGCCCATGAAGAACTCGGGATCGTAACCACCGACGGCGCGGTAGGCGCTCACCCGTACGACGCAGGCACCGGCCATGAATCCGAGCAGTACGTGACCGGGTATCGCGTGCTTGTCGGGAAGTGGGCTGTCAGCCATCTCCGCGGAGATCGGGTCGAGGCGGAGATCGTGGCCGACGAGGATGCGGGCGTTGATCAGGGCGAGTGCAGGAAATTGGTCGAGGCCGCTCGTGGCGCGGACAAGCCCGTCGCGGACGTACCAGCCGTCGTCGTCGCAGAACGCGACGTATGGCGTCCTGGCGTGCTCGACGCCGACGTTGCGGGCGGCCGCGCCGATATTCGTCTCGAGTTCGAGCACCTCGATGCCGCCGTGCCGTCGTAGGAGCGCGGCCGTCCCATCGGACGATGCGTTGTCGATTGCGACGATCGGCACACCGAGCGCGGTGAGTTCGCTCAAGATCGTCGTGAGGCGGTGGGCGCAGTTGTAGGTGAGCAGGACAACGGTGAGACGGGAGCTCAGACAGTCATCCATGTGTCGCCCAAATACTCTCTCGCACAGCGTGTTCCGCCGCCGCGAGCACCTCGTCGACGGTGATCGCCGCGAGCGCCGGATCCATCTCGCCCCCGTGCGGATCCCCGGTTCCGTCTCCGTGCCAGAGAACCTGATGGCGTTCGTCCGCCGGCGGTCCCCAGACCGCCGGTGAGACCGGTCCGAACAGGACGACCGACGGGGTGCGGTAGTTGGAGGCCACATGCGCAACGCCGGTGTCACCGCTGATGACCAGACGCGCACGGGCCACCAGCGCGAGCAGGTTGCTCAACGACATCCGCGCCGCTGCAGGTACCTCTGCCTGCCGCCCGATCGCCTGCGCCAGTGCTTCCTCGCCGGGTCCTCCGGTGACGATCACGTCGTGTCCGGACCGTCGGAGCGCCGTCGCCACCGCGGCGAATCGGGCCGGAGGCCACCGGCGGGCGGAGGCCTTGGCGCCGCAGTGCACAACCGTGAGTCCGCGTGGCATCGTTGCCTGCGCGGGGGCGGGAAGGAGGCCCGCAACCGGTGGCACGGTCACGTCGGGCGCAGGCAGGCCGTCCCGAACCAACCGGCACCAGCGGGCTACCTCGTGCTCTCCGGGGTCCCACTCGAGGCCGTGCAGGCCAAAGGCGACAAGCCGCGAGGGCTCGGTGGCCGCGAGCAGCCGGCGGCTCCGCGTTCCGTTGCCGTGCAGGTCGATCGCAATGTCGGGCCGCCGCGGCGGATCCGCGAGAGGTTCCAGCTCACGCCCGCACGTCGTCTCGTCGACGAATCCGGACAACAGCGCGAGCGGCCGGTACGGCTCGGGTACGGCAAGCACGATCCGGTGGTCGGGCATCGCGTGCCGCAGCATCGCCAGCGCAGGCAGTCCGGTGAAGAAGTCCCCCAGCCCCAGCGCCCGCAACACGAGGACGGTCACTTGCGTGCGAGCTCGACGAGCGTCGAGGTGGACTTCCCGTCGACGAACCCCACCGTGACGATCTCGCCGCCCCAGCTTTGCACCAGCTCGGTCTCCGGCAGCTGACTCGGAACGTAGTCACCGCCCTTGACCCAGATGTCGGGACGCAGTTCGCCGAGCACGCGCTCAGGCGTGTCCTCGTCGAAGAGCATCACCGCGTCGACGTCTCGAAGGGCACCGAGCACGCGGGCCCGGTCAGCCTGACTCTGCAGCGGCCGGGTCGGGCCTTTGATGCGCCGCACGGATTCGTCGGAATTGAGCAGGACGACAAGACAGTCGCCGAGCGAGCGAGCGGCGGCGAGGGTGTGCACGTGACCGGCGTGGAGCAGGTCGAAGCATCCGCCGGTCGCCACGACGACGCCTCCCGCCCGCCTGGTCCGGGTCACCGCGTTCTCGTCAGCGATGTCCGCGGTCTTCGAGCCGAGGGAGGCGACTCCGCCGGCACCGATGAATGCCGCCGCCGAACGTACGGCCGATGCGACCGCCTGGCTGGGGAGCGCCCCGTCGGCCAGGGCCGCGGCAGCCGCGGCCGCAAAGCAGTCGCCGGCGCCGCACGCATCCCCGCCGGAGGGGCGTTCGACCGGCAGGTATTCGCTGCTGCCCGTGCCGAAAGCGAGGATCGCCCCGTGAGCGCCCATGGTCACGCATACGCTGTGCGCGCGCCAGCGGGCGAGCAGCACCTCGGC
>CAXTUZ010000062.1:0-10320 GCA_964247525.1 uncultured bacterium
GCGCCCGAGGACGGGCAGGGTGCGCTCCCCGCGCTCAACGGTTCGTTCCCGCTTGCCCAGCGGGTGCCGCAACATCACCTGGTTCCCCAGATGCGTGGCGACCACGCCCCGACGCTGCCGTCCGCCGGTGCCGCGGAACCCGAACCGGAGCGTTCTCGTTCGCTGCTGGCCGCGTACAGCACCGGGCTGTCGATGGGGCGGGCCGACATTCCCGACCATGCCGGTGGTGCGGGCGAGCACGGGAACGCCGAACACGCGTGAGCGCGGTCAGCGACCTCAACTGGCTCGTCAGCCAGTTCTCCCGGGCGTTGCCGGGCATGCGCAACGCCGCGGTGGTCAGCGCCGATGGTCTCTTGCTCGCCATGAACGACGGCATGGACCGCGCCAGCGGCGACCAGCTCGCCGCAATCGCGTCGGGGATGACGAGCCTCACCCGAGGAGCCGCGACATGCTTCGGGCAGGGAGCAGTGCGCCAGGTGATGGTCGAGATGTCACGAGGGTTTCTGTTCGTCATGTCCATCAGCGACGGCTCGATCCTGGTGACGCTGACGGACGGCTCCGCGGACGTCGGCCTGGTCGGTTACGAGATGGCAAGGCTCGTCGCCAGGGCCGGTGCGCTGCTCACCCCAGAGCTGCGTCGGGAGTTGCAGGCTGCGCTGCCGCTATGACGGGGGACATCGCGGACGTTGCGCTCGTCCGCCCGTACGCGGTCACCGGCGGCCGCACCAGTTGCGGCGACCAGGACCTGCCCCTGGAGACGCTGCTGCTGTGCAACGACGCCGGCTCGAGCGCGAAGGACGGCCTGTTCTTCGAACGCGCCGAGGTCGTACGCATGTGCGCCGCGCTGACCTCTGTCGTCGAGATCTCGGCCCGGCTGCGCCTTCCGCTCGGGGTTGCGCGGGTCCTGGTGTCGGATCTGCATGCAGAAGGCCTGCTCGACGTCCACCTGCCGAACCCCAGGGCGCAGGGCCCGGATGAAGAACTACTCGGAAAGGTGCTTGATGGACTCCAGCGTCTCTGAGGCACCGACGATGGGGGTGACGCGGCCCTCGCCACCGGCCGCTTCCCCGCCCGTCCCGGTCAAGATCGTCATCGCGGGCGGATTCGGGGTCGGCAAGACGACCTTCGTCGGGTCGGTGTCGGAGATCGAGCCACTGTGTACCGAGGCGGCGATGACGACGGCGTCCGAGGGACTCGACGACCTGTCGAAGGTGGCCTCCAAGTCGACCACGACAGTCGCCCTGGACTTCGGCCGCATCTCGCTTCCGGGCAACGTGATCCTCTACCTGTTCGGCACCCCGGGCCAGGACCGGTTCTGGTTCATGTGGGACGAGCTGGTCCGAGGCGCGATCGGTGCCGTCGTGCTCGTCGACACCCGACGGCTGGCCGACGCATTTCCCGCCATCGACTTCTTCGAGTCCCGTTCGCTCCCTTTCGTCATCGGCGTCAACGACTTCGACGGCGAGCAGACCCACTCGATCGACCAGGTACGCAACGCGCTCGCGCTAGACCCGTCGGTCCCCGTCGTGCGAGTTGATGCCCGCTCGCGGGAAGCCGCGAAGTCGGGACTGGTCGCGCTCGTCCGGCACGCACTCGCTCGCCTGCGCCGCTGATCCGGACACCGACCGGCAACGCCCGCCGGTGCCCGTTGTGGCACCTAGACTGGGCGATCGATGAGTGTGCTGTCCGACCGACCCGACCGCGTGGACGACTCCGGGGTTGGCGCTGATCCCCGGGTCGCGGCACTTCTCGACGGCCTGAACGGACCGCAGCGGCAGGCAGTCACGCACAGCGGCGCGCCGTTGCTGATCGTCGCCGGCGCAGGATCGGGCAAGACCCGGGTGCTCACTCATCGCATCGCGTACCTTCTCGCCGCCCGGCACGAGAACCCGAGCGGGATCCTCGCGATCACCTTCACGAACAAGGCCGCAGGTGAGATGAAGGAACGGGTCGCCCGTCTCGTCGGAAACCGGGCCCGAGTCATGTGGGTGTCCACGTTCCATTCGGCGTGCGTGCGAATACTGCGCGAGCAGCATTCGCAGCTCGGGTTCAGCCGTTCGTTCTCGATCTACGACCAGGCCGACTCCCAACGGCTCGTCACGCTCGTAACGCGAGACCTCGATCTCGACCCGAAGCGTTATCCGGCCCGGCGGCTCGCGAATCAGATCAGCGACCTGAAGAACGAGCTGGTCGATCATGAGAGCGCTGCCGGCCACGCCACCACGCACATCCAGAAGACGGTGGCCGAGGTCTACGCCGCGTACCAGGCGCGCCTGCGGCAGGCGAACGCGATGGACTTCGACGACTTGATCATGACGACGGTCAACCTGCTCCAAGTCTTTCCGGACGTGGCCGAGCACTACCGTCGGCGGTTCCGGCACGTGCTCGTCGATGAGTACCAGGACACGAACCACGCGCAGTACACGCTCGTCCGCGAGCTCGTCGGGCCGGCCGGCGGCGCGGTTCCACCCGCGGAACTCTGCGTCGTCGGCGACGCGGATCAGTCCATCTACGCGTTCCGGGGCGCGACCATCCGCAACATCGACGAGTTCGAGCGCGACTACCCGGACGCGACCGTGGTTCTCCTGGAACAGAACTACCGCTCCACCCAGACGATTCTGTCCGCGGCGAACGCCGTCATCGCGCGCAACGCCGGCCGCAAGCCGAAGAACCTCTGGTCCGACGCGGGTCAGGGCGAGAAGATCGTCGGGTACGTCGCGGATTCCGAGCACGACGAGGCGGCGTTCGTGGGCGCCGAGATCGACACGCTCGCCGACGATCACGGCATCGCGCCGGCCCAGGTGGCGATCTTCTACCGGACGAATGCGCAGAGCCGCGTATTCGAGGACGTGTTCATCCGCATCGGCATGCCGTACAAGGTCGTCGGCGGTGTGCGCTTCTACGAGCGGCGTGAGGTTCGCGATCTCCTCGCCTACCTCCGAGTGCTGGCGAACCCCGCCGATACGGTCAGCCTCCGGCGCATTCTCAACGTCCCGCGGCGCGGCATCGGCGAGAAGGCCGAGCGCTCCGTGGCGGCGTTCGGTGATCGGCTTCGGATCCCCTTCGCCGCCGCTCTCGGCCGGGTGGGCGAGATCAACGACCTGGCGACCCGGTCACAGACCCAGATCCACGCCTTCGTCGACCTTCTCGACGGACTTCGCGCGCTCGCCCAGACCGGCGCGCCGGCCGCCGAGGTTGCCGAGGCTGTCCTTGAGCGGACGGGCTATCTCGCGTCGCTCTCGGCCGAGGGTGAGATCGAGGCGGAGGGTCGCCGGGAGAACCTCGCGGAGCTCATCGAGGTCGCCCGGGAGTACGAGTCCGGCACGCCCGGTGGCGGTCTGGCCGGTTTCCTCGAACAGGTCTCGCTCGTTGCCGACACCGACGCCATCCCCGACCCGGAGACCGGCGGAGTCGTCACACTGATGACGTTGCACTCCGCCAAGGGTCTGGAGTTCCCGGTGGTCTTCCTGACCGGCATGGAGGACGGGGTCTTCCCGCATCTGCGCTCGCTCGGTGACCCCGCCGAGATGGCGGAGGAGAGGCGCCTTGCGTACGTCGGCATCACCCGCGCGCAGCAGCGGTTGTACGCGTCCCGATCGTTGGTCCGCGCAGCGTGGGGAACGCCCGCGTCCAATCCGCCCTCGCGGTTCCTCGACGAGATCCCCGCCGAACTCATCGACTGGCGCGGTCACGTCGGTCCGTCACCGTCGACGGTGATGGCGCAGCGCATCGTCGCGTCAGGCAGGCCGGGCGGAATAGGGCTCCGCCCGATACCGGCGCTGTCGCACGGGGATCGGGTCACGCATGACACCTTCGGTGTCGGCACCGTCGTAGCACTGCGCGGTGAGGGCGAGAAGGCGCAGGCCCAGGTCGACTTCGGTGGTGCTTACGGCGAGAAGTGGCTGGTCCTGCGATTCGCCCCCCTCGAGAAGCTCTGAGAACTCTCGGGGGGCGAATGTGAGCAGTGCCGAATCTGCCTACGGCGTGAAGTAGCCGGCCAGATCCGCGAGGACGTGCACCGATCCGGCCGCGTTGTACAGGCTGATCTGCCCGTTGGTGCCGAGTCCGGTGATGGCCAGGTTCGCGGTGGTCGCACCGGGCCGAAGGTTGGCGTTGGACGTGGACGGGGCAGAACTCGCGGGCACCGACGGGGTCGGATAGGCGGCGAGGTACGTACCGGCCGAGGGCGCGACGCCGGTGAGGTTGTAGACCACGGCGGTGGCTGTTGCGGGCACCTGGACTTCGCCGGCCGTCGTCGTCAACGTGCCCTGCGGCAGGAAGGTCGTGGTGCCCCTCGCCGGCACCGGCGCGGCGCCGAGTCCTGAGTAGGTGCCCGACCGGCTGTCGAGTACGCGAAGCGGAGCGAGCGGCACGAAATCGTCCGGCGCTCCGGCGTCGTAGTAGCCCTCGATGTCGGCGAGCAGGTTCGTGTTGCCGGCACTGTTGCGCAAGGTGACCTTGCCATTCTCGCCGACCTTGACCGTCACCAGCACGGCTCTGATCTCACCTGCCGACAGCAGCAGGTTCGAGACATTGGGAGCCGAGGTGCGGGTCGAGTCGTACGGGTAGGCGGCGGCGAATGTCTGCGCCGACCCTGCCAGACCGGTCAGGTTGAGAACGACGGCCGAGGCGCTGGCGGGGATGGCCACCGTCCCCGTGGACGTCGGCACTGTGCCGGTGACCTGAATCTCCTTGGTCCCGTTGGGGCCGAGGGATCCGTTCGCTCCGAGGTTGCTCCGGGTGTCGACGATCCGCGCCGGCGTGAGCGGCTGGTAGGGCTCCGCCCCGCTCGTCCCGGTCGGCACGTAATAGCCGACGATGTCGACGATCACCCCGACCGTTCCGACCGCGTTGTAGATCCGCACCTTCCCGGTGCTCGACGGGGACACGACGACCGCGTTGGCGCTGTTCCGGCCCGCTTGCGGGTTGAAGCTCGATCCCGGCACGACATTCCCCGCGGTCGGGGTCGGATAGAGCGAGATGAAGGTGTTCTTCGTCGGTCCCGCCGCGGTCACGTTCAGCACGACCGATGTCGCGTTCGACGGGACGTCGAGGCTCGTGTTCGACACGCCGTTCCCGATGACGGTCAAGTCGAAGAACTGGCCGGCGTTCAGCGCGCCGGTGCGACCGCCGACTCCGCTGCGCGTGTCGGCGATGCGCACCGGATCGACGCTCACGAACCGCGAAGCCGGTGGCGTCGCCGCCAGCGGGATGTGTACGTCGGCGCCGATGTTGCCGCCGGTCTGGACCGTGGACACGTGCGTGCCTGTGACGACGTCGATCGAACGGACAGCTCCGGGGCCGGCGAGATCGAGATTGTTGTCGTTCGTGACCGGAGTGATCGAGTACAACAGCTGGCTTCCGTCCCCCGCCCACGACACCGCGCCGAAGAACGTGAACTGTGTGGTGGTGTCGGGGATGAAGGAGCGCGGCAGCTTGTTCAGGGTGCTCGCGCCACCGCTCGAACCGGGTGTGACGACGAGCAGGCCGGCTCCCTTATCGGTCTCGTAGGACAGCGCCAAGGTGCCGCCGTCCGGCGACCAGCGGGGGACCAGGACGTCGACGATGCTCGCGGCGTCGAGCTGGGCGACCGTGACGAAACAGGTGGGAGTGGTGCTCCCGGACGCGAGTGTTTGTACTGCGCAGGTGGAGTTTGGGTCCTGTTCGATGTACGTGATGTCAGCACTGCCGGGCTTGGCGGCGCCGTAGTCGGCATTGTCGGCAACCTGGACCGATGTGTCCGGTGCCGTCGTCGAGGCGGACGCGGTCGCGGACACGGCCCGGATCTCGATGGTCGGATCGGATGAGCCGTTGTCGGTAACCCGGGTGAAGTCGACGGTCGTGCCGTCGCTGCTCCAGAACGGGGACGTGTCAGTTGCCGTACCGGCCGGAGTGGTGAGATTGACCGCGGTTCCGGTCGCAACATCGATGACCGTGATCCGTGCGCTGCTGGCATTGACCTCGGTGACGGCGGCGATCTTCGTACCGTCGGGGGAGAGCGTCGGGCCTGCCGCGTGGGCCGAATATGTTCCCGAAGCGCCGGTCTTCAGATCGCGCCACCCGAGGTTCACGGTGCCGGACACTGAGGTCGCGGTCGACGTAACGCTGAACGGGTCACCGGCCGGAGGGCCGGGCGGCGCTGCCTGCACCGCGGAGGCCGGCAGGATCGCGGCCGCGGAAGCGGCGACCAGAACGGCGGCCAACGATATGGCCGAGGGACGCGTCAACGTAAGAGAAGGCACAGGAACCCCGATGGGAAAGGTGAGGAAGGAGGTGACGCCCGATGATGCGGGAAGGGAGCGCAGATCACAATGACCACTGGGTCCCGGGCGCGTCATCGGCAGCGCCCCGACGGTAGGCTCGCCCGACCGTTCGTACCCGTTCCGAGGAGTCGCGTGGACCTATACGAGTACCAGGCGAAAGAGCTGTTCGCGGCGCACGGCGTCCCGACGCTGCCCGGCGAGGTCACCACCGAGCCGGACGGCGCGCGCGCCATCGCCGAGCGGCTCGGAACCGATGTCGTGGTGAAGGCGCAGGTGAAGGTGGGCGGCCGCGGGAAGGCAGGCGGCGTGAAGCTCGCGACCAGTCCGGACGAAGCGAGGGAGAAGGCGGCAACGATCCTCGGCCTGGACATCAAGGGCCATCACGTGGGCACCGTCCTGGTCACCGAGGCGAGTGATATCGACACCGAGTACTACGTCTCGTTTCTGCTCGACCGGTCGAACCGCACCTTCTTGGCAATGGCCTCCGCGGAGGGCGGGATGGAGATCGAGCAGCTCGCCGTCGAGCGGCCTGACGCGCTTGCGCGCATCCCGGTCGACGCCAGCAAGGGCGTCGACCTTGCGACCGCTAAGGACATCGCCTCGGCCGCCCGGATGCCGACCGATGTCAGCGACCAGGTCGCCGAGATCCTCGTCGCACTGTGGGACACCTTCGTCTCCGAGGACGCCACTCTCGTCGAGGTCAACCCGTTGGTGAGGACGCCCGCGGGAAGGGTGCTCGCGCTCGACGGCAAGGTCAGCCTCGACGACAACGCACGGTTCCGGCACGAGCAGACCTTCGCCCGATTCGCGGACACCTCAACAGCGGATCCACTCGAGACCCTGGCTCGGGAGAAACACCTGAATTACGTGAAGCTCGACGGGACGGTCGGCATCGTCGGGAACGGGGCCGGGCTGGTGATGTCCACTCTCGATGTCGTCACCTAC
Organism: uncultured bacterium; assembly: GCA_964247525.1. GTDB lineage: Bacteria > Actinomycetota > Actinomycetes > Mycobacteriales > CAJCIY01 > DASYGP01. The sequence goes on from CAXTUZ010000062.1 coordinate 7,209, forward strand.
GCCGGCGAGGAGTTCGGCGGGCAGCGGCCGGCGAACTTCCTCGACATCGGCGGGGGAGCCAGTGCCCAGGTGATGGCCGACGGTTTGTCCATCGTGCTCGGTGACCCGAGCGTGAAGAGCGTGTTCGTGAACATCTTCGGCGGGATCACCGCCTGCGATGCGGTGGCGAACGGGATCGTTCAGGCCCTCGGCCTGCTGGGCCACGTCGACAAGCCGCTGGTTGTCCGGCTCGACGGGAACAACGCCGAGGAGGGCCGCCGGATCCTCGCGGAGGCGAACTACTCCATCGTGCACCCGGCGGACACGATGGACGGCGCGGCCAAGCTCGCCGCCGAACTCGCCGCAAAGGCGGCCTGAGCGATGGCGATCTTCGTCGACGAGTCCAGTGCCGTGATCGTGCAGGGGATCACCGGCGGTGAGGGCGCGCGGCACGCGGCTCGGATGTTGCGGTCGGGCACGAACATCGTGGCCGGGGTCAACCCGCGGAAGGCCGGGCAGCGCGCCGACTTCGACGACGTCAGCGTGCCGATCTTCGGTTCGGTCGCGGACGCCATGACCGAGACGGGCGCCAACGTCACCGTCGGTTTCGTCCCGCCGCCGTTCGCCCGGGAGTCGGTGATCGAGGCGATCGATGCGGAAATCCCGCTCGCGGTCGTCATCACCGAGGGAATTCCCGTCCACGATTCGACCGCCTTCTGGGCGTACAACGTCGCACGCGGATCCCGTACCAGGATCATCGGGCCGAACTGCCCGGGAATCATCAGCCCCGGCAAGTCCAATGTCGGCATCATTCCGGCGGACATCACCCCCACGGGCCGTATCGGACTCGTGTCGAAATCCGGCACCCTGACCTACCAGACGATGTACGAACTCCGCGACTTCGGGTTCTCCACGGCGATCGGCATCGGGGGGGACCCGGTTATCGGCACGACCCACATCGATGCGCTCGCCGCGTTCGAACAGGACCCTGAGACCGACGTGATCGTCATGATCGGCGAGATCGGGGGCGACGCCGAGGAGCGCGCGGCGGCGTACATCGCCGAGCATGTCACCAAGCCGGTCGTGGGATACGTCGCCGGATTCACCGCGCCGGAGGGCAAGACGATGGGTCACGCCGGCGCGATCGTGTCCGGGTCATCGGGCACCGCGGAGGCGAAGAAGGAGGCTCTCGAGAAGGCAGGTGTCCAGGTGGGAAAGACCCCGAGCGAGGCCGCGCGCCTGGTGAAGGCACTCCTGCGCTAGAAACAGCGTCGCTGGACACACTTGATTCTTGATCGCGTCCTGAGCACACTGCGCGCGGAGGGCAGGGAAGCTGCCCAGCACCCGGCGCCGCAGGGATGCGGCCTGGAAGGGACTTCGAAATGGTCAACGTTGGCGGACGCGAGGTTCAAGCGGACCTCGTCGTCATGGTGACAGGCGCACTTGTGTTTGTTTTCGGCTTCATCGATTTCTTCAGCTACGGCGGCAGTGGCGCCAACGGGTACGAGACCGGTTTCCTCAGCTCCGCGGGGATCGCGCTTGTCGTCTTTGCGGCGCTGCTTGCGGTCTGCAGGGCATTCCTCGGCATGACATTCGGTTCGGGCAGTGCCGTCGGTCCCGCCGTGCTCATCTTCGGATTGTCCGCGTTGGGCGCGGCTCTGCTCATTCTCAAGCTGATCGTCGGATTCCACAGCACCGATCGATCGGTAGGTCTCTACCTCGCGTTCATCGCCGCCATCGTGCAAGCGGTCTTCGCGTTCTTGTCGATCGCCGGCAGCGGCGAGCGGCTGCCGGACTTCAAGCGGTCCTCGACGAGTCGCTGAGATCACTCCCTGCGGCGTGGCATGCCGCGCCGCAGGGGACTGATCTGACACCGTCGCAACGGTGACGCAGGCGCCCGTACGACCCCGTTCGAGGCCGGCGCCTGCCGCGGTACGGGCGGCGGCGTCCGCCAGCCACTGGCGCCCGGCGGCTCTCGTAGCGGCGTGGGCGATCGGGCTGAGCCTGCTCGCGACCGAGCTGGTGGTGCTGATCGGGTGGGCCTGTGACCAGGGTCAGGCGAGCGCAGTGGACGCTCTGCGTACCGGACTCTTTCTCTGGCTCGCCGCGCACCATTCGGGCCTCGTCGTGCATGGCGTGCACATCGGTGTGACTCCCTACGGGCTTACGGCGTTACCGCTGTTCTTGCTTGTCAGGTTTTCGACGAGAACCCTCGACGAGTGCGGAGTCGGTGGGGCTCGCCCGGTGCTGCGGTTCGCAGGAATGACCGCCGGGTTCTATGCGACCACGACCGCCGTATTGTGCCTGCTGGGGAGCACGAAAGGTGCGCACGCCGACCTCTCCCAGGCTTTGGGAGGGGGGGCCGTCCTCGCGATGTCCGGGGTTCTCCTCGCCGCGCTCCGCAGGCCCGCCTGGAAGCCTGCGCTGTCCGACCGGGTCGCGCCGGTGCTACGCGGTACCGGGGTCGCGCTCTGCACGCTGCTGATCTGCGGGTGCGTGCTCGCCGCACTCGCCATCGGGTGGCATCACGCCGCCGTGACGCGTACGGGCGATGCGGTCGGGCCGTCTGTCGCCGGGACGTCCGGTCTCGGTCTGCTCGACCTGCTGGCTGTGCCGACGGCGGTCGCCGACGGCGCCTCGGTCCTCGCGGGGCCCGGTTTCGCGGTGGGCGCGCAGACTCACGTCAACCTCGGCGGCATCTCCCTGGGGGCCGTCCCCGGTCTGCCGCTGCTCGGAGCGCTGCCCGATTCGGGGACGTATCCGGGTGCCGTGCTCGCGCTGCTCGGGATCCCGGTGCTCGCGGGCGGGCTGGCCGGATGGCGCGCGACGCAAGGAGTACGCGGGCTGAAGGAACTGCTCGTCCGTTCGACCGGCATCGGCGCCGCGAGCGGTCTCGCGTTCGCCGTCCTCGCCGCGCTCGTCGGTGGCGCAGCGGGGCCGGGACGTCTCGCGGTCACCGGACCGTCGCCGTGGCGAACCGGTCTCGCCGTGGCCGCGGAGATCGGTTGCGGCGCCGTCGCGGTCGCCCTGATCCGGGCGGTTCGCGAGCTGGCGAGCGGGGTCGTGCTGGGCGTGCTCGAGACTGAGCCCGACGAATTGGACGAATTGCTCAGTGCCATCTGAGCGCCTTGAC
>CAXTUZ010000063.1:0-10121 GCA_964247525.1 uncultured bacterium
GGCACCGGTCGATGTGGGCGGCGGCACGGGCGCCGTCGGCGGCGTGGATGTTGCGGGGGACGCGCGGCTTGCGGACGAGGTGCCCCCGCCTCCTGAGTTCACGAGGACGATGACGAGGACGACGAGCGAAACCATCGCGACCGCGGCGATGCTGCCGCCGACGCCGGACCTGAGCACGGCCCGCAGGCGGGAGCCGCGGCGGTGCTGGCCAGGCAGGGGAGGGCTCCGGTGCTACGCGCGACGCGGATCGATACCGAGGCGACGCTGCGCCCGGTCTCGCTGACGGGTCGTCCGAAGCCTCCGCAACCGCTTGACCAGCATCGGATCCGCGATCAGAGCCGCCGGACGGTCGATCAACGCGCCCAGTACCTGGTAGTAGCGGGTGGGGCTCCAGCCGAAGAGCTCGCGAATCGCCTGCTCCTTGGCGCCCGCATACCGCCACCACTGTCGCTCGAACGTCAGCACCTCGCGCTCGCGCTCGGTCAGTTCTCCGGTCGTCTCGCCGACGGCGCTCAACAGGCCTCCCAACGTGCGCGTGGACATGATCCGATGTCGTCGGCTCGCCGAATGACATCGGTGTAGTTCGTGATTCACTATCGCACGCAGGCAAGGCTCGCGAACGAGCCGCGCCGGGGCCCAGCCGTGTCAGGCGAGCCCGGCCCGTACGAATCGCTTGCCCTCCCCCAGAGCGAGCACCGGGTGGCGGGCGATCAGCCGGAGCGCGAATGTCGGCGTCAACTCACCGGCCAGCGCCTGCATGACCAGCCGCGGAGACATGCGGGCGACAGCCGACACGGCGCGATCCCAATCGCGATCCTGGTAGTCCGCGAGCCGCTGGTTGATCGCGTACCCGATCCTCATCTGCCGTCCCACCAGCGCATCCCACTCACGCGCATAGCTCGACGCGATGGCGGGCCGCGTGCCGGCGGGCGCTGCGAGCATTCGGGCGCCGACCTTCCCGGCCATGTCGCCGGAGACCATGGCATGGCGGATGCCCTCGCCGAGGAGCGTCGAGCCGTGTCCGGCCGCGTCCCCGACCACGAGCATCCCGGCGCCAGCGGCGGGAACCGCTTCGTGCGGGTACACCGGCATGACACCCGAATGACGCTCGATCGGCTGCATCCCCGCGCACGACCTGGTCAAGGCTGGTACCCGGGCGAGGAGCGCGGCGAGCAACCGCTCGAGATCGGCGTCGGAGTCCGGCCGGATCACGCCCACCCCGAGGCGGACGCGCCCCTCGCCACGAGGGAATGCCCAGCCGTAACCTCCTGGCGCGATCCCTCGACCGACGGCCAGTACGGCCTCGCGCTGGTCGTACCCGGGTGCGAAGACCTCCACCTCAAGTCCTGCGGCAGTCCGCGGCGCGCTGTGGCGCAGACCGGCGGCGCGAGCGAGCACACCCGCGGTCCCGGTCGCGTCGACCACCACTGACGCCCGAACCTCACCGCCGCCTCGTAGCCGGATACCAGTTACCAGGCCGCCGTCGAGAATCGGTCCCGCGACGGCCGACCGCAGATGCAGCCGTGCGCCCGCGCGCGCCGCTTCCACGGCAAGCCATTGGTAAAGACCGCGTACGTCGAGGACGCACAGGTGCGCCCCGCGGGACGCGACCACGTGTTCGCGCGACGGGGCGGTCACGCGCAGTCTGGTCACGGGGTGCCAAAGGCGTGAAGGTACGCCGAGCGCGCGAAGCGGGGACACGAAGCTACCGCCGGACGTACGGACCGGTTCGCCGAAGGCGGCACCCCGTTCGAAGAGATCTACGACATGGCCGGCCGCCGCCAAGGTCCTCGCCGCGGACAGGCCGGCCGGCCCGCCGCCCACCACGACGGCAGGCTCCCGCACGGACATGGCTGCCAACGTAGCGTCAGTCGACGGGACCGAGCCCCTCCAGGACCGACGTCATCTGCGCCACGGTCTTCGTAGCGAGCTTCTCGAACGCGGGTTTGACGAATGGCCCAGCGAATCGCGCAACACCGTTGAATTCGATGGTCGCGACGTAGGTGAGCTGCGTCGAATCAGTTCCCTCCGCCACGATGGTCAGATCGTCGGTGGAGGTAGCCGTCTTGTTGGTGCCGCGAAATATCAAGTGATCGGCACTGTCCTGCACGAGTTCATAGGACAACTCGGTTTCTCGGCCCAGGAACTCGCTGGTGTTCTTCCACGTGGTCCCGACACCGACCTCCCCCGTTCCCACCCGGACGCACGTCTTGGTTCCCGGGTCCCATTGCTCGGCATGAGCGAAATCCCTCAAATACCGGACGACTCGCTCGGGCTCCTGCTTCAGCGAGAACGTTCGTCTGACACTGACCATTGCGCGGCGCCTCAGATTTCCGGGATGGTTTGACTGGATTCGGCACCGGTTCGTTCCGGCTCCTCCGTACGAGTCTCGGACTCTTCGAGTATTACTCGTGCTTGCTCTTCCGGGTCGTCGCTTCCCGCAGCGCGCTCCTCAGGGAGAAGGACCGAACGCCGGTGCTCATGAGGTGTCTCGTCAGATTCCACGCCTGTCAACGCCTTTCGGTGCTGCCGGTTCCTGTGCCTCCGACATGCCCCGAGATGAACGGAGCTAATCGGCGCCCTCAATGCACGGGCGAAGACCGCTCCGGTGCGGTGACGGGCGGTCCGCTCATGCTGAGGCACGGCCGGTTACCCAGCACGTGCCGGTGGCCACGCCGCTCGCCTCGCCCCAGCACTCCGTTACCGATGGTCGCAGCGGCGAGGAGGCCGGCCGCGATAGCAAGTCCGCCGCAGACGAGCATCGCCTCGTCGAAGCCGCCCGAGAGTGTATCCGCGTGCCGATAGGCGTCACCGGTGAGACCGACCGCCGCGGGGAGGACCGCGACCGCGAAAAGCCCTGCAGCGCGGGCTATGTCGTTGTTGACCGCCGAGGCGATTCCGGCGTGTTCGACCGCGGCCGCGGCCATGGCGGTGGACGTCAGGGGCGCGACGGTGACGGTCAGGCCGACGCCGAGCAACACCACGGCAGGAAGGACGCCCGTCACGTAACCGTGGTCACCTGTCGATCGCACGAGCAGCATCAGACCGAGCCCCGCGATGATCGGTCCCACCGACAGCTGCAGGCGCGGCCCGATCCGCGTCGCGAGTCGTCCCGACCGCGCGGAGAAGGCCAGCATGATGACCGTCAGCGGGAGCAGCGCCAGACCGGCTTCCAGCGCGCTGTACCCGGAGACTTCCTGTAACGACACCGGCAACAGGAACAGCGCGCCGCCGAGCGCCCCGTAGACGAGGAAGGTCACCGCATTGGCCGCGGTGAACTGCCGGTCGGCGAAGATCGCCGCCGGCAACATCGGTTCGGGCACCCGCGACTCCACGAGCCCGAACGCGACGAATGCCAGGACTGCCACGACGAGCGCCGCAACGATGACCGGCGCCGACCAACCTCGATCGGACGCCTCGATCAGGCCGTACGTGAGACTTGAGAGCCACACAACGCCCAGAAAGGCGCCCCGAACGTCGATACGACCGGCCGCAGGGTCCCGGGATTCGGGCACATGCCGGATCGTGATGAGCACGACGGCAGCCGCGAGCGGCAGGTTGATCAGAAAGATCCAGCGCCAGGTCGTGACGGAAAGGAGGTAGCCTCCGACGAGCGGGCCGGCCGCCGTCGTCACACCACTGAGTCCGGACCACGAACCGATCACCTTCGAGCGATCCTCCGGTACGAAGGAGGCTTGCAACAACGCCAGACTGCCCGGGGTCAGAAGCGCGCCGCCGATACCTTGCAACGCCCTTGCGGCGGTGAGCGTTCCGTCGTCGGGGGCCGCGCCGCACAGCGCGGAGGCCAGCGCGAACCAGACGACGCCGATCAGGAATACTTTGCGTCGCCCGTACCGGTCACCGAGGGTGCCGCCGAGCAGGAGGAACGCCGCCACAGTGAGCGTGTACGCCGTCACGACCCACTGCAGCGAGGCGATGCCGACATCGAAATCCTTGCCGATACGCGGAAGCGCGATGCCGACCACCGTCGCATCGAGCGAGGCGATCCCCGAGCCGAGGACCGACGCGGTCAGCACCCAGCGCCCCGCTGAGCTCGAGGCCGTCAACAGACCCTCGCGCGCCGTGCCCGTCACCACGCGACCATGCCCTCTCCAACCACGAACCCGCGAGCGGTGGCGTAACCGTCTCACGGGACGGACCGGGCACTGTCGTCTTCACGCGCTTCGGTCGAGGGTTCCGGAACCGGACTCGAGGAGCGCAGATCGGACCGCGCCCGCGACCTCGTTCCGCAAGGCAGGGAGTGCTCCTGGGTGAGCGGCGACGAACAGCGGTACGGAGTCGGCGGCGGGAAGGCCGGCGACTCGACGTAACCCGGACGGGACGGGACCGGCGGTCGCCAGGAGTGCGACCCCAAGACCGGCCCGGGCGGCGTCGAGCACGCCGGCGAGATTCCCGGATTCGGCGACGACGCGTGGCTCCCGTCCCGCGGCCGCGAGAGCGCGAAGCGCCCGGGTGCGGATGGCGCAGGGTTCGGTGATCGCCACGACCGCAATGCTGCGCTCGCCTCTGGACTCGACGCGCTCGTCCGGCGCGCCGTGCCATCCCAGCGCGAGACGAGCGGCGGGCTCGCCCGGACCTTCGTCGCCGACGAGCACGGCCGCATCGACCTTCCCGCTGCGAAGCGCCTCGACGAGGCGCGCCGACCGATCAAGGCGGAATCGCACCTCGGTGCCCGGGAACCGCTTCACAACCGCATCGCGAAGCCGCGGTATCAGGTGGGCGGCTGCGTGCTCGGTCGCCCCTACGACGAGAAACCGCGGCGGAGCTTCTCGCAATCGGGCAAGCGCGGCGTCGTGTTCCCGTACGAGCCGGCGGGCCGCGGCGATCGTCGCCTCGCCGCGCGCGGTAAAGGCACTGTGGCGCCCGGCTCGCTTCACGAGCGGCGCACCGACCGCCAGCTCGACGCGGCGGACGTGCTGACTCACGGTCGATTGCGCAAGGTGCAACTCGGCGGCCGCGGCATGGAATCCCCCGTGGTCAGCGACGGCAAGGAAGGAGCGCAGAGCGCCGATGTCGAGGTCCATCAGGCCAAGCCTTCCATCGATCATGCGATCCGATCGCAATGATCGAAGATCGTCGTTGGACATAGTTTAGTTATCCGACCAGAATAGTCACCGTGATGCGCAGCGGTCCTGTCAACTTCCGCGCCGCGTCCAGGTCCGGAACGACTGAACTGACGCAACGCCGGTTCATCGATTTCGGGGTCGGCGCGTCGACGCGCTGTCCGTGCGCCTGACCCGAGACATCCCGGGCCCCCTGGCCGTTCCGCTTCGCCCGGGCCATCACTTTCCGCTCACCGTGCACGCGCCGACTTCTCCTGGCGCCGCTCGCCTAAGGACCCAGACATGACTCTTGCGCCCGAGACCGCGCCCGTCGCGGCGTGGGACAACCCGCCCGGACCGGACCCGCGTGGAACGGTGATCGTCGTCCCGGGCCGCGGCGAGCACCCGAAGGTGTACGAACGATTCGGAACTCGCCTCGCCTTCGACGCGTACCGCGTGCGGGTGGTGGGCAACCCGACCGACAACGAGCCCGAGGTCACCGCAACGATTCTCGCGTTGCTCGCCGATCCCGAGCTCGCCGCGCCGAAGGTACTCGTGGGCTCCGATTCGGGTGCCACCTATGCGTTGGGGCTCGTCGCAACCGGTCAAGCTGCACCCGACGGCCTGATCCTCGCGGGGCTGCCGCTCGATGCCGCGGTCGGCACCCCCGACTGGGAGTCAGAACTCGCGCAACGGACGGCATGCCCGACTCACGCCGGACGACTGCATGCGGACGAAGAGTTCCAGCGCGGTGGTCTGCAGACTCCGGTCCCAACGACATGGCTTGCCATCGCGGACCTGCGCTCCGTCGCAATACCCGTGCTCGGGCTGCACGGCGAGGCAGATGACATCAGTCCGCTCGGCGCAGTACAAGACCAGTTCGCGGTGGCACCGAACGCGGAGCTGATCAGCATCGCGGGAGGACGCCACGATGCATTGAACGACGCCACGCATCGAACGGTTGCCGCGACGGTCGTGGTGTTCCTCGAACGGCTACGGGTCGGCCCGAACGCCCGGATCGCGACCGAGCAGAACCGCGCCGCATGACGCGATATGTGATCGTCGGAGCGGGCGCGGTGGGCGCGACCCTCGGCGCCCAGCTTCACCTCGCCGGTCGGGACGTCGTGCTGATCGCTCGCGGAGCGCACCTCGAAGCGCTGAAACGCAAGGGCCTCCGGTACATCCGGCCGGACGGTGAGCGGCAACTGCACCTCGATGCCGCGCCGACCGTCGGACTGCGCGACGAGGACATCCTCGTTCTCGCCACGAAATCGCAGGATACGGAGGCCGCCCTGCAGCATTGGGCGTGGCAGCCCGTATCCGGCGTCGAGGCCCGACAGAGCGCCGCTGAGGCACTTCCGATCGTGCTGCTGCAGAACGGACTGGCGAACGCGACAGCGGCGCTTCGCCGGTTCGACACCGTGCTCGACGCAGTCATCCTCGTCCCTTCCTCCCACCTCGAACCCGGAGTCGTGGTGGCGCCCGCGGCACCGACGGTCGGGGCGGTGTACGTGGGCCTCGCGTCGCGCGGAGGAGCTCAGGTGCTCGACACGGTCGCCCGTGACTTCACCGCCGCCGCATTCCCCACCCAGCGCGTCACTGACATCGCCCGCTGGAAGGCCGGCAAGCTGCTCGGGAACCTGGCACACAACCTGGACGTGGTGTACCCACCCAGCCCGTTGCGCGACGTCGCGGCCGCGGCGCTCGTGGCCGAGGCCCGATCCGCGTTCGCCGCCGCCGGGATCGACGCGGCGGATCTGCTGGGCGAGAACACCCTCGACCTGAGCGGGTTGGTGGGGCGCCCGGTTCCCGGCTGGGAACGCGGCGGAAGCTCCACCTGGCAGAGCATCGCCCGTTCCGCCGGTGTCGAGTCCGACTTCCTCAACGGAGAGATCTCGTTGATCGCGCGACTCCATGGAGTGCCGGCACCGCTCAACATCGGCATTCAACGCCGAATCGCCCGGATGGCCCGCGATGGGCTTGCTCCGGCGAGCTTCGACCAGAACGACCTGCTTGCACTGCTCGAGCAGGCTGGCGTGAACACACCCCATGCCGCGGTCAGGCCGGCTCACACCCTCGTCGACGCAAAAGAACTTCAGCGGGAACTGCACTCGCCCCGCCCGCCGCTGCTCCTCGATGTCCGCTGGGCGCTCGGCGATCCGCACGGCCGAGCTCATTACGAAGCGGGACACCTTCCGGACGCTGTCTACGTCGATCTGGACACCGAGCTCGCCGGACCACCGACGCCCGAAGGCGGGCGTCACCCGATCCCCGCTCTCGACCATCTGGAGCGCAGCGCACGATCGTGGGGCGTTCGTTCCGACGTTCCGGTCGTGGTCTACGACGACACCGGCGGCCAGGCGGCCGCCCGCGCGTGGTGGCTGCTGCGGTGGGCCGGCGTCGAGGACGTACGCGTTCTGGACGGGGGATTGGGCGCCTGGCGTGAGTTGGGTTTCGACATTTCGGTCGGCGAGCACCGCGCTCCTCGCGGGAACATCGCACTCACCTCCGGAGCACTTCCGGCATTGACCGCGGACGAGGCCGCGGAACTCGCCCGCTCGGGCGTGCTGCTCGACGCGCGAACCGCGGTTCGTTATCGCGGGGAGCAGGAGCCGGTCGATCCGATCGCCGGCCACATTCCGGGCGCCCGCAACGCTCCGACCGCAGAAACGCTCGACGACACAGGGGCTTTCCGACCTCCGGCTCAGATACGGGAGCACTTCGCGCGACTGGGGGCCGACGGGTCACGACCGGTCGGCGTGTACTGCGGATCGGGTGTCACCGCGGCCCACACGCTCCTCGCCCTTAGCGTCGCCGGCGTCCCCGCGGCCCTCTATCCCGGATCCTGGTCGGCCTGGATCTCCGACCCCGAGCGGCCGGTTGCGACAGGCCCCGACGAGCCGGACGATCTATGACGACCACGCCGGAGACCGGTGTTCTCCGGCGCGCCGCGCACCAACGGGTGAGCGCCGCGCCCCTCCCCGCAGCGGACGCTCCTGAACCCCTGCTGATCATCAAGCCGCGCTCCGAGCGGCGCCGACGCCAGATCCCGCGACCGATCCGGCGCACCTTCGGGCCGTTGCTGGTTCTCCTCCTGTGGTGGGCCCTCACGGCCAGCGGGGTCGTGCCGTCCGACACCCTCGCGAGTCCACAGGACGTCGCCTCCCGTGCAGGCGATCTCACCGCGAACGGTGACCTGCCCGCAGCGATCGGCGCCTCGCTCGTCCGCGTGGTGTGGGGCTTTGCCATCGGTAGCGTGATCGGCATCGGTCTCGCGTTGATCGCCGGACTCTTCCGGCTCGGCGAGGACCTCATCGACGCGACCATGGGGATGCTGCGAACCCTGCCGTGGGTAGGGCTCATCCCGCTGTTCATCATCTGGTTCGGCATCGACGAGAAGCCCAAGATCGCGCTCGTAGCGCTCGGGGTGACCTTCCCGCTCTACCTCAACACGTACGCCGGCATCCGCGGCGTCGACGCGGGGCTGATCGAGGCTGGACACTCGTTGGGACTGCGCGGCTGGGCGCTCACCCGGCACGTGGTGCTCCCGGGTGCGTTGCCGAGCATTCTCGTCGGGCTGCGCTACTCGCTCGGTATCGCCTGGCTCGCACTGGTCTTTGCCGAGCAGAACAACGCGTCGAGTGGCATCGGCTTTTTGATGAACAACGCGGAGCAGTTCTTCCAGACCGACGTGATCGTCGTCTGCCTCGTCGTCTATGCACTACTGGGGATGATCACCGACCTTCTCGTCCGGATCGCGATGAAGTACCTGCTGGCGTGGCGACCGACGTTCGAAGGCGCCTGATGACTGCCATCAGCACGGAAGTCGTAGAACCGACGAACACCGCTGGCGACGTCGTCGACGTGCAGAACCTGGTCCGAGCCTTCGGCAATCGGAGGGTGATCGACGGGTTGTCCCTACGCGTCGCCCGAGGTGAATTCGTGGCGCTGCTCGGACGGAGTGGATGCGGCAAGAGCACGCTCCTACGCATCCTCGCCGGCCTGGACCGCGAGATCGAGGGAGTAGTGGCGGTGCCCCGGCGCCACGCGATGGCGTTCCAGAACCCGCGGCTGATGCCGTGGAAACGGGTGTGGCGCAACGTCGTGCTGGGTCTGCCCGGGCGGCCGGACCGCGCGCTCGCGCAGCGCTATCTCGAGGAGGTCGGTCTCACCGCCCGTGCCGACGCCTGGCCGAAGACTCTTTCCGGCGGGGAGGCGCAGCGAGTTTCCTTGGCACGTGCCCTGGTGCGCGAACCCGCCCTGCTGCTTCTGGATGAGCCGTTCGGGGCGCTCGACGCGCTGACGCGAGTGAAAGCGCAACGCCTCGTTGCCGGGCTGTGGCAGCGGCACCGATGCGCGGTCCTGCTCGTGACACACGACGTGGAGGAGGCGCTGCTGCTCGCTGATCGCGTCCTGGTGATGGAGGCCGGTGGCATCTCACTCCACGTAGAGGTCGACCTCCCGCGGCCCCGGAATGTCGGTGACCCGCACTTCGTCCGGCTTCGAACCCAGCTCCTGTCCTCGCTCGGCGTCGACGACTTCGCCGCCGGCTCCGCCCACTGACCGCCGTCCACATCTGAAGGAACGCCCATGCCTGTCGAGTTCATCAGCGCCACCCACACCAGTCCGAGCACCGAGCTCCTCGGTGCAAACACCGGTCCGTCGTTCGACGTCGACTACACGCGGCGGTTCGTACGAGCACTCGACGACGCGGACTTCGACTACACGCTGGTCGCGTACGGCTCGGCCACTGTCGACGCGAACCAGTTGGCGCAATTTGTCGTCAACAACTCCGAGCGCATTGCCCCGATGCTGGCGCACCGGCCCGGATTCGTATATCCGACGCAGGCGGCCAAGCTTTTCGCCACGATCGACCAGATCGGCCGCGGTCGGCTCGGAGTCCACATCATCTCCGGCGGCAGCGACGCAGAGCAGCGCCGGGAGGGAGACACGCTGACCAAAGACCAGCGCTACGCCCGCTCCGAGGAGTTCGTCACCATCCTCCGAAAGATCTGGGCGGCGCAAGGCCCGATCAGTCATCACGGCACCTACTACGAC
>CAXTUZ010000064.1:0-2927 GCA_964247525.1 uncultured bacterium
GACGATGCCCGCGGTGCCGCCGTACTCGTCGACGACGACGGCGAGCTGCAGCCCGGACCCGCGCAGGCTGGTGAGCAGCGCGTCGCCGCCGAGGGACTCGGGAACGGTCGGCACCGGCTGGGCCAGCGCGCGCAGGCCGACCGCGCCCCACTGAGCGGCGGGCACGCCGAACGCCTGCTTGACGCGCACCATCCACATCCCCGGCTTGGGCAGCGAGGCGAGGCCGGCGCCGGCGATCGGCCACGGAATCGCCATCCCCAGCCCGAGGCAGAACGGCAGCGCCAGCGCGAATACGGCGAGTGTGTCGCCGATGAGTCGCGCGTCCGCGCTCGAGATTCCGCCGTAGCGCAGGGCGCCGGTCGCGATCGGATGCGCGAGCGCGGCGAGACCGAGCGCCGCCGGGAGCAGCAGGGTGAAGGTGAGCCGCAGTCCCCGCGAGAGCTGTGCACGCATCGCGGCCGTGTCCGATTCGGCGGCCACCGCCGACAGTCCCGGCATCAGCGCGGAGATGACGGACACCGCAACGATCGCGTGCGGGAGCTGGAAGAGCTGGAAGGCGGTCGAGTAGACGGTGAACCCGCCTTCGTTGTGCGTGGCGAGCGCGGTCGTCACCAAGAAGCCGACCTGGTTGGCGACCGCGTAACCAAGAACCCAGCCGCCGAGACGGACGGCGAGCCGGAGCCGGGGTTCGCGCCAGTCCGGGACGAAGCGCAGGCGCACGCCCTCGGCCCGCAGGGCGGGGACGAGCGCGAGCGCCATCACGGCGACGCCTGTGGTGGTGCCGAGCCCGAGCAGCAGCGTGTTGCCGGAACTGAGCGTGTTGTCGAGATGCCGTCGATCCGCCGTCGCGATGAACAGCAACGCCACGGCGATGACAACCAGGTTGTTGAGCACCGGTACCGCACCGACCACACCGAATCGGCCACGGATGTTCAGCACCGCCCCGGCCAGCGCGGTGAGTGCGTAGAAGAGCAGCTGCGGGAGAAACAAACGGGTGAAGGTTACGGCGAGCGCACGCTCGCGCCCGTCGTTCGAGTGGATGTAGAGGTCGACGAGCAGCTGTGCCGCCAGGACCCCGACGACGGTGACGACCACGAGGGCGAGCACCGTCACCGTGAAGAGCACGGAGGTGAATCGTTCTCCGCCGTCGGGGTCCTCGCGCCGCGCCCGGACGAGCAGAGGCACGACCACGCTGGAAAGCACCCCGCCCAGGAGCAGGTCGTAGACGATGTTCGGGGTGGTGTTGGCGACGTTGTACGCGTCCCCGACCCCGTGCACGCCCAGGGCGGCCAGCACGATCGCGGTCCGGATGAAACCGGTCGCGCGGGAGGCGATCGTGCCGAGCGCCATGGCGCTGCTGTGACGAGCGAGCCCGCGGCCGGCGCCGGTGCTCACGGCGTCGTGATGATCTCGCCGCGAGGGTCGGATCGGCCCGAGCGCCAGTTCCGCAGACGCCGCCCGAACCGGATCACCAGTGCGACGACGAGAACCCCGAGCGCGACGAGGGTGATCACGAGGGTGATCGTGCCGTACGCGGTGGAATGGACGGTCAGTGGCGCGCGGGCGATCACCCGCCCGTCCGGGGTGGCGACGCTCAGCTCCACCCGAAAGGTCCCGGCGCGTTGCGTCTTTGCCGGGAGGAGTACCCGCCGCTTCTGTCCGGGCTCGATCACGAAGCGCCGTGCGCCGGCCGAGGTGAGCTTCGTGCGGTCCGAGGTGGACAGGGCGATGTCGACGCTGACCGGCTTCGACAGGGTGTTCCGTACGGTGATGGGCACGTTGCCGTTACGACTGGCGAGCGTGACCTGCCCGGTCACGGCAAGTGTGACCCCACCCAGCAGTGCAGTGGCCTGGGCGGAGACGCCGTCGAGCAGGGCGCGCTGAGAGCCGCCCGGCGTGGGAGCGCGGAAGGCGAGTGATTCCGCTCGGCTGACCGCATCGGCAAGCGGACGGGTCAGCTGGTCATCGGGAAGCATCGCGCGGATGTCGGCGAGCCGGGTGCGCAGTTCGGTGACCGAGTTCTGCGGTCCGATCAGGCTGCTCGGGGTCAGCTCCCGTGCCCGCGCACCGGCGGGATAGGGCGCGAGGGCGGCGCGATTGCCGAGGGGATCGTTCTCGGTCTGGTCGAGCGTCACCGGATGCAGCCAGGTCGCGGCCGCGGTGTCACCGAGAACGGTGCGGAGCCAGGTGACGTCCGGATTCGAGGCGCGCGGCAGGGCGAGCAGCACGTCGCGGGCCTCGAATCCGTTCGGGCGCTCACCTTCCGCGACGGCGAGCACGGCGAGCACCCGCTGCGCGGCCATCCGGACACTCGGCGCGTCGCGTCCACCACCCGCGAGAAGTCCGGTCAATTCGCTGTCCACCGCCAGCGCCCGAATCCTGGGGCCCTTGGTGTCCAGCAACGTCGGTGCGCTCTGGGTGAAGACGTTCGCGTCCGCATTCGTCGGGATCTGCGCACTGTCGACGAGGACGCTCGTGTCTCCGGCACCGGTGTACGCGTCGAGGGTGTCCTGGTCGACGGCACCGTCGACCGGCCAGGCGACCGTCTGCACGGTCGACGCGGGGAGCGCGTCGGTGAGCGAGGCGCGACCCAGCGCGATCGCGCTCGCGAGGTCCCCCGACAGGCCCGCGCGGACGAGTGCGACGGCGTCGGGATCGGCGTACGGAAGCGCGATCACCCCGCTCCCGCGGGTGCGCGCCCTGAGGTCCGCGAGCCAGGAGTTCGCCTCGACGCTCGCGGCCCGATCGCTCTTGGTGTTGTCGCCGGGCCGCGTCCAGCCGGCGCGGCTCAACACTCCGATCGTCTCGATGAGCGCGGGATCGACGGCGAGGGTGACCGGCGCCGAGGCGGCGGCGGACGACCTGGGAGTTCGTTGCGCCGGCGGGAGTGCGACGTCGAGCAGCGTCCGTAATCGGCCCTGCGGACC